>CAYLZE010000020.1:59523-60262 GCA_964388035.1 uncultured archaeon
ACCATGGCATTTTATCGGATCTCTCCGTTAAATTATCGCCCCTTAGCCCGCTCACCGGAACAAAGGGAATATCAGATACCTTAAATCCTACGAGTTTTAAAAGGTCTGAAACAGCATCCTTGCATTCATTGTATCGGTCTTCATTATATTCATAAGAATCTGCTTTATTTAAAGCAACAATCACTTGTTTAACACCAAGAGTTCGAGCCAAAAACGCATGTTCTCTAGTTTGTCCATTTTGTGCCACTCCAACTTCCATTTCTCCTTTCTTACCAGAAACTACTAAAATTGCTGCATCAGCTTGGCTGGCTCCTGTAATCATGTTCTTTACAAAGTCAGCATGTCCCGGAGCGTCAATAATGGTAAAATATTTTGAAGGTGTCTCAAATTTTCTGAATGCCAAGTCAATGGTAATACCCCTTTGCCTCTCTTCCTTCAATCGGTCGAAAACATAGGCGTATGACCAGGATTCACGGTCGAATTCTTTAGCAATTTTTTCTAGCTCTCTGGCTTCTCTGTCGGTGACGGCGCCCGTTTTAATGAGCAGAGCACCCATCATGGTTGATTTTCCGTGGTCAATGTGTCCTATTATGACTAAATTCAAATGAGGTTTGTCAGATTTTGACATTTATGTCCACTTCTATTTTTAATTAGGTTTAATTTGATTATTTAGTTAAGATAATTTTTAGTAAATATAATATTGAAATGTACATAGGTTTAAATTTTTTATTATTCCTTA
>CAYLZE010000021.1:0-59600 GCA_964388035.1 uncultured archaeon
TCGATTTTGAATTTAGTAGGTACTTCATTTGCAAGTTGAATTTCTTTTGCAACATTTTTGATTGATATACTTTTCTCTTGAGCTCTAAGATTTATTTTTTTTAAAAAGTCTCTCATGATGAATCAAACACTCTATTTTTTAGAATTTTCATAAATTGAATTCCATCTTTTAATATTGACTTCAATCCCTAACTGATCCAATATTCTACCAATCATATGTTCGATTAATTCATCGAGAGAAGTAGGATGGTAATAAAAGGATGGTATGGGGGGAGCAATGACTACTCCTAGTTTTGCTAAAAAAAGCATGTTCTTTAGATGGATGACACTTAAAGGACTTTCTCTCGGAACTAAAACTAGCTTTCCACCTTCTTTTATTATGACATCAGCTGCCCTTGAGATCAAGGTATTTGCATATCCCTGAGATATAGCGGATAACGTTTTCATAGAACATGGAATGATTACCATTGTATCAAATTTGGATGATCCGCTTGCTGGAGGGGCCGTTAGATCGTTGTTATTATAAACATGTGTAGCCAACTTTTTTAAATCAGATATTTCTTCCTTTGTTTCAAGCCTAATAATTTCTTGTGCCATTTCTGATATTATTAATTCAAAATTAACACCCAATTCATAAAGTTTCTTCAAGAAATGGGTACCGATTTGAACGCCTGTAGTTCCCGAAATTCCTACTAACATTTCTTTCATCCAATCGCTCCTATTTGAACGTATTTGATAAATTCAAGTTATATTTTGGAATGTCTAGAATTTAAAAAAATAAAATTAATAATCTTAATTAATTATAATAATTTTAAAACTCAATTGAAAATAACTTTTATCGGTGAAAAACGATTAGTATCGATTGGCCTAAAATAGAGGAGAAACCTGATTCAAAAATAAAAATTGATGGAACTTTTTTATTGGATCTTCGATCCGAGAAGATAGATTTGGAAAAGAAATTAACGGAAGCAGAAAAAAAAGTTTCTGAATTAGAGAAGAAACTCTCTGATAATCAAAAAAATTTGGATCAAGTTATTAAAGAAAAAAAGGATTTAATGAATAATCTTTCAACCTCGGAGGATAAGATAAATAGTTTAGAGGAAAAATCCAACAATTTAACCAAAGAAATCAATAATTTAAAGTCTGATATAGATGTTAAGGCAAAAGAAATAGAAGGATTAAAAAATAATGTCAATGAAATCCAGAAGAAAATATCAGAAAAAGATGTTGAGATTAATACCATTAAAGGGCAATTAGTTGATAAAACTAATGAGATTAACCAAGTAAAGAGTCAAATCTCAGAGAAAGAGAATGCTGTCAATCATATGAAAAGCCAAGTTTCAGAAAAAGAAAATGAAATCAAGGCAATTAAAGAAGAATATGAAAAAGCCACTGCAGATTATAATGGTGAAACAGAAAGGCTTAGAAATTCTCTCGATAAAATAACAAATGAAAAAGATCAAGAGATCGAATCTCTTAAAGAAAAATTGCTTAAAAACGTGGATGAAATTGAGGAATTAAGAGGGAAAGTTCAAAAGTTGGAAGCCTCTCAAACTGAAGAAAAACCTAGTTTAATGGATGTTATTAATGAAGCTCGCTCTTTAATGTCTGTAAAAGGATTTTTATCTGATAAAGAATTGGATTCTCTCCTCCAACAAGCGGGATTGGAATAATCTTTATTATTTTTTATAAAAAATTTCTATCATTTTCTATTTATTTTTACTTTTGAAAATAATACTCTGATTTTTTTTTAATTTAAAGAAAGGAAATTGACTATATTATCGTTTAAAACTATTGAAAAGTAAAAAATAAAGAATGTCAAGAAACTTATTACCGTATAATTCAATTACAAATAAAGTGAAAAACTAAAATGAATTATCTTCATTTTCTTTAGAATTTTCTGTTTTTTACAAAAGCAAGAAGATCCTTAAAAAATTCTGTTTCTGAACTGTTCATTTCTTTTTCCATCGACTCTAACTCATCTAATGATAGATCATAATAATATTGTGCTTTTTCTTGACAAGCATTCACTACATTAGCGTCCTTAAACAATTCCTTAACTTGATTGACATCTTCAATTGAAATTTCTTTTTTCTCGGTTAATTCCTTTAATAATCTCTTCTTTGATCCCGCTAATCTTTCCCATGCTGAGAGTAATAGGCAGGTTTTTTTACCTTCTCTTATATCTCCATCCGTGGGTTTTCCTGTGACTTTCTCATCTCCGAAGGTGCCTAAGATATCATCTATAATTTGAAAAATAATACCCAAATTTAATGCAAATTGGGATATTGCCTCTTTTTGATGCTTTTCTGCTCTTGCATAGGTCGCTCCTATTAACACGGAATTTTTCAATAAGGCACCAGTTTTTAAGGATATCATGGTGATATAATCATCCATTAAAGGGAAGTCCTTATTTACCATATCCATTTCAATGAGAACCCCATTACTTACTTCTAAAAATGCATTTTTATAAATTCTTATGGCTTCATTATTAAGAGCTGGTTCAAAATCATTATTTAGAAAGGCCTCAAGACCTAAAAAAAAAGCAGAATCTCCCCCAATTATCCCAATACAATTACCATAATCGTCTTTTTCCATTTTTTTTATATTATATTTATCGTGATATATTTTGTATCTATAATGAAAGGAGGGTTCTCCCCTTCTGAAATCGTCCTTATCAATTATATCATCATGAATTAAAGAAGCATTATGAAGAAATTCTACTCCTATACTTGGAAAAACAATTTTATCTTTTTCTCCATTCTTCAGCAGGGAATTATAAGCTGCAATACAGATAAGAGGACGAATTCTCTTTCCTCCTGAAAGAAAATAATTTTTTAATTCGAGATAATAACGTTTTAAAAATTCATTTTTTACTTCACTCAATTTATGATCGAAAATTGCTCCGATCGCGTTATTGATACCCGGTACATAGGATTGAACATATTTTGCTAATTTCATTTTTCTGGCTAATTTACTCTTACAATAAAATCTTTAAAGATATCAAGTTAATTCTCCTTGAATATCAGTATACTGATCGAATTATTAAGTTTGAAAGGGTTTTCAATTTTACTTCCGAAAAGTGATTAAATTATAAAAAGGTGTTCAAATAATTTATATTCTTAAATGTTACAAATATTAGATATTATTGGAGATAGTATAATTATAATAAAATTAATAAAGAATTCAGAAATTTCCTTCACGTATTTTTATAGTAAAAAATTTACTTTCTATTGATGGATCTTAATTAAACCATTAAGCTTGAAAAAAGATTCTTATTAAAATCATGGAAAAAAAAAAGAAGAAAATTTTATTCATATTTCTTATTTTGGTGGGTCTATTAATTGTTTTTGATGTTACCTTTATTTGGCTTTTTACTTATAAAGTAAATAGTAATGACTCTACTGAGTTACCCTCATTAAATTCTTCCTATTCTCCGTTAAATATCGGTATGGAATCTTTTTATTTAATTTTAATCAACATAATAATTGTCTTATTCATATCCTTATCAATCTTAAAAATTGTACATCAAGATTATAATTCTTTTCAATCTCGCGAATTTAACTTGAATAACCTTCAAGTTAATATGAAAAAAATTTTAAACTCTCATGAAATAATTGATGATTTGATTTATACAAGTCAATTAATGAATTCATTAACTGGAGATGCTGCAAAATCAAAATTGAAAAATTTAAATCAATTTAAATTAACAATAATATCAAAAGAGTTCATGAGGAGAGCAGACGCTTTAGGGTGGCAAGATAATGAAGAAAAAAAGCTTTTTATAAAAGAAATGGTTGTTCTCACACCCCAAGAGAGAAACGATTTATTAACGAAAATGGAAATGCAATCCCAGGAAATTAAAAGAGAAAAACCGTAATAAAAAAAGGGGAATTTAAAAGTGAGAGAAGATTTAACGCCAGAAGAAACTCTTATCTTATCGATTATTGAAACTTATGTTAATGAGAATAGATGTTTTCAATTGACAAAAATTATTCCCTTTATACGCGTGAGATTAAGGGAACATTCCGTATATCTCAATCATGGTGGCATAAAAAAGATCCTTATCTCCCTTATTGAAAAAAAACATATTATTGAAGGATCGAAACTTTTAAAAGAAGATTTATTGGAAAATTCTAATCGTGAGAGAATTTATCATTTTATTTATGATCATCCAGGATGCTATTTTAATCTGATTTCTAAAGAACTACAACTAAGTAATTACATTCTCACGTGGCATTTAGATATGCTACTTAGATTTGAATTCATCAGGAGTAGAAAAATTGATAATCATGATGTATATTTTTGCACGAATGTTCCTATTGATGATCAACAAGATACAATATATTATTATCTCTCCAGAAAAAAAGTTATTAAAGTATTGAATTATATAAAAAAAAATCCAAATGGCGTTTCTAAATCTGCGATTTCAAGAGATTTAGGTATCCATTTCACAACAATTACTAAATATCTGGATGTTCTTGTTAAATTAAACCTCTTAATTGTCAAAAGTTATCTAAATAAACGGCTCTACTCGTTAAATGAGAGATATTTTTATACTTTCATACCATCTTTGTAATCATTTTCCTTCAGAAGTAATCTTTCTTAAACTATTTCCACACTTTTGGCAATATTTAGCATTATTTTTCACATTACTCCCACAGTAAGAACAATATCTTATCATAGTGTTTTTAGGTGTCCCACAATTATGACAAAATAAAGATTTATTTTCCAATTCTCTACCACATTCTGAACACGTAGATGGGATATATTCCCCTGTTGTTCTTAGATTGATTTCAGGGGGTAGCAAGAAAAAGGCGTCGTTTTCATCTTGTTGATTATCAGCATGCTCCTTAAATTGCTTGAAGTAAATAAATAGTACGATAAACACAAAAAAAGGAACTATGTTCCAATCAGAATAAAATAAATTATAAAGAATCATCGAAGACCACCATGGATAAAAGAAAGAAATAAAATATCCTCCTATTAAAATGATTATAAAAGCACGCATATAAGAAATTTCTCCGATTCTCTTCCTATTCCGGGAATTTAACGTATTGGATAACATAAAGAGAAAATAAATCATTATAAAAACTAATAACCCTACAATAATGGGAATAAAATATGTACTTAATGGTGGTGAATAAATCATCATAGTATGGTTATCGGATGTGTTGGATACTTTTAAGCCGAATGAGTTCATTTTTATTTTTTGATTTGACAAATACTATTATCTTATTAATAAAAGCGTTATGCAAGTATTTGAATCATTGATGGAATTTATTGAAGTATATCAAAGTATCAATTATGAGAAACGAATAAAGAAAATGAGAAGGATAAAGTAAATAAAAGAAATTACTTAAGAGAACAACCAAATTTAAATGTTGCCACCACATGAGGATGTAATTGAATATTAACGGTATGATTGTCTAATAGCTCATAATTAGCTTTTATTGGATTCATGGGTTTTTGTTCTAAATAATTCACTAACTCTACAGATTGAATCTCCAGTAAATCATTAAATTGGATATTGCTGGTTTCAAGAGTATCGGATATATTATAGAATCGTATTATTAGGCTATCATCATTCTCTGATTTTTTCAAAGCACTTAGAAGAATCTTTTTATTTTTAATTTCAATAAAACTAAATTCATCATTTAAATAAGGTTCGATTTGACTTACTTTAGGTTTTATGAAGTATGACAACAATCCAAGAGAACCAAAGAAGATTTTATCGGGGACTCTTATGGGAGTGTCTATCATAGTAGGAAAAAATGGTTTTAAAGGAACATTGAACTCTTTTGCCTTACTCGGAATTTCCGACGATAGCCAATTTCCATCATCAGCAATTATAAGGGATAATTCGAATTCATGCGAGCCGATACACTGTGCTCCGGGCGTTTTTAAATCGGGACCCGCATTAGACTTTCTCGTTTCAAAATCCCCCCGGGATAACCAACCAATGCATCTTAATAACGTGACTGCCAAAGTTATGGTATCATCCTCATTTTGAATCGCTTCATATTCGGGCAAGCCTTTATTCAATACGGCGTGACAAGAAGTAGAATCATCTACTGCAAGAAAATCTTTCTGATGATTAGTTGGAAAGGGATCTTGAACCCATTTACTCTCTTTGGTTATTTCAACCTCTCGTTCATTCACGTAAAAATGGCCATCCGCGTGCACCTTATTTGCTTTAATCAAGGTAGGAAATAAAACCCTTAAGCGATGATCCATGCTTCTATTTATCAATTTTATTCTGAAATCTATACGTTTGATATTTTCATACAAGCTTATGAATAATTCAATTTCATTTTCAATAAGAATTAAGGAACGATTGTACCTATCTTCAGAAAGAGAAACGGGTAATCTTAACATCATTTTAATTTGCATGGTCTTTTGAGAAAGTCCATCTATATATGGGATGATTTCTTTTACAATTGCATCCCTGCTGGAGTACTTCATATCTGTTTGATTCTCCTTTGGACCCGAGAAATCGTACTCATCCCCCCAATCCCCAACATCTTCAAACTCAATAATACTCTCATGAAACTTTCCCCCCATTTTATCCTTTAATGAAATAATCCCATCATTTTGAATTTCAATACGGTAAAATTGATTTTCTATAGAATTTAAGGTCATGCCAAAAGAATTTGATTCGGATTTGAATTTCTCGGGAGACACTTTTGAATCCAAATAATAAATGCGATATCCACAAGGTGGAATGTCCGCGATAAAGCTTACTTCATTACTACAATTTGGTTCTTGAGTGTATCTAGGTTCTTCTTCTACGCGATGCCCCTGAAATTCTATTTCTTTTCCCGAGTTATCAATGATCCGGAATGGTTGGGGAAATTCACCGCTTCCCCCTTTATTTACCGCAATCATGTTAAACTTGACGATATCTTTCCTTTTCCAGGGTAGAGGATTAATGATGAGCAATGGAGTATGGTTTTTTTCCGTATAAGTCATCTTAACAAATTCTATAAAAAATAATATTGAGTTTTTTAATATTTCCATGCCAATTTGTTCAGCCCAATCAAACCGCGTTTTCATTTCATCATGAACTTGGTCTATACTACATCCGCAAATTGAATCGTGGGGATGATTCTTAATTAACCATTTCAATCCAGTTAGAAGGTAGGAGGAGGGATATTCAAACGATTTTGATTTATCTAATGCCCATACCATCGTGGAGAATGGTTCGGAATATTTCTCATATAGGTATTCAATCCATGTATTTCTCTGCTTTATCCACATGCGTGCTGAAAATACCCCTGAAAGGAGATGGGCGTATTTTCCTCCCCGTAATTCACCCATGAATTCTTTTAATTTAGGATTTGTCTTCAGTACTTCATTGACATAATATTCAAAATCATTTTGTACTAACTCCTTGTCTGGAAATTGTTCATTCCATTCTCTCACGATTTCGGGAATTTCAGCAACTGCCTCGTGATGGTCAGAACCATTATTTAATACTACTAAAGGGGTTGCAGTATATTTTTCCAACGTGGATACCACATTTTTTATCCTTCTTATCGCTGATTTATATTTCCCCTTAACTGTACTAGTATTCAAATCTGCAACAGAACCATAACTCATTATTAAATGGATTGCCAAGATAGAAGCTGCCTTTCCTGGAGAATTCCACTTAAATTCCATGTTTAAATTCAGTTTTTCAAATTCATCTCCAAACCCCCTCCAAAAAATCACGGAAGGAATTTCAAACCCACTCAATATTTGAGGGAGTTGAGCAATATGACCAAAAGGATCCGGAATATATCCTGTTTTCATGACTCTTCCAAATTCTCGGGCTATTTTATGGCCGATTATCAGATTTCTTATCAGTGATTCCCCAGAGATCAAAAACTCATCGGGGAGAACGTAAAATGGCCCGATGGATAATCGATGCTCTTGGACAAAACGCTTTATTAATTCTTTCTTTTCCGGTTTTACTTCGAGATAATCTTCAATAGGAATTGTTTGTCCATCAAATGTGAAATTTGCATAATTTGGGTCCTTATTCAAGATGGAAAGTAATTTATCCATCATTAAAACCAACCTTGCTCGATATTCTTGAAAGGGTATGTACCATTCGCGATCCCAGTGCGTTTCGGGAACTATTATTATTCGATTTGCTTTCACTTTTAATCTTATCACCTATAATTAAATAATATTTAGAAGAAGTTGATAATAAAAATATCGTAAACCTTGAAGAATTATGAAACTATCTATAGTCTATCCTAAACAATGAGACGGAAGATAGATCGAAACGTTCTAAAAATTTGAACAATCTTGGTGAAGTTAGATGGAAAGGAATTCAAGTTATTTCTTTAATTAATTCCTTTGCAAGCTATTTTCCTTTCATAAAAATAATTTTTTCATTAGACAACAACATTGTTGCAAGTTCATTTAAACCTTACAAAAATCATTCAAATGATTGTATCGATCCTTGTTAACATTTTTCGGTAAAACCTTAATCCACCCATTTTTTTAACACTTAAAATTTGAATTTAATTAGCTTTCATTAAATATTTGATGTAATAATGACACCATCCGACAGAGGGGAAAATTCTTTTAAAAGACTTCCCAAGTTTGCGGCAAAGATGTATGAAAAAATGACCAATTTTCCTTCCATTCAACTCCAGCATTCTCAAATTGCCGACGATCTTTTAAAGAAAATTCAAGAGGGAAAATTATTAGATGTGGGTACCGGACACGGAATATTATTAAAAATAATACATCAAAAAAACCCTCGAATAGAATTATACGGATTAGATATTTCGGAAGAAATGATTAATAGAGCTCGTGATAATTTAAAAGAAATTGACGTTCATCTTTCCTCGGGTACTATACACAAAACTACGTATAGCGATAATTTCTTTGATTTGATTACGTGCACGGGCAGTTTTTATATTTGGAATTATCCGGTAGAATCTATTAATGAAGTTTTTCGAATTTTACAGCCAAGACGTTCTGCTATCCTTTACGAGTCGTATCGAGATCATGATAAACAAGCATTTCTGGAAATGTTATCCAAAAACCTTGAAAATATTTCTTATTTCAAAAAAAAAATTAGTGCACATTTCTTAAAAAGGCAGCTTAGCATGACTTATAGCGTGCAAGAATTTGAAGACCTCTTCACGCAAACCAAATTTGCTCGGAATTATACCCTTGAAAAAGTTTCACGGGGAAATCTTCCCGTTTGGTTGAAGATTGAACTAAAGAAGACCTAAAGAAAGGAATCAATGTTTTCAAGCTCCCTTGAGAGGAAGAATCTTTTAAAAAAATTAATTATTATATTAATAATTATAATTAGATAGCTTTTAAATTTCCAAAGATTATTTACTAATAAGAAAGGTTGGTAATGTCAGTTCCATGAATGAGAAAAAATGTACCTTTTGCGGCAAATATTTTAATTCCCACGGGCTTACTCTATTGGATGAAAAAAAATATATCTGTCCATCCTGTTGGGAACTACTTCCTTTAAAGCAATGCATTGATAATATAAAAATTAAATTCATGGATGACGGAATCCCCGCCGTAGTGGTTGCTTCTGATACTTTTTTTGTGAAAAACCCCATCAATACCCTTCAAACAATTAAACTAAACGCAGATCTCGATTCTTATTATATCCAATTAACTAAAAAAACCGGTATGACACGAAAAAAATTATCTGAGATGGTGCATGAGAAAATAGATGAATTTAGTGGTTTGGTTTCTGAAGAGACTGCTCTATTAATGATAGCTCAAGATTTGGGAATAAAATTAGAATCGAATAACCAGGATATCTAAATTGTATCCATTGATTGTTTTTCCATTAAATTCCAAAAGATAAAGCAAACATTATAGAAACCTTAGATCGATTATTGAAAAATTAATGTGATGTGAATTGATCTATTATACTAAACCGCCTTTTAATCCTCGTCATCGAAATCTATAATCATTCTTTTTTTATCCTCCCGTTCAGCCACAAATGTTCCATGCTTTTCTAATTGATCTTCTTTAGGTATCTCAACGTTGGAAAATATTGCCTTCATCATATCCATCTCCATTTCAGGACCGCCAGCCATGGAATCTCCAAATAATTCATCCAAAGCTTGTTGATCCATGTTCATGCGTTTTGCCATGAATTTTTGGAAAATTTTCTCAATTCTCCCTCTAAAGTTTTCAATTAGGTTTTGGAAGAAGGAGCTTTCTCCTTTTGATCTATCCTTTCTTGCTTGCTTTTTTCTTAACATTAACTCTTGTTGAATATGATAGCTCCATTCACTACGCGGAATTCCCGCATTTGATAATTGCTTTTTTACTTCGTGAATTGTCTCTCTCTCTTCATCTGTTAACTTGTATTTATTTCGCTTTCGCACTCCCATTCTATTCTATCCCTTTTTAAACATTTAATCTTATTATGAAAATCTATAACGGCTATATTTCACAATAATTTAATATTTAGTAAGAAAAATATTTAATTAAAGCAGTTATAAAAAAAGTTTATCCCACAGAGTTTCACCCCTCTTTTGTTCTCTCTTAAATCTCTCTTAAATTCTCATTCCAATAAGTAAATTTAAAGATCTTTTAAGATATGCTAATTCAAAAATGGGCTAAAACAGTCGTGAGCGTATTCTTAATATTAGTTGAGAAAGATATGAAATGTCAGACAAATCTCTATTAGATCCATGCACTAATTTTATTTAAAAACTTGGTTTTGCATGATCTTGATATTATATAAAAAAAACTCGTAATAAAATAATGACAAAAAAAGATTTAAAAAAAGAATATACCTTGTATATTCACTTTTTTCCATTTTAAAACAATGCGTTATTGGAGAAATTTTCCCTTTTGAAAATGATGGGTGAAATAAGCTTATAACCGGATAAAAGAATTTATATAAACGTTAAATCTTGATATTCCTCATCGTAGCCACTTTTCTTCGTAAGGTTCAATTCCCTTATCTGTTTGTGCAATTTGAGTACGGCCTTCTTCGCAGTCTCTTCGTCCTTTACTCCGGTGCACACAATCTTTCCTGTGGAAAAAATTAGGAATACAGATTTGGGGTCTTGGATACGATATATTAAGCCCGGAAATACTTCTGGTTCATACATTGCATATTCCATCAAAATGGTTGCTGCATTTAAATCCACATTAACATGAAGATCTCCAGAGGCAACAATGTTTACTATTTTTACTTGTGGATTAGCAATCTTTATCCCTGCTCCTCGAATCTTTTTCACAGCTTTGGCAACGGCTTTTTCTGCTTCAATAGCTTTTCTAAGACCCGTAATTACCATTTTTCCAGTAGAAAAGATTAAAAAAGTTGCTTTTGGTTTATCAATTCTTAAGATAATACCGGGAAATCGTTCTGGATTGTACTCTACATCGGGTAAATTTTTGGCAATTTTAACTAGATCTAATCTCCCTTCAATATCTACCGAAACCGTTCCTACCACGTTTTCTATTTTGAAATCCAAGTCGAAATTTTCATCATCCTTTTCGTTTTCCTTTTCGTTTTCGTTTTCTGACATTTTAACTCTTTAACTCTTCAAAGAATTAATTCATTTAAAAATAAATAAATATATTTTAATTAATAATTATTTTTATAATTTTTTATAATACTTAATAATATGAAGATGGTTTTTTGAACACTTTGCTCTTCTTTTAAAAAACACGTGTGATCAAATAAAAATCATCATTTAAATAAGGTATTGAAAATTTTTTAATTTTTACTTTTTCTTATAAATAATAAATTTTGAAAAAATATGAATTGGTATTAAATTCTTTTAGAAATTTCTTTTAAAAAAAAACCATTTTTCCTCATGTTATTTAAATAGATTTCTGATCAAATATAGGTTAATTTTGAGAGAGTAATTAAATTATTAGGTTTGTCATTAAATTCTAATTGGTTGGTTAATAACAATAATAAAAGATTGAAGGTAGATATTTCGATTGCTCTCTCTAATGGGCTCCTTTTAGAGGAATCAACCATGAAAGAAGCTTTCAAAATTTCATAAAAAAGCATACCTTGCAAAGGAAGGATTAGGAAAAAATTAAAATAATCCCAGATCCTAACTTAGATTACATAATAAGGATTTTAAAAATGTAGAATATTTATCTACAATTATAATTAAAAATATGGAAATTATATCATAATGAAAAGAGTTTTTGATTGGAAATTTCCTTATCCTTCCCAGCGCATGCCCATCTTAGCCAAGAATGTGGTGTGTACTTCTCAAGCATTAGCGTCGCAAGCAGGTCTTAGGATGCTTTTAAAGGGTGGAAATGCAATTGATGCGATTCTCGCCTCGGCAATTGCTCTCACGGTAGTAGAGCCTACTAGTAATGGCATTGGATCTGATGCGTTTGCATTATTTTGGGACGGTTCAAAACTAGTTGGGTTAAATGCTTCGGGAAGATCCCCTGCCGCTTGGACTCCTGAATACTTCTCCAAATATAAAAGGATGCCCGTGATGGGGTGGGATGCATCTACCGTGCCCGGAGCTGTCTCAGCATGGGTAACTTTATGGAAAAAGCATGGTACTTTGGAGTTTAAGGAACTTTTTGAACCTGCCATTAAATATGCTCGAGAAGGGTATTTAGTATCTCCCATAACCGGATGGGGGTGGAAAATGGTGTCATATCAATATAAAAAATATCCGGAATGGAAAAATACATTTACAATAAATGGAAAAGCACCCAAACCCGGAGACTTTATAAAACTCCCCTATCATGCAAATACTCTTGAATTAATTGCTGAAACGGAAGGGGAAGCATTTTATAAAGGAGAATTGGCAGAAAAAATTGAGGATCATGCGAAAAACACGGGTGGAAGCATGACTCATGAAGATCTGAGGAATAATGAAGCCACTTGGGTAGAACCTTTAGAAATGGAATATAATGGCGTGAAATTACATGAAATTCCTCCAAATGGGCAAGGAATTGCTGCCTTAATGATGCTTGGTATCCTTAAAAATTTCGAGATTAGCTCATTTGAGCCGGATTCAAGTGAAAGCATACATCTACAACTTGAAGCAATGAAATTAGCTTTTGCCGATGCGTATCGATACGTATCTGATCCAAAAACACTAGAATTTGATCCCTCCCTTCTTCTTAAACCCGATTATTTGAAGGAAAGGGCTGAGTTGATCGATGTAAACAAAGCGAAACACTATGAATTTGGGATGCCAAAAGGAAGCGACACGGTCTATTTAACCGCAGCTGACGAAAACGGAATGATGGTGTCATACATTCAATCTAATTTTTTTAGTTTCGGCTCTGGAATTGTAATTCCTAATACGGGGATTAGTTTTCAGAATCGAGGAGCAGGTTTCACTCTCGAAGAAGGGCATCCTAATCAGGTGGGACCAAATAAACGTCCTTACCATACAATTATCCCAGCTTTTGTCACGATGGATGATGAACCTTTAATGAGCTTTGGCGTGATGGGTGGTCCCATGCAGCCTCAAGGACATTCTCAAATGATGATTCGGATGTTTCAATATCATCAAAATCCACAAGCCGCGTCAGATGCACCCCGGTGGAGAGTTCTTGAGGGCATTAAATCAATCCTGGAAACGGGATTCGATGAGAAAACATATAATGAATTGCTAAAACGAGGGCACGACCTTTCCGTTTCTCAATCCTTTGAGTTTGGAGGAGCGCAATTAATTTATAAGTTAGATAAGGGATATTGCGCTGCTTCAGACCACAGAAAGGATGGTCAAGCCGTGGGATTTTAAAGTTTTCTTTACTTAAATCAAGAAACGAGCGAATAATGAAAATATGAAATTGAAGGAATTTGATGAGTTTAAGAATAGCCCTACTCCTGAAAATGCTGTCAATTTGGGAAAAGCTATAACTTTATTGAACATCTCAATTAATGGTAAAAGATCCTTGTATGTGGAAGCATTTAAAATGTCAAATTACCAAGAACCCGTGGAATCCCTTCTCTCCATGTGGGCAACTGCTTCGATGCTTGAAGATGAAATCTCTATCACGGAAAAAGTTCTAGCTGTGAGAGACTTTTTAAACAATCCAAATATTGATCCTCAATATATTGAAGAATGGACCAAAACGGTATATAATTTAGATCGCATTTCAAAGGATATGCTAGAATTTATTGCAATTGACATTAGAAACCATCAAGGGATTTCAGAAGAATTAAGCCGAAGTTTAGGGCATCCTAGCCCTAAAAAACCATACAAAAAAGATAGCGAGTAGAGCACTTCTTTCCTTTAAGAATTAAATTCTTTTAAATTAAAAATCTAGTAAAAAAGGTTCAACCTGTTCCTTTTTTTTTAGAGAAAAAAGTGAAAAAAAATAAATACTAGTATTTTCATTAAAAAGACAAAAACGCATCAAGACAATTTTAAAACATCTGTGAATATCTTTTAATTCTTTTTAAATACATGGATATCTATTTATCTTTTCGATTTTATCAATATATTAAGGTAAGCCATGGATTCTATAAAATGGAGATTCTTTATCAACCGTAAATATAAAATTTAGTAATGTCAAGAATTTATAAAAACTCTATATATTTCCGATTATAAGTTTAGGAGACTGTAGTGCTAAGAACGAAAGAAATTTAAGGGCTCAAGATTGATTTAAAATTCCTTGTCGAGTAATGCGTTATGGAGTTTGCTTAAAATCAATTGAGGTGATTAAATATATCCACTGGTTCAAGCATTCTAAATGATCTTAATAAAATATTCATTCCATGTAGATCTGTATTGGAAATGGAAGTGTTAACTTCATTATTTTTAATAAAGTCCACGTATGATGAAATTAAAGAACTTCCGGAAACAAGACCCTCCAGTGAGAAGCTTATAAACGTTCTGGGGGTTAACGGAAAAGAATCTTTTAAAAATGCAGTAAAATACTTTAATAGTTATGTAATTCCCAAGATAAAACCAATTGTCATGTATCAAAGAATGCATCACGATACTCAACGAATGGGAAATGTAATACCAAATGCTAAAACCCGCGTGTGTCTTTATTTTGCTCTACATCGGCTAAAATTAAGATTTTTACTCATTAAAAATTTCGTAGATGAGTTCAAATCCAATAAATTTCAATTAAAAAGCAAGAATATAGGGGAAACAGAAATAGAATCGGAATTAGATGAAAAGGAAACCTTTTTATCGGCTTTCTCTGAATTTTACTTTAATAAAAATGAATTGATGCTAAAATCAATGATTCCTAAAAATAAAGCATCCAAAAGAGTTAAAAAACTATTGAATAATGAGGATTCAATTACTAGCGAGCAACTATTAATCATGGCCACTTTTCAAGCGGATCCTGAAAAACCTAATGTTATTAAATTCCTGATGCGAGATATTAAAGCCTCAATATTTGTATGTAAATTGATATTTGCCAAGATGGATCTTCTTAATCCTTTCTCTCACTTGGAGGAGATATTAGATATTGAAGAACTAATGATTAGTAATGATTTTATCCCGGAGTTAATTCCAGCTATTTCCAAGAATTTACAAATTGGTAATGAAATTCAAGTTAAGGAATGCGTCAAAGCCTTTGATTTTTTAATGGACGCTGTTTTAAATAGTATCAATAAAGTTATAGAGATTTCTTCAGGTGGGCAAATACAAATTGGTATTTATGATACGATCTATAATTCTGGAGATCTCCTTAATTCTAATTCAATCGAAATCATGTAGGCAAAACTTTTTTCAGAATAGAAATTTAGTCGTTATCTATTAAATAGAGTGGTAAAATTTGGTCTTTTCATACCTTTTTCATTTCTTTTTAATAATATCACCTCAATAGAGTATAACGAGTTCTGTATTAATTACGGGATTGAGATTTATTTACCAGAATTAGTGAAATAAACACATGATATTTCAATATTTTTCCAGCTTTGTCTATTTAGCTTACAATTTTTGTTTTCAGTTATAATCTAATTACAATTTGAAAGGTATAAAAAAAAGAGGTTATTTTTTATTCCATTTTTTTAAGAGAGATGTTCCTACAACACTTTTATGTGACTTGACACCAAGTAGGCTCAGTAAAGTTGGAACGATATCCGTGCTTTTACAATAAGGAATGGTTAGAGCAGGAATATTAGGTGATCCGCCTATTATAAGAGGAACGGTCATTGATATTTTTAAAGCAATATCGTGAGAATAGGCATGGGGCTCGACACTTTTCCCGTGCTCATAACTAAAACCATACTCCCCACACGTGGATATCATAATATCGGAAGAACGTGGATTTTTAAACGTCCGTGGTAATTGATCAATAACCATGGGGAAATCTATTTGATTAGTTGCCGATAACCATTCTTCAATATCATGAAATTTATTGTCCAGTGGTTGACTTGCATCTTCATTGTTTGCATAACCATATAACTCTTCTCCCTCGTAGGAGTATTTAGTTACTTGATTCTTTCCATGCCCTTCATATTCGATTTTTCCATGAAAAATATGTTTGGAATTTCCTCCTTTATGATGAATGTGAATGATTCCTTTATCCGGAGTGTTATTATCATCTCTATAATACATGTATTTGACTCCAGGAATGTTCCATAATGTTTCAAATAAATCGATTTCTTTTTTACTTGAATTGCTCAAGTGAAATTTTTTTAATTGGTCGTAAGTTGGATGTTCGTGCCAGGTATCTCCTCTAAAATTAAAGGTTCCTACCGAACCGATAGCTGCATCGAAATCTCCAGTGCCGTTTTTAGGATTGTATTGCTGCAATCCTACTTCATTGAAATAAGGTTCCAAATCATACATTGACTCAGCTTTATAATTACCATGATCCGAAGTTATACATATAGCCGTTGAGTCATAATATCCCAATTCCTTAAGCGATTGAATTAAAGTCCCAAGAGACTTATCAATTAGCTTAATTTCATTTATATAATCGGGATGGTCAAAACCCTTTTCATGCATTAGACTATCTGTAGCCGGGATGTAGCCAACAGTGACCCGAGGGACTTCATTTGATTCAAAAAACTTTTTGGGATCCTTATATGCTTCTCGAATCGTATAAAAAACCCCCTCTGTATTATATTGAGGGGGCACGGCAAAACTGGAACCCCTATGAATAATGTTTATGGCGCTTAAATGATTGCCATCTCCTGCCTGTTCAAATATTGTTTGAACATTCTGACCTAAGTCATCTCCTATGCTCCATATTCCTTTTCTTTCGTTGTAATTCCGAATAAAAGGGAATTTCTTACCCTTTTGAGGAGAATCAATTCGATTAACCCAGTGATATGCTGGAATGCCGCTTCCTTCTATAGGGTAATATCCCGAATAGGCTCCCGTAATAATGTTTGGATAGCAGGGAAAAGTAACGGCTGGAAAGGAAGCAATGCAATTTTTTGAATGCATCCCTTCAGATACTAAATATTTCATATTAGGAAGGGTTCCCTTATCGATCATTTCATAAGCATGAGAAGATCGAACATCATCCATTATTATTAGGATGATTTGATTAACTTTTGAATCTTGAACCATTAAATATTTGACGCCTTGTAATGAATAATAAATATTAATTGAAAAAATACATGTAGCTATTTAATCTTGTGGTAAAATAAAATAAATCGCATATTATTCCTTTCTTAGAATATCTCTTAAAACTGCTTGCAAAATACCCTTATTTTTATAATAATCCACTTCTACGGGAGTATCTAAGCGTGAAATGACATCAAAAGATCTATTATCACCATTTTGAGATGCAATTTGCACTTTTAATTCTTTCCCGGGAAAAATGTCTATTATGCCTTGAATTTTAAAAATCTCTGTTCCCTCAAGGTTAAGAGTATTTGCATTTTCTCCGTGTTTGAATTGAAGGGGTAAAATACCCATTCCGATTAAATTACTTCTATGAATTCTTTCGTATGATTCTGCAATGATTGCCTCAACCCCTAATAATTTGGGGCCTTTAGCTGCCCAATCCCTAGAGCTTCCCATCCCATAATCCTTACCCGCGATTATAATGAGTGGGACTCCTTGTTTTTGGTAATACATCGCAGCATTATAAATTGATACAATCTCTCCAGTTATATGATTGATCGTCCAGCCACCTTCTTTGGTGACCAATTTATTACGAATTCTAGGATTGGAAAAAGTTCCTCTCATCAACACTTCATGATTTCCTCGTCTTGATCCGTATGTATTGAAATCCTCGATAGAAATTCCTTTCGAAATGAGATATTTCCCCGCGGGAGAGCTTTTTGATATTGTCCCCGCAGGGGAAATATGATCTGTAGTGACACTATCTCCTAAGAAAGCTAATACTCTTGCATTTTCAAGATTTTCTAATGGAGGACGTTCAAGTGAAAAGTCTGTGAAGAACGGCGGTTCTTGAATATAAGTAGAATTCTCATCCCAAGGATAAATATCGCTCTCTGGTGGCATTAATTCATTCCAAAGTTTCCAGCCTTTAAAGATTTCATCATATTCTTTTTTAAATAAGTTAGAAGTAACGTATTTTGAAATATATTCATTAATTTCTCCTTTACTAGGCCAAATATCCTTTAAGTACACGGGATTATCATTCTTGTCTCTTCCAAGGGGTTCCTTTTCCAAATTGATCGCAATAGTACCAGCTAGAGCAAACGCAATTACTAAAGAAGGCGAAACAAGATAATTAGCTTTCACGTGAGGACTAATTCGTCCTTCAAAATTTCTATTTCCACTGAGAATAGATACCCCAATTATCTGTCGCTCGTTGATTTGCTGAACTAATGAATCATCTATAGGACCACTATTGCCAATACAAGTAGTACAACCATAAGCAACCAAAGAAAATCCCAGTTTTTCTAAATATTCCATTAATCCTGCCTTTTTCAAATAATCGGTGACCACTCGAGAACCAGGAGCAAAGCTGGTTTTCACGTGATTTTTTACCTTCATTCCACGTTCTACCGCTTTTTTCGCAAGCAATCCCGCTGCTATCATGGTTGAGGGATTTGAAGTATTTGTGCAAGACGTGATTGCGGCAATAATAATTGCCCCATTCTCAAAATTATTTCCATCGGAAATTTTAATATTCTCCTTAGATACTTTAAAAACAGAATTCAATTGTTCCATGAAAGCATCTTTCATATTGTTTAAAGGAATTCTATCTTGGGGACGTTTCGGTCCTGCTAAATTAGGGTCAATCGTATTTAAATTTATTTCTATCTCTTCGCTATAATCCGGAATGGACTCCTCTGAGGAATAGTATAAACCTACTTTTAATAAATAATCCTTGACAAAATGAACGTATTTGGTTTCTCGTCCGCTCCTTTTCAAATATTCAATCGTTTCATCATCGACGGGAAAGAAGCCCATTGTAGCACCATATTCGGGGCACATGTTTGCAATGGTTGCTCGGTCTTCCAAGGATAAGTTTTTCAATCCTGGACCAAAAAATTCTACAAATTTTCCTACCACGCCATGCTTTCTAAGAATTTGGGTTATATGAAGTACGATGTCAGTCGCGCTTATTCCATCTTTTGGCATGCCTGTTAATCTAACTCCCACTACTTCAGGAACGAGCATGTAATAAGGTTTATCCAATAAAACTGCTTCCGCTTCAATTCCACCTACCCCCCAACCAAGAACACCCAATCCATTTATCATTGTAGTATGGGAATCTGTACCTATTAATGTATCGGGGAATATAAATAACTCTTGATTAATTTTCTTTATAATTGCTACCTTTGCGAGATATTCCAAGTTAATTTGATGACAAATACCTCGGCTCGTGGGAATGATGCGGAAATTGTCAAATACATTTTGGGACCATTTTAAAAACGTGTATCTTTCTCTATTTCTTTCCATTTCTAACTTTTCATTTTTATCAATGGCGTCTTTTGTTCCATAATAATCTACTTGAATGGAGTGATCTATGATTAAATCCGCAGAAATCATGGGATTTATAAGGGAAGGATCTCCTCCTGCTCTTACCATTGCTGAGCGTAAAGCAGCAAGATCCACCATCGCTGGTACTCCCGTAAAGTCTTGTAATAAAACCCTTGCTGGAATAAAAGGAATTTCTTTATTATCTCCCACTTCTGGAGCCCATTTAGATAACGAAATAACATGATCCATAGTTATTAGATTTCCCTCATAATTTCTAATGACATTCTCCAATAAGATTCGTATTGAATAAGGTAATCGTTCAAAATTACCAAGACCTATTTTTGAAATTTTCCGAATATTATAAAAAAATGTTATTCCATCCTCGGACTCGAGAGTATCTTTTAATTGCTCTTGAAGATTAGTATTCGACATGACTCTAAACCACTAAGCAAATTAATTATTCATTGCAATAATGATTAATGAATTCATAGTTAAGATTATTTGAATTTATAAATATTAGAACCCTGCTCCTAATATAATTAAAATCGGAACTTGTTAGAAAATATTAATAATTATGTTTTAAAATCTCAAGTATTTTCTCGATCCTGTTTCAGGGATTGTAGAATAATTTTGAAAAACAACTTTAATGCGTTCTGGATTCATGCCAAATCTCCATAAAAAATAGATCATAAACCAAAGAAACACTGTTTTAAAAAATCCATATTTTTCCATCCTCCGCGTTGAAGTTAATACAGAAAAACCGATGCATGCTAATTTATACGAATTTTTCTTGGAATATTTTTTCAGTCTTAACATAAGATCGAAATCCTCACAAATCCATAAGGTCCGATAGCCATTTAATTGTTTGAAAATTGAATTTCGAATGAAAATCGCATTGTCTCCAGGAAAAGTGTAAAAAACTCTAACAAGCCAATTTCCCATACTTTGCCAAAACCACGTAGAAAATTTAATGAAGCTGGATACTTGAATATTCGAATTCCAAGACCAATCCTTTTCAAAACCACCGCCTGAATATCTCGGATTTTGCATTTTTTTTACTATCCGTATTATTGCGCCATCAGGAAGAATGGTATCCGCATGTAAGAATAATAACACATCTCCTTCCGAAATTCTTGCTCCTTGGTTTAATTGGGAACATCTACTAGGATTTTTAGATACTATGATTTTATTAGCGAGTCTATTAGCAATAGGAAGCGTGTTATCTTTTGACCCACCATCGCTTACAATAATCTCGATAGGAATACTCCGTCCATTTTTTAATTTGGCACCATTCTTTATAGAATCTATGGTTCTTGCGATGCTTGCTTCTTCATTTAATGTAATAATAATGACGCTAATGAGCATGGATTTTATAGTTAGTTATAAGTTTTGATAATTTAAATCCAGAGAGATAAGATAAAACCAGAGACAAGGAAAGAAACGAGATATACACCATATTCGATTAAAAATAATTTAATATTAACCCTATCCAAGAATAAATTTTGATTAATTGCTATGGGAATTATAAATCCACAATAGACCAAAATGCTTATTAAAAGCCCCAATCCTAATCCTGGATTTCCCAGAACATCAAAAATCCATGCTAAAATAAGATTTGTTACGAAAGATGTCGGAACCATTAAAATAGATTCACGAATTATGTTTTTTTTTGGAATCTCGGTTTTTCCTGTTAATTTGAGCCACGTGTTGCCGAACAATGTTGGCCAATACCAAAAAAATACAATTAAATAATAAGTAGCTGAAGCAACTATAATTGCTAAAAAGTTCATTAAATTCCCTTCTTGTAGTATATTTAATTAATCAGTTTTAATAAGTAAAAAAAACAGTCACAAAATTTAAAATGTTATTCTATAATTTATAAAAAGGATGTAGAGAATCCTAATTTAGTTAACTGTGAAGTACTCTTTAGTTAAAAATTTAAGAGATTTGGAGCATTACATCTATTATAATTTTTTTAGCATGCTTCATTGAATTTGAAGTAAGTACTTCATTTCTCTTTATTATGTCGTAGCGAATTATATCTAATAAAAGGTAGGTTTATGAAAGAAATGGTTTATTAATATATATCCATGTAATTTGAAAGGTTTTTTTACATGACAAAAAATGATCAAGCTAGCTATAAACAAATCACGCAAAGTATTGAATATAAATGGATCTATGATGCAATTCTCTAGCAGTTATATGATATAGGTTTAAAAGTTGGACTTACTCCTATTAGTGAAAAAATTTTAAGATTAAGTGTATATCAAGTACTTGCTCCCCTAGTAAAACACGAAAATAAGATATTAGATTTGTGTTGTGGAACAGGAACATTAACCACTCAATTAGCGAAGTTATTGTATTCCGACTGCCTGATTTATGGGGCTGATATATCTGAAGAACAGATCGAAAAAGCCAAAAAAAAAAATATTCATGCTAACCTCCAATTCATGACTATGGATGCTAATTCATTACTTTTTGAGGATAATTTCTTTAATTTTGTAATAATTTCAGCAGCATTGCATGAAATGGATAAAACTCAAAGACTAAATGTTTTAAAAGAAATTTATCGCGTATTAAAAAAGGGAGGATATTTAATAGTATTTGATCATCATGAACCTAAAGAAACATTAATGCGAGTTTTATATAATTTTTATTTAGGATTTCCAGAAAAGTTGCTTTCAAATTCCGCCGAAATGCAAAGAAATATTTTGATAGAGCTCACCCAATCGAAATTTAATATTTTAGCTCAATACCCCGTGAAGCGATTTTTAAATTTTTTTCAAAATATTGTGACGATGAAAAGTTAAAAAAGTAGTTTAAAAAAACACTTGAGTAAAAGCACATCTATTCTAAAATGAATTCATCCACTCTTTCTAAATCCTGAAGAAATTTAAAATAAAATATAAAAATTAAAAAATGTTTGATTTAAATTAAAAATCTTCACATATCGATTCCATTTTGGGGATTGTATAAATAAGACCTCCAGATATAACAGCTTTAATTTGTCTTTCACTCATTGCATGCATTGTCTGATATTCTTCTTTTTTGGTTTCATTTTTCACGCTAACTGCAGAACCTTTTTGAATTTCGTTTTTCATATTAGATAATTGTAAAACATCTCCTTGTTCAATTTGCTCCCAATCTTGTTTATTTTTAAAGGTAAGTGGGAGTACACCAAAATTAATTAGATTTTGCCAATGGATACGCGAAAAACTTTTAGCAATTACCACTCTTAATCCTAAATAACGAGGAGCAAGAGCAGCATGCTCCCGACTAGAACCTTGCCCGTAATTTTCTCCCCCAATTATAGCAAACCCTTTTGATTGCAGTTTTATGGCTCTCTCATAAAAACTCTCGTCTATGATATTATAAACAAATCTACTTATTTCGGGGATATTACTTCTGAAGGGTAATACTCTTGCCCCGGCAGGCATGATCTCATCTGTTGATATATTGTCGCTAACTTTTAGAATTACTGGTAATTGAATGCTATTTGGTAAAGGTTTAAAGGCAGGAAGTGACTTGATATTGGGACCCTTTCTAAGATTCACATCTAAACACTTCTCTGGAGGAGGAATGATCATTGCTTTATTGATGATGGGTTTATCAGGTTCGATGTATTTTGGATATTTAATTTTCCAAGTTCTGGGATCTGTTATGACACCTGTTATTGCTGAAATGGTGGCGGTTTCGGGACTGCATAAGTATACTTGATCATTTTTTGTACCTGAACGACCAGGAAAGTTTCTGGGTGTTGTTCTCAGGCTTATTCCACCTGTGGGAGGTGCCTGTCCCATTCCTATACATCCGTTACAACCTGGTTCATGAATGCGAGCACCTGATTTAATTAATTGATTTAATATTTCCATATCCGCTAGATTTTCTAAGATTTCTCTGGTGGTTGGATTAACATCGTAAGAAACTTTAGGAGCAATCACTTGATCTCTTAGAATTAAAGCACAAATTGCAAAGTCTCTTAACCCGGGATTGGCAGATGATCCGATATAACTCTGTAGAATCTCCTTTCCTGCAACTTCTGTAACGGGCACTACATTTCCTGGACTACTGGGTAATGCGATTAAGGGTTCTATTTCTGAAAGATTTATTTCGTCAGTAACATCGTATTCACATCCCTCATCTGCCATTAACTCAACATATTCATTTCCTCGATTTTCTTTTTCCATGTAATGTTTTACTAGAAAATCAGAAGGAAAAATGCTTGTAGTTGCTCCGAGTTCGGCTCCCATATTACAAATAACGTGACGATCCATGGCAGTAAGATTTTTAAGACCAGGTCCATAATATTCAACTATTCGTCCAACTCCTCCCTTCACGTCATGTCTTCTTAGCATCTCAAGGATGATATCTTTTGCACTCGTCCAGTCAGGAAGCTCACCTACGAGTTTTATCCCCCAAATTTCAGGCATTTTAACGTAATATGGCTGTCCTGATATTGCCATTGCTACTTCCAACCCGCCTGTTCCAATGGCTAACATCCCTAATCCTCCTGCTGCAGGAGTATGGCTGTCAGATCCTAATAAAGTTTTTCCAGGAATACCGAATCTTTCCATATGAAGGGGATGACTCACACCATTTCCGGGACGGCTATACCAAAGTCCAAATTTTTGGCAAGCTGTATATAAAAAGAGATGATCATCTGGATTTTTAAAATCTGCTTGAATCAAGTTATGATCTACATATTGGACAGAAACTTCTGTCTTGGCCCTTCCCATTTCCATTGCTTCTAATTCTAACATTACCATGGTTCCAGTAGCATCTTGACATAATGTTTGGTCAATTCTTATTCCAATCTCCTCACCCACCTCCATCTTACCTTCAAGGAGATGAGCCTTAATTAATTTTTGTGCAAGGGTTAATTTTTCATTACTCATTTTTTTACCTCACATTTTTTTTGTACCAAGCTGATTTAAATTATTACTAAATTATCGCTCCTCCATAGGAACATATTTTTTGTTTAACTCGCCTATATATCTTAATCTAGGACGAATAAGTTTGTTATCAGATAGCTGTTCTATCGCATGAGCCACCCATCCTACACTTCTTGAGGCTGCAAAGAGGGGAGTAAATGAAAGCGTGGGAATTCCAAGTATATGAAGTAGTCCTGCAGAATATAAATCTACGTTTGGATAGATATGCTTATTTTTTATCATATAATCAGTTAAAACTTCCGTCATTTCGTAGATATTGTCAATTTTACCGTGTTCATCTTTATGAGTGGGATTCGGAATGGCTCCTTCGACTTCTCCTCTTTCCCATTGATCCCAAAATTTCTTTGATAATTCACGCAAGATTTTTGCCCTTGGATCCCAAGTTTTATATATCCTATGACCAAATCCCATTATTTTCTCTTTATTTTTCAGCTTCTCTTCAACCCATGGAATGACGTTATCTTTTTTCTTGATCTCTTCAAGCATGGCTCGAATAACACGCTCATTAGCTCCTCCATGCAGAGGACCCCTTAAAGTGCCAATTGCACTAGTTACACCACTATATAAATCCGATAAAGTAGATACTGTGACTCTACAAGCAAAGGTGGATGCATTTATTGAATGATCAGCATGACATATTAGAATATCATCAAAAGCTTCTACAAATTCTTGACTCGGTTCATTTCCGGTCATCATGTAGTAGTAATTCGCCGCGTGGGAATCATTATCAGATGGTTCGACCAATGGCTCATTAGATTGGATTCTATGGGAAAAAGCTAAGATTGTGGGAAGTTTTGCTATAATCCTCACCCCTTTTCTAACATTGGCTTCTTGTGAATAATCATAATTATCATAATCATATAGCGATAAAGCGGATATTGCAGTTCTTAATAATTCGATTCTTGTGGTATTTCGGGGAAAGCTTTTAAGGATGGCTAAAATGTTATCGGGGATGCCTCTCTCCTTAATTAATTCATCTTTAAATTCACTATATTGAGATTTCGTAGGTAATTTTCCATTTATCAGTAAGTATGCCACCTCTTCGAAATTGGAATGTTCAACTAAAGTTTCCACGGGATATCCACGATAATATAACTCGCCTTGCACGCCATCAATCATGGTAATTGTACTCTCATCCACGTAGATGCCGACGAGTCCTTTATATGTTTTAGATTGATCTAATTCACATAATTTGGGTTCTTCTTCTTCATAATCTTCACAGATAAAAGAAAGGGATGTTTCGCACGCTTCTTTACCAACATTCATATTTTTGTTTCATCTTTTTAATAAATTCTTGGATTTTTAACAATCTGAGAAATATTTAATACTACTTGTTATAATTAATTAATAAAATAAAAATGAGAATCAGAAAGTTTAATAAAGGATATCATTTGAAATTTCTTTTAAGGATTTGCAGTTGGTCATTAACATGGCTTTTTGAAGTGTTTTTTGAAGGTATTCCATATTTACCCGTACACCCTCAATCCCAGCTCCCACGGCAGCCCTGATTAAGTCCCTTCCAATCAAAACCGCCTCAGCACCCAATGCCAGCATCTTTAATGCATCATATCCCGTTCTAACTCCTCCATCAGCAAAGATCTTAATTTTTCCTTTAACTTTTTTCACGATAAATGGTAAAACTTCTGCAGTTCCAGGTGTATGATCCAAAACGCGTCCGCCATGATTTGATACTACAATCGCAGCTGCCCCGACTTCCACAGCCTTAACAGCATCTTCAACACACATTACTCCTTTTATTATAAATGGAAGGTTGGTAGATCTTTTAAGTTCCTTAAGGTCCTCCACGCTTTTCCTAAATACTGGTTTACCATGTTTTGCCATCATGTATGATCCACATCCATCTATATCAACTCCAACAGCTAAGGTACCCACACCTTCCGCTTTTTTGAATAACTTTATTATTTCTTCTTGTTCTCGTGGTTTTACAATTTTAACTCCAACTCCTCCTGCTTCTGCTATTGCATCAATCCCGTAGGAATTATCAATGGAATAATTATGGCTATCTCCCCGCCATCCAATGGAGCCCGCTTCTTTGCATCCTAATACAATATCTCGACAGAACTCTCGTTCAGTAATGATTTCATCTCCACCAAAACTGTCCACACCTGCCACGCTTGCTCCCATAATCGGCATTTGTATTTCTTTATTAAAAAATACATACTCTGTATTTGGTGTGAAATGGTCTCCAATCAAGCTTGTCTTTAACTTAATTTGTTTTAAAGCTAAAAAATTGTTATGAAAGCTTGCTCCTGATCCAATTGCTCCAATACCTAAGGGTCTTCCATAGCTTTGTCCTTGGCATAGTCGTGTATCTAAACCATCACAAATCCGATATACGCCACATATTCCCTTTAACTTATTTCTAGCACTTTCACGTGCATCTTCTAATGTCAAATTTTGTTGAGTAATTTTCTTTCACCTCAATTTAAACCATATTCTTTGGATCTAGAATCTCATCCAGATTTTTTTCAAGTGGTATATTCATTTCTAAAATTACTTCCTTTATTGTTTTTCCTTCTTTATATGCTCTTTGAGCAATTTCTGAGCATTTATCATAACCAATATATGGGCTAAGATTAGTTACTATCATTAACATGCGATCTAATTGGGATTGAATCTGCTCTTTATTTGCCTTTAGCTCTATCAAGCAATGCTTAACAAATGAATTAATACATCCACTAAGGATCTGAATTGATTCTAATAGATTGGTAATCATGAGAGGATTACCTACACATAAATCTAAAATACTAAGATAAGCTTCGCAAAAGTTTATAGTAGTATCATTTCCCATTACTTGCAAGCACACTTGTATCATGGCTTCTGACTGGGTGGGATTGATTTTACCCGGCATTATGGAGGATCCTGGTTCGTTTGCGGGTAGGATCAATTCTCCTAATCCTGCTCTTGGACCACTCCCCATCCATCTGATATCGTTTGCCATTTTCATTAAAGAGAGGGCAAATAGACGCATATTACTGCTAACATGGACAAGAGTATTATGAGATGCTATCCCTTCAGCTTTTACCGGATTATTCATAATGGGAAATTTGGTGAGTTGTGATAATTCTTGCGCAAATAATTTTGGGAAATCTTCATGACAATTAAGCCCCGTTCCGACGGCAGTACCTCCTTGAGGAATAAAACACAATTCGTCAAAAGAATCTTTTAGTCTTTTCTTGTTTACTTTAATCTGCCGTAAATATACTTCAAACTCCATAGAAAGTGGAATGGGCACAGCATCTTGCAAATGGGTCCTTCCAACCTTGACTATATTTTTAAATTCATTTACTTTTTTTTCTAAAGCTTCAATTAGCCGTTTGATTGAGGGAAATAAGATTTCGTCAAGCAAGTGAAGAGTTGAGAGATGCATGGCAGTTGGAATAACATCATTTGACGATTGCCCCATGTTGACATGGTCATTAGGATGAACAGGAAATTTTTTACCTTTCTCATGACCTAATATTTCACTTGCCCTATTGGCGAGTACTTCATTCATGTTCATGTTCGTTTGAGTTCCAGATCCTGTTTGAAATACATCGATTTGAAACTGATCCATGTATTTACCTTCCTGTAATAATTCGTCAACTGCTTTTAAAATGGCATTTCCCTTTTCTTTATCCATCAACTCTAATTTCATATTGGTTAGTAGACTTGCCTTTTTAACTTCTGCTAACGACTTGATAAAAATTGGAGGCAATTTCTTATTACTTATCTGAAAATTATCTAATGCCCGTTGGGTATTTATACCATAATAAGCACTTTTAGGAACAGGTAATTCTCCCAATACATCCTTTTCCATTCGAAATTCTTCATTCATTTAACTTCCACAACCTTAAGTTTTCTTGTTATTTATAAAATAAAAAAACAATAAAGATAAGTTTGAAATAAAATTAGATTAACGTTCTCTCAGTTCATTAATCGCCGTACCTGGCATGACTCCTTTAGGGCATACGCGATTGCATACGAAAAACTTTTCACATGAAGGAACTCCGTCCTTTTCCATGACGCGAGAAAAGATAGTCTCTTTACGCTGGTCAGATGTGCGTGAATCTCTAACAAATCTATTTGCTTTAGCTAATTGAGCGGGTCCTAAATAGTTAGGATCCTTTTTATTAACAGGACAAGCCCAGCATAGCCCACACAAAATACAATATACATATCTTTCTATCGTTTTCATTTGACTCGGTGACTGCTGGGATTCAGGAGCAACATCGTTCCACTCTCTGGTAAAATACGGTTCGACTTCCCTATAGAAGGCCCAAAATGGTTCCATGTCCACGACAAGATCTTTTATCACTTCCATGTTAGGTAAAGGTTCAATTAAAATCTCGTTCTCTTTATCCCAATCTGAGATATCTCCAAAGACGTATTCCGGTAAATTGATTGGTTTTTTCTCCTTTTTAAATGTTAGGACTTGTGATCGACATGCTAAGGATGGGACTTGGTCAATGCTCATGCCACATGATCCACATATAGCCCCTCTACAAGCATAGCGAAAAGCAAATGAAGAATCGAAATGATCTTGTATATAAAACAGGGCTTCCAAGACATTCATGCCCTTCTTAACTGGAACTTCAAATCGATCATACTTGACCTTTCCATCTCCCTTATTTCGATAAACTAAAAATTTTTGTATCGTGCTCATTTTAATACTCCCGTTTTTTTATTTCAAATATTCCTAATTTCACAGGTTTAGTTTTTATTTCCAAATCATCTTTTTTCTTATAAACTAATGAATGTACTAGATAATTATCATCATCTTGATCTGGAAAATCCAGTCGAGAGTGAGCTCCCCTACTTTCTTTCCTCCATAATGCTACATTCGCAGTTACTCTGGCAATTTGCAGCATGTTTCTAAGTTCAAGGGTGCGAATTAAACCATAATTAAATTTCCGATCTGTAGTTTCCATGTGAACATCAAGGAAATCTTTTTGTAATTGTTCAAGTACATCACAAGCTTTTTCAAGATCTTCTTTGTTTCTATATATTCCCACATTAGAATTCATGATTTCACCCATTTTTTCTCTAATAACCACGGGCATTACTCTTGAATTCTTTTCCCATTGATCAAACATCATTTCAATAGAAGCTATCATTTTATCTTCTGCTTCCTTAATAACATCAGAGGGCTTCTTTTTAGGTAACCCTCTCTTTAGCAAAGTCCTTCCTATTGCTCTTCCAAAGACAGAAGTTTCTAAGAGCGAATTTCCCCCTAATCGGTTAGCACCATGGACCGAAAGACATGAACATTCTCCTAACACCCATAATCCTGATAGATCCGTTTCTCCATGATCTCCTTGATACTTTGTGGCAATTCCGCCCATGCTATAATGCTGTCCTGGCTGAACTGGGATCGGCTCATCAATGGGATCGATACCAGCAAAATACATGCTAATTTCCCTAATACCAGGGAGACGCTCTTTTATTTTCTTTTCTCCGAGATGAGTAAGATCTAGATTAACATACGCATCCTCGATAGCGGTACCCTCATTTACTTCATCTTGGATTGCGCGAGCTACGAGGTCTCGAGGGGCAAGTTCCATTGCTTCAGGAGCAGTTTTACTCATAAAACGTTCACCTTTAGCATTAAGTAAAGTCCCTCCCTCTCCACGAGCTCCTTCTGTAATCAAAATATTAGTACCATATAATGTAGTTGGATGAAATTGAACGAACTCACAATCCTCTAAGGGAAGACCTGCTCGGAATGATGCTCCCACTCCATCTCCCGTGTTGATTATGGAATTAGTTGATCGTTTAAACATGCGCCCAAATCCTCCCGTTGCCAATATCACGTAATTAGAACGGAAAATAACTAATTCCCCTTTACCTATATCTAAAAATATTCCCCCAGTTATCGCATCATCAACTCTAATGAGATCTATTAGATAATATTCATTAAAGAAGGTGACTTGATTTCGATTACATTGTTCAAACAACGTATGTAATAAAGCATGTCCAGTCCTATCACCTGCATAACAAGTTCTTGGAAAACCTGCTCCTCCAAAAGGGCGCTGGGCGATTAAACCTGTTTCTAATCGAGAAAAGGGAGCACCCATACTTTCAAATTCAATGACTATTTTTGGAGCCTCTTCGCACATGAACATTACTACATCTTGGTCAGCAAGATAGGCTGCTCCTTTAACAGTATCAAATGCATGGCGTTTTGGAGTGTCATCTTTACCTTCTTCTAAATTACGCAATGCTGCATTGATACCACCTTGAGCAGCACATGAATGACTTCGAACTGGATATACTTTGCTAATGACTGCTACATTCCACTTGCGAGAAAGTTCCAATCCCGCCCTTAATCCACTTAACCCAGCTCCTACAATAATCGCGTCAAATTCTTCTATTCTCATGATTTTAGAATTTTTATTTTTTTTAAGCTTTAATTTCAATCCTTTTTTTTTCGGGATTTCTCATGACTTCCATGACATATTTTGTAAATTCTTCACCCGTTGCTCCATTTTTATCTCCAGTAACAGCCACTTTTCTTTCATATATTCCGCATATATCTAAAGCATTTTCCAATTTATTTGCGTGATCTTTATATCCTATATGATTTAATAGCATGACCACTGCTCTTAGCAAGCTAGAAGGATCTGCATACATTGCCCTTCCTTGTTCTACCATTCTGGGTGCGGAACCATGAATTGCTTCAAACATTGCATATCGTTTTCCAATGTTTGCACTCCCCGCAGTGCCTACTCCTCCTTGCATCTGTGCAGCCTCATCGGTTAAAATATCACCGTAAAGATTGGGTGTTACAATCACCTTAAAGTTACTCTGTTTTTCAGGAATTAATAATTCCGCAGTCATTATATCAATATACCAATCATCCCATTCTACTTCAGGAAAATCTTTTGCCACTTCTCTGGCAATTGCTAAAAATTTTCCATCTGTAGTCTTCACCACATTGGCTTTCGTCACAACTGTAAGCCTATTTAGACCATTTTTCTTAGCATAATCAAAAGCATATCTGATTATCCTTTCAGCACCTTGAGTGGTAATAACCTTAAAATCAATAGCTAAGTCCTCAGTCACGTTCAACCCTTCTGAGCCTAAAATATAAGCTCCCTCCGTATTTTCTCTGAAAAAGGTCCAATGAATATTTTTTTCAGGGACTTTTACAGGGCGGATATTCGCAAATAAATCTAACTCCCTGCGAATCGCAACATTTGCACTTTCGATATTTGGCCACTTATCTCCCTTCCTAGGAGTAGTAGTGGGTCCTTTTAATAGAACGTGGCATTTCTTAATTTCATTTAAAACGTCTTCGGGTATAGCTTTCATCTTTTTCGCTCGATTTTCGATCGTCAAGCCTTCTATTACCTTAAATTCAACTTTTCCGCTTTTTAATTCCTCTTCTAAAAGGAATGTAAGAACAGTTCGCGCATGTTCCGAAATATAGGGTCCAATTCCATCTCCTGGTGCGAATCCAATAATTATAGGATCTAGTTTTGAATGGTCGATCCAATCTCCTTCATTTTTGATATATTCTACACGTTCTAATTGCTTTTCAACTATCTTGCCGAATTTTTCTTTTGCTTTTTCAATTTCTTCCATACTTTGATTAACCTCCTTCATTTTAACGAAATGTATTTAGCAATTCGTTAAACTTCTCTCTCTTAAATTCCCTTTGAAAAAGTGGTGTATCATCTTCTTTATAAATTCCCACATTTTCTTCAAAGGTGTTTTTATAAGGATTAATGTAAAAAATCCCTAAAGGATATCGATCTGTTTGCAATGCAAGTTTCATGGCTGCAAGTTGGTCTTGAGGATTATGTTCATCCTCAATATAATATGTATTTTCCTTGTACCACTGATACGTGTTAAGTGTATTAAAAGTTACACAAGGACAAAATAAATCGATAAGAGCATAACCTTTATGTTTTATTGCTTTTTTAAGAATTTCCTTGGTCTTTTCTTTATCTCCTACAAACGCACGTGCCACGAAAGATGCATCTAATGAAATGGCAATTGCGGTAGCATTAAAGGGATGATTATATACTCCATTGACTTGTACTTTTGTCACAAAACCAATCAAACTCGTTGGGGATGCTTGCCCTTTCGTCAATCCATATATTTGATTATTATGAACAATATTAACGATATTAGGATTATAGCGAATTGTATGGATGAAATGATTACCTCCTTCACTAAAGGTGCATCCATCTCCACTGACTGCTATGACTGTTAATTGCGGATTTGCCGCTTTAATCCCTATCGCATTGGATAAGTATCTTCCGTGCAATCCATTAAAACTTTGAGCTTTCATGAAATGAGGTAACTTTCCCGCTTGGCCAATTCCTGAAACTACCACTAAGTTCTGTGGTCTTATCTCTAGTTCAATTAGGCTTTCTTTTAAAATATCAAGAGCGGGATAATTACCGCAACCTGGACACCAATGCTTTTCAATATCTAAATCATACTTACTGGCTTCCAATTTTTGCCCCTCCTAATATAGTTTCTATTCTTTTTTGTAACTTTTCGACAGATACAGGATATCCAGAATAATCGAGGATAAGATCATCTATTTTATTGTGGGTCTCTGTTTCTAGCAACTTTGCAAATTGACCTGTCGGATTATTTTCAATTAAAATTGTTCTTTTAGCTTGCTTTAGATAAGATATGGCTGATTCATGGATCGGATAAACTTGGTTAAAGTGAAGGAAACCAAAATTTCCATTCATATTTTCAATCACTTCTTTGATCAAATAATAATTACTTCCCCATGCAATTAGCAAAATTTCAAAATCCTTATCACCAATAAATTTTGGAGGTAAGGCAATCTTTTTGATCAATTCCAATTTCTTTAACCTTTTTTGTACTGTTCTCTCTCTAATTTCACGATCTTCTGTTATATAACCCTCTTCCGTATGAGTATGACTATCTGCATCCACTAAACCTTCTCCATATCCGGGAATTCCACGGGGAGAAATTCCATTTTCAGTAAACCTATATCTCTTATAATCTTTTTCGGCCTTGACATAAAAATTCTTTATTTTAATATTCTCATGTTCAGGCAATTTAAGATTATAGTACGAATCAATTAAAAATTGATCGGTTAGAATAAATACGGGCATTTGATACTCTTGAGCTAAATTAAAGGCATTTTGGGTTAATTTAAATGCATCTTCGATCGTGCCTGGAGCAAAAATCATTCGAGGAAAATAACCCGCTCCAGAGTGTAGAACCAAATCCAAATCTTCTTGAGCGGTTCTGGTTGGCATACCCGTTGCTGGAGCAGGACGCCCTCCTATGATCAAAACAATTGGCAATTCAGACATCCCTGCTAAACTTAATCCTTCACTCATGAGAGAAAACCCACCCCCTGCTGTAGATACCAAAGCACGAGCTCCAGCATAGGAAGCCCCCAGAGCTTTATTAATCACGCTAATTTCATCTTCCGATTGATCTACAATTATTGAGAAATCTAAACCATGTTGTGCTAAAAACGTGCCAATGCCAGTAGAAGGAGCCATGGGATAAAATGTTTCAAAATTACAACCTCCCGCAATTGCTCCAAGTCCCACAGCTTGTTGACCATCTAAAATATAATCTTGTTCGATGCTTGGATCTTTCTCTAACTTAAAATCTCGATTTAATTTTTGGTCAGCAATTAGTTCTTTAGCAATTTCATAACCCCTTTTTCCTGCATCCTTATTCATCCTTATTATTTCATTGCTTTTATCTTCAAAATTTTTAACAAGAACTTCATTAAATATTTCTCTTTTCACGCTAAGGAATTTACAAATAATGCCCAAAGCAACGATGTTTGCAAGAATTTTATTGCCAATCTTAGTTGCTTCTTCTTGAAAATGAATTATGAGCTTATGACAATTGATATCAGAAGCTAATTGAATGTATTTTTCTTCACCAATTATTATTGTTGACTCGGATATTCTATGTTTAGTATGTGAAATAGCTGGTTCAATCAAGGGAATTAATATATCCATGCGATCAACATAAGTTCTAACAGGTTTGGAGGAAACTCTAATGGAGGTTGAATTCACCCCCCCACGTACTCTTGACATGTATTCTCTGGTTGCAAATACGTTATATCCTGATTTCTTAAAGGTTTTTGTCAATAAATCTTCGACTGATTGAATACCTTGACCTGCAGCTCCACAGAGTACAATAGAAATATCCTCTCTACTATCATTTTTACTCATATCAGTACTCATGGTTAATAATTAATGGTAAGTTGAAATATTCACGAGAAACCATATTTACTATACTGATTGAGAAAATATTAAAGAAAGTGATAATAGATTATAAATTGATAGAGAAAAGGAAAATTCTCTTTTTATTTGAATATAGTGTGATACTGTTTTAGAAATGACAAAGACCAAGGAAAAATTATAAGTTCTAATTTAAAATTTCTACTATTTAAATGCACATACTTATAAACAAAAATTTATAAATTCCTAATGCTTGACAGAATCGTGTGATGTATCTAAGTCATTATACATTTTACTTTTTTACTTTCATTAATCAAATCTTCAATTTCTTCAATTTTTTAATTATGAATGCTTATTTTTTTCTATCTTGATTGGAATTTCATCATCATTGGATAAATAATACTTATTAATTTATTTAAAAGATAATGAGAAATTTTTGAATATTAAGATACTTAACTTTTTTCTTTTTCAATTTCTTCCTTGATTTGAGTTATATTTTTTTGTTTTTCTTCAATTTTATTCTCTAAATCTTGGTAACTTTCTTTTATATCATTAAATTCTTTACTTAAGAGCTTATAATTCTCTAAATTATCACTTCTTTCAGCTTCCAACAGCTTTCTTTTCATTTCCTTTAACTCATTTTGTTTCATTAATAAATCTGCTTGATATTCTTTTAATTCTTTATCCTTTACTTCTAATTCTTGCATTTTCAGATCAATTTGATCCATGTCTATTAATTGTTCGATTTTCTTGAGATATCGTCTTATGGATTTCAATTTTTGGTCGATATTTGATTCCTTTCTAAAGAATAGTGCAATGTTGGTATCTTCACCCAATTTTAATAAGATCATTGAGATATCATCAGTTTCAAATATTATTTTCTTGAATTCGTCGACTTTAAAATCGCACAAATCGTATATCTTCTGAACATATGTGACTAATTCTGCTAAATTCTCTCCGATTTTAGGAATGTTCAAATTCTGTTCGAAAGTGGTTTGATATATTATGCCATTATTGTAAAACATGACACTATGAAGTAATTCCGGCAAAGCATTTTTAATTCCTTCTAAACTCTTGAAAACCATTATTCCTCACTTTATAATTAGTGTTCTAAATTTATCAATTAGAGTATTAATTTTATTTGAGATTACTATTGGACCTCTCTTATAGATTAAAAAAATACCGACAAGGATAAGGATTATTATTCCTAATAGCAAGAACCCTAATATTAAATTTTGTAATATCATGAAAATAAGCGAAACAAGGAGAAGTTGATAAATGGTAGTCGTGAAACCTATCTTGAAAAATTGCCGAAAAGTAACAGGACGTTTATTTTGCTCTGCTATATTAAATACGAGAATATTATCTCCAAGCGGAGTTAAATTGTCCCCCCAATTCGCTCCAATAGCCAAGCTATAATACTTAATGTTTCCTAACTGTCCTTCAGCAATCACCGGGATTAATACTTGTGTAATGGGGATATTATCAATATTACTACTCAAGAAAGCAGAGATCCATAATATGAATATTGTTTGCGATAAAGGATTACCACTTCCCACGCTAAATAGTAAAATTCCTAACAAGTTGGTAATTCCCACGATTTCTAAGGCTCCCGCTATTACGAAAATCCCCAGTAAGTATAAAATTAGCTCAAAATCAATTTTATTAATGATCTCCTTAGGATTTAATTTGCTAATTATAGCAAGAATCAAGGCAACACTTAACGCTATCATGTCAGGTGTGAGAATTGTGGATGGGACTAGGATAAATAGAATGAACACAGCTATTAATGCTACCGAACTTTTGTATAATAATTCCACTGACGGAACCAGATTCCAGATGTTAAACTCTTCCAATACCCTGGCGCCTTCCTTAGGAATAAATAAATCTTTCTTGTATAAAAAAATGAAAAAGATTAGGGTACAGCCAAAAATTACTAATGAGATCAAGCCTACATTTTCAAAAAACTCTACAAACGAAATATTTGCAAATGTCGTTATTAAAATGTTCGGAATGGAGGATATCGAGAATACAGTTCCCCCAATATTAACTAATACTGCTTGGGTTAATATATAGGGGGTGGGGTTAATGGTTAGCATTCTAGAAATCGTGATTGTAAGGGGAATTAAAATGATAACGGTTAAAATGTTATTTAATATGGCTGAAAGAAGCACTGTTAACCCGCAAAGTATGCTAAATAACCTTATTGGTTTTCCTTTTGAAAACTTGATCAATATGACAGCAATAAACTGAAACACTCCTGCCTCATTCGATATTATCACTATTATCATCATTGAGATGATAAGAATCAGAGAATGTAGATTAACATAATTATCTTCTTCTGAACCAAATAACAAATCAACAATAATAGAAAATTTTAGCCCTTCTAAAAAAACCAAAACAAAAAATACTATTACGGCTCCTGATAAAGTTACAAACGCTCTATTAAATTTACCCGTAATAATTACAAGTAACGTACCAACGAAGCAACCTAAAATGAGAATTGCACTGATTAAAATTCTTCAACCACCTATGTGAAAGTATGATTTTAATGAAATTAAAAGTATTCAAAAATAAATCCATGAGTTTTAAATAGCCCATTTTTAACTTTTTTATCATGTTCCCTCTGCTGATGCTATATTACGCAATAACTTCATTTTTTTAAAGATACAAAAATTTTTTATAAAAAAAGGGTATAGAAAGTTAGCTTAGAATTATATTGTATCGAACTAATAAACCGATTCTTAATAGTTCACAATTTTAAGAAATTATATAACTAGTTCATCAATATAATTATTAAAAAATATTATTTTTGGATTTCTAAATAAATCTTGAGTAGTAAGCAAGAAAATTATGAACCCTTTTGTCTTTTCTATCGACATTATTCCCTTCTTTCCTTCAAATAAATATGGAAAATATGGAAAATGGAGAAATCTTGTAAATTCCGTTTAAAAGCCCAATTCTTCATTGACCAATATCAATTTAATGCGGTGATCCATTCGTTCTTGTTCTATGATTACCCATTTTCCTATTACTGAGGGATTTCCATATGCTTTTCTTGCTCTTTCATCTTCTAAAGGAAATACATATTCTCTAATTCTGTTCATAGCTTCTTCTAAATTCTTGGTTATTTTTTGAACTCCAGCAACAATTATTACGTTTTTAGCAGCATAGGGATAGGCAGATACTCTTGAGCCGGATGCATCGGTAGCAACTAATTGGCCCGTTTCTGCAATAGCATTGACACTTGCAATAAAATAATCCGCAGTATCTGCTTTTCTTTGAAGCTCGATTCTCTTTTCTAAATTTTGTTCTCCATAAATCTCTGAACCCAAACAATCCCATTCATTGTCTCCTAATAAATAATACTGCATGAATCCAATTTGATAGAGTGTGGTCGATGAACCAGTCATAACAGAAACTTTGTTTGGTATTGCTTCTTTAATTTTCTCCAAAGCTTCTTCTTTTGTATTGACAAAATGTACCTCTATATTTCGCCTTTTAATTGAATCAATTGTATCTTGTATTTGTTTCTCATCAGGCATCCTTTTCCACTTTTCTGGCAAATCTTTCCTAAAATTATCTAAAGCCCATTGTCCAAAATTATCAATTTTTTGTTCTTGCGTCATTTGTTTCTTACCTATAACTTGTAAAAACTTTCATTCATTAAATAGTTAAACGCTCTTTAAAAGTTGAGGCTTATATTCTATAATAATTTTAAATTGGTTCTGAAAGAATCATAATGATATAATGAAAGATCCTGAATTTATTCAACAAATTATGATTTCTTCTCTCTTCTTTTATTATTAATGAAAAATCGCATAAATATAGTCAGATCATTATCTATCTAATTTCTATATGTATATTAGTGTAATTTAGGTTTTAGTATTAATAATTTTTACAAAAAGAGTTTATATAACTAATCGACTTATTTGATCATCATAATCCAAGCTATATTATATAAGATTAATATTTCGGAGACTTGAACATGCCATTAGACGAAAACGGAAAAACTTGGCGACCTTTCAATGGTCATGGTGGCTATGGATATGGAGCGCACGGCGGAAAGGCAAGAGAAGATATAAAAGATAAAATTATAAAACTCATGAACCTTAAATCAAGTGATATTGTTGCGGATTTTGGATCTGGTGATGGTTTTTATTGCGCACAATTCGCAAAAATTTGCGAAAAGGTTTTTGCTGTAGATCTGAATGCAGATAATTTTAATAACAAATTTTACGACGACACTAAGATAATTAAGTTAAATGTGGATATTTGTAAAAAGCGGGAAATTCCGGAGATAACACATGCGTTCTTTTCAAACTCCTTCCACGATATGGAATGCCAGGAAAGTATCCTCGATCGTGTTGCATTGTCTCTTGTAAAGCAAGGTAGAATAACGATGATCGAATTCAAACTGGATACGCCTTATGGTCCTCCTAAGAATATCAGATTTGCTGAAGAGGATCTTGTAAAAAAGATCGAGGCTCACGGATTCAGAAAGATCAATAGAATAGATTTGGAAGGGCATTATGCAGTTTCTTTTGTAAAAATATAAATTTTTTGTTAAAATTCGGTATTTAAAGAAGGCTTATATTCGCATCTTAGGCGCCATGATTCGGAACGGAGCAGTGAACGCGTTTTATAAGAAAGGAAAGGTTAGTGCAAAAACACTTTACGATCGTTTGCATTCTCAAGGTATTCGTCCCCTACTTTTAAAAAGTGGGAAGTGAGGAAACGGGCAAGATGGGCGGTATTTTATGAAGCTTTTGATCATGCGCAACTGGCTAATTTGTCTTGAGATGCTAAACGCAATTATAACTCATTTAATTATCATTTGTAAGTATAAATGATACTAAAAATTTTAGTAATAATGAGTATAATTAAATGTGAAAACTAAGTTACTAACTTTTAAAATTTAAGTAGATAGATCGATTGAATTTGTTATTAACTTTAACATTTTTCGCTCTTTAACGTTTCTCCAAAAAAATATAGTAGATGTTTCATTAATTTAATCATGAAAATGATTGAAATTCCAAATTATGGGGCGCTTACTATAGAAAACATTTTGTTTGACATTAATGGGACTTTACAATTTCAAGGAGAAATTCCCGAAGAGGTAATTCAAAAGTTCAAGACGTTAAAATCTTTTTTTAACGTCTTCTTAATTTCAGCAGATACAAGGGGGAATCTAAAAGAAATTGCTAAAAAATTGGAGGTAGATTATATTAAAATAAGTCCAAAAAACATGACAGAAGCCGAAGCAAAGAATAGTGAATTGGAAAAATTGGGCTCTTCCAAAACCATAGCAGTAGGTAATGGTAATAATGATGCATTAATGCTTAAACATGCGGTGTTAGGAATTGCAGTCATTGGTAGTGAAGGATTAGCGAAAAATTGTCTTTTAAATAGTGATCTAATCGTTCCTGACCCAATAAGTGCCATGGATTTACTACTTGATGAAAAATCTTTAATTGCTACCTTACGGTCCTGACATATTTTAGCTGTTATATGGTTTATTATCCTTTTAGTGATTTTTGGAAATTTTTTAAGTTCTAAAAAAAACCTTTTCTTGAGTAAACCCAAATTTCATATTGGTTAAATAAAATGTTAATTAATTCTAATTTAATCGATTACTTCTAAAGGGTAAACTATCTTAAGATAAAAAGATTTAAAGAAAAAGATCCAACCAGCACATTTGGTCATTCTTCAAATAAATTTCCTTTAGGCTTTTTTTATTTGAATCATTATTAGGATTTTTCACTTGCAATCTTTGGATTCTTTCGTGTTAAATTTAATGAAAGCTATTTCTTGTTCATTTCTTTTACTAGATTTGACCGAACGATTGACTTGGCTTAGAAATTTCATTGCATTTTTCTTCCCTTCAATTATATTTTGAATAAGCTCCTCTTTACTAAATCCACCAGAATTGACTAAAGCAGTTTGGAAAGATTGATTGGGTTCCAGAGTTTTAAATTCGATTTGTAAAGCCGACAGTAATTCTTCAGGACCCTCTTGGATTTTATTTGATAAGTGTAATTTATCGGGATTAATATCAAAATCTCTGGTGGGAATTGCTTCATAATGGGTTGGATTTGAAATGGTTGAAAATCCGCCATGTAAGCCCGTAGCATCGTATTGATAAATTATATGGTTCTCCTCATCATATCCCGCATAATCGGTATCGAATCCCTCCAAGCCATTTATATCAAAATCAAAGATGAAATACATGGAAAAGTCTCTTAGATTGTAATCAGAAATATTTTTTAATGTAAAAAAGGTATTCATGTAGGGCACTTTTGGTTTTAAGAAAATATCTATATATAAACGTATCGTGGATTGTTTTTTTTTGAATTTCACGGGTTTCAGCTTTCCTTCACGTACTAATTTCTTTAAATACTCTTTAATATCGAAATCGAGCGTGATTCTATCAATAGCTAAACCTTTCCGACTATTGACCAATTTATAAATGGGAGTCGGCTCAATGTTTTTAAGGATCACGGGTACATCGCCAACGTCCTTGCCATGCATGATAAAGCTGAACCAAGGTCCCGAATGCTCTTGTTCAGCCATGTATAACAAATAACGTTCCTTGTATTTCAGCTCTTTAATTGAAAATCCCATCAAGTATCCTTGTGTATTTCATAGGGCGAAAATTTCGTTGAAAGCTACTTTTAGAACTATTTTGGTTTACCTCCTTATATTTTTAAATTAAAATTAAATAGAAAATGTTCTTCAAGAATGAAAAAATTATCTTATAGAAAAAAGTAATCCTAATAAAATTATAATTGTTGTTCAATTACCTTATACGCGATATAAAAAAAAGCTTCATTAACGTTCTCTCCCGTTTTGGCGGAGGTAAGGATATAATGAAAATTGAGCTTTTCTGCTTCCTTTTTAATTATATCCTCGTCCAAAGCAAGCTCTTCGGTTAGATCGGATTTATTTGCTACAATAATAATTATAATTTTTTGCTTTATCAGTTCCTTAATGTCATTATACCATTTTTCGATAGTTGCCAGACTTTCTTTCCTTGTTCGATCAATGCAGATGAATGCCGCATTTGCGCCGGAATAGAAGTTTGCTCTATAAGAACCGAAGCGTTCTTGGCCCCCGATATCCCATATGAGGAATTTGGCATTGGTCTCTTCGTTTATATTGATACTTTTTTTACTTATTTCCACTCCAATCGTGCTGATGTAATTGTCTTGAAATTTGTCCTCCACGAATCTTTTTATCAATGAGGTTTTTCCCACTTGAGGTTCTCCCGTTAAGACTAATTTCAAAGCATAATCTCCCGGTTCAATTCGCCCCGTTTTTGATTTTGCTAATAATTTTATTAAATCAGGAATTTCTAAGGAAATATTTTGATTACCCTCCAACAATAATTCAATCTTGTTACAAATGTATTCTGAGAACACTTTTAAAGAGATATCGGATGTTTCAGGCGTAGTAATGGTTGTTATTATAGCTTTCTTTCCTGTAGAACAAAAAGCAAATTTTTTTTGTTCTCCAATAGTAGTGATATTGCAAAAGTTGCTTTCTGTTCCGAATTCTTTCTTAATTTTAGTGATATAGTTATCTATAATCGCAGAAATCGCTCCAATTGCCATTTCATCATCAGAGCTCTCTCTTTTTTGCGAAGCGATAATAAGTCCATCTCGATCTACTACGACTGCAGCTAAAATGCCATCTACTTCATTAATATAGTTCTTGAGAATAGTATTTAGGAAATTCTCCATGGTTCATGCTTTTTTTTGTTATATTTAAATCTATAATTTAAATTATACAATTTAAATTTTATTTAAAACAATGTACAAATTTCTAATTCTATTAAAGAAAATATCAATTTTTTTAATCATTTTTGACGTTTTTAATCTAATCCGTTCGAAGGAATATTATAAGAATACCCAAATGATATTCTAATTCAAAAAGCTTGCAATCGATACGAATCTCATGGAAAATATCGAATTTAACCACGAAAAGAATATTGCTAAGATTTTAGGTAATATGATTGAAGTTGTTAAAAAAAATGAAATGCATGAATTAGCAGATAAATGGGCTCATATCTTAAAAAAATATAATAGAAGTTCCCAAAAGAAATGATTTTCTTTCATCAAAGTATATTTATCACATAGATATTTCATGGATTCTTCTTTCCACACTTTAATAATTCTAACATGATAATTTTTTATTTATAATTTCTTTCTTTCTTTCAATGCAAATGGATTTAAAGAACTTAATTATACTTCTTCAACCATTTGAAGGAGTAGACTTTTCAATTCTTAAAATGTTAGAAGATAATTTAGAAGAAGCAATGTTGCCATTTAATGTAATAGTCTACTCAAGTGAAAATATTATATTTTTTAATAACGAGAGTTATAATGAGAGAAGATCACAATTCAATGCTTCTCTGCTTTTAAATCGTTTAAATAATCATTTTCTTAAAAATAATATTAAAATATTTCGAACGCTTGGTATTTTAGATAAAGATATTTATATGAAAGGTAAGAACTTCATTTATGGGATTTCCCAAGAACCCATAAATCATTACTTTTATAATGAACCTAAATTTGCACTTATTTCAATTTTTCGTTTGAGAAATCATTCAAAAGATAATACTAGTAATAACATTCTTTTTCATTCAAGAATTCTCAAGCAAGTAATGCATGAATTGGGACATACATTAGGACTGGAACATTGCCAAAAATTTTGCGTGATGAGATTTTCCATTTCTTTATTAGAAATTGATAATAAACCTGCTAAATTTTGTGATAAATGTTCAAATGTCCTAAAAATGCTTTAAATTCTTTTTTTAAAAATTTAGTCCTCTTCTAATTTCATTGCCATTATATATTCTTCATTAGTCACGAAACGATATATTGCTTTTAAGACAGCATTAAAAGCCGTGGGATTTTCGAGATTTGGGGGATTTCCTAAATTTTCAGGAATGTCTAAAATATTTGGTGGTTTTCTGAACTGAAAATTTAATTCTGTTATATTTTTCATTTGTCGTTTTTGGGATGAAATTTCTTCAAAACCTATTTTAGGCACGTTAAATCCTTGCTTAATCTTCTTCTTGATTTTTTTGCTCTCTTCCTCCATGGATCTGCTCTCAATATCATTTTCTGAAAGATGTAATTCTCTTAAAAGTTCTCCTTTAGTTTTTCCTCTCAATTTTAATAAGATAAAGGGATCATAATCAAGAACTCGAGCAATATATAAAATTGTAGCGGCTATATGCTTACAAGGAACTTCTTTATCAGGACAAGAACAGGTGGCATTTAACCCATCTTTGGTTATATCTGGAAAGAGAGGATGTCCATATTTTTTAAAAGTCTCAGCAATTTCTTCAGGTAATATGCCTTCAAGTAGTTCAATCAAATATAAAGGTGATTTAGCAATTTCCTCAATTATCTTCTTCCATTCCTCTTCCGGGATCACGTGAAAATGAATGTTAATTCTGTAGGGTGTGGGAGCTGTTCCTTGAACAGTAGAAAAAATATGCCCCTTGTTGATACTTAATGCATCAATTTTCCCATTTAAAGCATAATCTATTCCCCTCTGCATTCTAAATGGACGTCCTAATTGTAGAATAGAATTAACCCATTGTTTACTCCATATTGATTTAGAGAAATTGCTCAAATTCTTTTTAATCTGTTGTACTTCCTCCTGGGTTTTTTTTCTTTCATGTTCTGTTTTTGGAAACTTTTTATATGGTTTATTTCTTCGATCTTCATTGAAAAAATCTCTTTCACGCAACTTTATCCCTCCTGTAAATTTCATTCATTTAGAGTTATAATTTCTTTTATTTTTTCGATATTCAAGTCTGTAATCCAATTTTCTCCACTCGATGTTATAATAGCATCTGCCAATTCTTTCTTTTCACTCAATAAAATTTCTATTTTTTCTTCAATTGTGCCAAGTGTTATAAATTTGTACACATTTACTGTATGGGTCTGCCCTATTCGATAAGCTCTATCAGTTGCTTGAGCTTCCACACTCGGATTCCACCACCTGTCAAAGTGGATAACTGTGGTCGCACGAGTCAGGTTTAAACCCGTCCCTCCCGCCTTTAAAGAAAGAATTAAGATGGGAGCACTATCTATCGCATTGGATTGGAATTCATCTATGATCTCTTTTCTTTTTTTCTCGGGTACACTTCCATGAAAAAATAACGTCTTGAAAGCGTAGCTTTCTTGTAGCACCCTTAAAAGTAAATCTCCCATTTTTTTAAATTGAGTAAAAATTATAACCTTTTCTTCATTAGATATAATTTCCTCTATCATTTCAACAAGACGTTCTAATTTATTTGAATATGAAATCACTTCTTCGAATGGTTGCTCGAAATTCTCTTTCTTTAAATATTGATAAGGATGATTACATATCTGCTTTAATTTGACTAATAATCGTAAAATTAAGCCAGCACTCTTAAACTTATCCGCTTTCATGAGTTCCATTTGTTTTAACGTTTCTGATACCTCTTTTTTATACAAAATTGCTTGTTGATCTGTTAATTTTATGTAAATCTTGATTTCATTCTTTTCAGGTAAATCCTTAATAATGGATTTATCCGATTTCACGCGACGTAAAATGAAGGGATTAATTATTTCTTTCAAATTATCAATTATATCCTTATCTTGATATCTTTCAATCGGAATAACATAGCTTTTTAAAAATTGAGTTCTATTTCCTAATAAACCCGGATTTAAAAACTCAAATAAACTCCATAATTCTAAAAGTCGATTCTCGATAGGAGTACCGCTCAAGCAAATTCTATAACTACTTTTTAAGCGATGTAATGCCTTGGTTTGTTTTGCATCAAAGTTTTTTATATTCTGTGATTCATCCACAATTACGCCTTGATAATTAATTTTTTCGAGTAATTCTATATCGTTTCTTATCGTTCCATAAGTCGATAATATGATAATATTTGGTAAGGTATATTCATTTAATTTTTTTAAATTTGAAATCCTGTTAGGACCATGATGTACAATAAATTTTAGACTTGGTCCGAATTTTTCCATTTCTCTCTGCCAATTAAATAGAACGGAAGTAGGACAAATAATTAAAATTCCCCCGGCAAGTTGAGGAAAATGCTGTTTACGGTAAAGCAGATATGCTATTACTTGTATGGTCTTTCCTAAGCCCATATCGTCGGCCAAACATACTCCGAAATTTAAATCACACATGTTTGCCAGCCAAGTCAGCCCTACTTTTTGATACTCCCTTAAGGTTCCATTAAAGGAATTCGGAACAGTAATTTCTCTAACTTTTTCGGTGAATTGCAACCTTTCAATAATATCATTGAGATAACCTTCCACCACCACTTCATACGTATTTTCTCCTTCTTGCAATTCCGCCTGTCCAGATAATCCTAATTTTAATGCTGGCAAGAAATTAATAGTTCCATCTGGTTTCAACCCCAAATTCTGTGATCCCTGAGGAGTTAATAGGTTGTTTAAATTCTGGAAATCTTCTTTCTCAATTAAGACCCATTTTCCATCAACATTAATTAATGGTTCCTGGGTAGATATAATCATTTGTTTTTGAGCATCCGTGAGTCCTTTTCCCTCTAAAGAAACTTGCCATTTGTATTGTAATAACGTGTTTATATCAAACAATGATGGCAACCCATCGGATGTTCCTTTGACACTTTTTTTTCTTTTAGGTGAAAATATAATTAATTTTGTAGATAATCTCTGGTTTCCTCCTTTTGTAAAGACTTCGGGGACGATTACATTGAATCCGCTTTGAATTAATAAATCTTTGGGATATTTTAAAAAATCCATAACTTCTGAAGGACTTAAAAGCATTTTTTCGGGTAAACGTAGTCTAAGTTCTTTTTTAATGGGAGGAAATATGTTCGAAATCATCCCGAATGCTCTCAAAATGAATTCTATAAATGCTTCTCTATCTTTAAAAATCTCGGAAAAATAGTTATTATAATAGGTTTCGTTCTCCCACGCTTCCATTATCCCAAATTCCTTATTATTATTCCGTAGTTTAATAGAGAATGCTAAAGGCCAGTCAGTATTACTATTTTCGGGAAGATTCAATTTTATGTTAAATAGCACCTGCCTATTTGCTTGAAATATCTGTGAGATATTAACCCAATTTCTTATAATTTTTGGAATTATGGTATCATGAAACGTGCTAATAGGGAAATCAGAATTTTTTCCTACTAAAGAATTCAGAAATTTAAAATCCCAATCAAATGGTTTACTTTCTTCAGGAGTTTTTATTTTATCCATTCCATAATAGTCTTCAAAAGCTCTAAATTCACTCTTATTCAAAAAATATCGGATTAAGTAATTCCCCACTTGATCTAAGAATAGAGTATATAGATATAAAGGATGCCATAGACCACTTGTCATGAAGGGAATGTCCTTCTCCCTCCCTTTTGAGGTAACTTCGATAAAGTCTGCGGGTAAATTATATGTCAACCAGTGACTCTCATTTATAATTGCATTAAATCTCTCATTATCAGAAGCAGTTTTTAATATTAATTGCCACTTGCCTTCATATAATTTTGGCTCTTCTTGTTCAAGTATAGGGATGAAATTCCCTCTGGTGATGAGTTCAAAAATTAATTTGGTTAAGTAGGACCAAGTTTTTATACTCTCACTAAGATTTCCTTCTCCTAAGTTGCTCTCCTTTATTATTTTTAACTTGTATAAGATTTTAATTGCAGGCAAAATGGGTATGATTTTCCCAACATGAGGGTTAACATAGAAAACATCCTTATCGTTGAGGCTTAATGTTTCAATTTCTTCTGTTTTTTTATAGTGTTCAGGAGTCACTGCTAGATTGATACGACAAGTTAGTAGTTTTTGAACGGGAATTTCAGGAAAAGTAAAATTTAATAATTTAGAAAGTTGGGTTTCAGTTGAAAGCTGGTCACTCCAAAAAATAAAAAAATCTGCATTCTCGGGAAGTTTTGTGTCTTTATTTAATAGTTCAAACCCGCTTAGCGGATTAGTCCAATATTTTGAGGGAATATAACTTAATTGAAGGGTCATGTTTTGATTCACTCTATGAAAACCAAGTCTGAAACATCATTGATAATTTACATTAACATTCCTTTAGAACTGGGGATTTCCTCTGAAACCACTTTAATCGCATCTTTTACAGCACGAGCCAATGCTTTGAAAGCAGCTTCTACCTTGTGATGCTGATCTTGCCCATATAACACGTGCAAATGTAAATTCATTTTTGCATTTTCACAAAATGAATTCAAGAAATGATAAACGTCCTCTACCGCTACATCCTCGATATTACATTCATTTAAATCTAATTCCAAAACTAACGCTTTACGTCCAGAAAAATCTATCACGCATCTTGCTAAAGCATCATCCATGGGAATGAATGCCATGCCATACCTATTTATTCCTTTTTTATCTCCTAATGCTTCATTTAGACAACTTCCCAAAACGATTCCTATATCTTCAACTACGTGATGAGTTAAATCTCCAGAGGACTCAATTTCCAAATCAATTAGGGAATGTTTTGAAAATAGAGTTAGCATGTGATCCATGAATTTAAAACTGGTGTTAATTTTACTATTTCCCGTGCCATCCAGTTTGATTTTAATAGTAATCTGCGTCTCTTTTGTTTTTCTTGAAAGTTCCGCAGCCCTTTTATTGGTCATTTTATTTCGTTTTAAAAGTTTAAAACTTAATTAATAGAAGGAGTTCCCTTATTAAAAGTTTAGAGTTAAGAAGTGAAAGATAGAGATCGTTTCATGTTTTCTTGATCTTCTGGTGAAATATCATAAAGGCAAAACACAAATTTATCAACTTCCTTCTGAACTTTTTCGAAATTTTCTCCCTTAGCCGCCAATATGATAATTTCTTTGACGTTTTCTCTGATTTTTATGCAATATTCTTTTTCAATTTCATTTTCTGGTAACTTAATTGGAAGAGAAAAGATCTTTTCAATTAATATGCGGGGAAATAACTTTTTATAGGATCCGAAAGATTTAATGAAATAATAAGACAAGAGTATCGAATTCAGCAAGCCTAACAGGTAAAAATGGTCAAATTCCTTAAGGGGACTATTCTTAATTTTTAGATTATAAAAGGATTGAGAACACAATGAAAAATTCTCGTCATAGGTTGCACATATGAAATTATTTTCGTTCAGTTGCCGTATTATGATTCTTTTATCATATATATCAAGACTTTTATAATCAATATCACTTTTTGTAATATCAATATATTTATACTTCATTATCTTGTACCTGCTCATCCTGTAAATGAATCGTTCAAAACTTTGTTCATTTTTTTCATTCACCTTATTCGTTATTATCTTTTCCATTAAATTTCGACTTAACGGTTGATTACAATATTTACAAATTAGCTTCCTCTTAGGCATGGGCATGTATTTTTGGCACTTTTTACAATAGATGACCTTACCCTCTTTAGTTAGTTCCACCCCTCGAGTTAAAATAATATCATGATTAAATTTCCTAATTAAATCCTTTAAATTAGGAAAATTGCTATTAAGATAATCTAAAATTCTAATATCACGCCCATCCAAATTTATGAGAAATTTATAATTCCATTTTTCAACCAACCCCTGTTTGATCTTTTTTCTATTTACCCTCTCTTTTTGTTTCCATAAGACAGAAATCTCATTATTTTCACGTATATTAGCACGTCCCTCTCGTTGTAGAATAATAATGATATTTGAGACTATAGGATCTTCAAATTCAGGTCCCGTATAATAGATTTCTATTATTTTTGTTGTATTATATATAAATTTTCTTAATATCTTGCGATTCGATAAGGCTAACAGAGAATCCGGTACGATATAACCTAAATAACCTCCCTCTTTTAAAAGATTTATTCCTAATTCCATGAAAATTTGATAATAATCATATTGTCCCCGATTAGTGTTTAAATTTTGTTGTTTAACTATTTTTTTTTGATAATTCGAGAGGTCTCTAATGAAAATATAGGGAGGATTCCCTATCACAAAATCATATTTTTCCTCAAAATTAAAGCTAATAGCATCTTCATTTATGATTTGGAAAACCGGAATCTTTAATTCCTCATTCTTATTTAGTTGGTGATGAAAGTGATAAAATAATAGATGTTGAAAATTCATTTGACATAATATACATGCGATTGGGTTAATATCAACCCCAAATATTAGTTTTTGAACAAAATTGAAAATAGTGGAAATCTGTTCTATCGTAAATTCAGAAGAATTTTTTTTGTTATAGATTTTCATAAATCTTTGAATTAACCGGTCCACAGCTTCAAGTAAAAAGCTTCCTGTACCGCAACTTATATCAATAACTTTTTTTGTTTCGATAGAATCCTTCACAGTGTAATTCATGCTATTTAAAATGTGTTCCACTATTATAGAAGGTGTATAAAAAGTACCAGACTCTTTCCTCTCTTCATTTAGCATCTTTTTTTCATGAAAATTACCGAAAATGTCCTTTTTAAAACTGTGATCGTTTAATGAAGAATTGTTATTAGATATTGGATTGAAATTAGATGGGAATTTCAATTCTTCATGAATTTCTTTCAGAATTGAGATTTGATATGGTAAATTCACATTTTTACCGTAAATTTCCTCTAATTGTTGGAATATGTTTCTGTTAGTTAAATATTCCCTAAAATCCAAGATTCAGTCCATTCCGAATGTATTATTTTAAAGTCATTATATTTAAAAAATAAACCTTTTGATAATAAGTGTTTTTTTATCTGAAGAATTTATTTCTTCATGGAAATCACTAATTGCGAGATTAAAAATTTAGAAGAAAGAACACTTCCGGAATCAATTTGCTTTAAATCAATTGGAATAATCCATTCTCCTTTTAAGGATTTAAAGGGCATTCCGATACAATCATCAATGTCGAATACTGAAGGTATTATTGAAGTTTTCAAGCAATATCAACCCGCTTTGAAAGATTTAGATGGTTTTTCTTATCTTTTCTGTCTTTATTTATTCGATATGGTGAAACTCCCTGTACCTCTACAATCTAAATCTTTCTTAGATAATGAATAAAGAGGAGTATTTTCGACCCGAACGCCTTTTCGCCCTAATCCAATTGGTTTTTCCGCGGTTAAATTACTATCCTTGAGAGAAAATGAAATCAAAGTAGGAAACATCGATATTTTAGACGCTACACCTCTAATTGATATCAAGCCATTCATCCCCGAATTTGATAATAGAAAAACCTCAAGAATTGGTTGGCTGACTAATAAAATAAGACCTAAATTAAGTTAGTTATTGTAATTCTTAAACCTTAAATACGTATAAAATATAATATTTTTATAGATTATCATTGAAGTTCAATTGAATATAACCATGTCCATTATTTTTTGGCTAATTGTGAGTTTAATTCTTATAACTCTATTAGAACTTACTTACGTCATTATAACAAGTAAAAATGACGGTCCATTTCCATACATGTTTATATTAAAAATTATTGTATTGCTTATCGGTATAATCTATCCTATTTTGATTTTGTTTTCCAATCTAATGATATTCACTGAATCTTATGCTATTTTTTTTTGGAAAATGTCGATAATTACCGAAATAGTGTCAGCTTATCTCATAAATCTCATTTTTTGTTTTCTTACAGAAAGTAAAAAAGTCAATTTTTTATCGATTTTAATTTTAAGCATAATTGGGAGTTTGATTCTCAGTAATCAATTTGATAGTTTAAGTGTTTCTATTGCCCAAATTGGAGATTACTACTATTATTTGCATGATAATTACTCCAAAAGCTTAATTATTCTCTTTCATGCAATATTTATAGGATTATTAATTTATTATTTAATTCAGTTTTGGAGAAAACCTCTTTCTATATCTCTTTCCCTTTTATTATCTTTTCTCTCCTTAAGCATGATCTCATTCTTAGTTTCCTACTTTTTGTTAATAATTACCATGAATAAGTCTTATTTAGTTGCAAATCTTCTTAGTATAATAATCGCAGTAATCATCGCATTAATCGTTTATATTAAAAAACCCAACCTATATATTCGTTTTTCCATGAAATTGGAATATATAACCATTTTTCATAAATCGGGAATCTTATTATATTCCTATAATTTTGAACAAGGCAAAGAAATTGAAGAATCGTTTCTAAAAGGATCGATCTTAATTGGGATAAATTCGACCTTGAATAGTTTTTTAGATAAAAAAAACCAGTTAGATTACATACAAATTCGAGATAAATTTGCGTATTTTGACTTTAATAAACAATATGGGTATGCCCTCCTATTAATTGCTAATAAAACGAATAAAATGATAAAAAAATCTATTAAAGAATTCATTGATCTCTTTACCCAACAAAATAAGGATTATTTGGAAGAAATTAATCAGAACATGGCATTAATTGACTTATCCCATTTTAAAAATACGAATCAACTGATAAAGAAAGTATTTCATACCTATTTCATAAATAATAAGGATTCCAAATGATTCTCTCGTCTTATAATATAATTTCTTCCAAAGTTTCTTATTGGAAACGATATATCCAAAAATTTAATAAAGCAAATTATTTTATTTTTATAAGCAGGTTATTTTGAGAAATCTTTGTAAATGTATATTCTCCTCATACATTTAAGGTAATTCCATTTATATGAACATTATAGATATTATTTTATTAATTGGCCTATGTATATCTATTATTTTTAGTTTAGGATTAATATACCAAGTTTACAAGAATAAAAGAAATTTTCCTACCACTTCTCTTTTTATTCTTACCATCATGATCGCTATTCTTTTAGGTATTTTATATTCTTCTCTTTACGTTCTCTCGATTACTTTCTTCTTTTCGCAATCTATTAACTTGTTCTTATGGAAATTAGCTAATATAATTCATTTCATATTTTTGGGAAATGGTCTTTTAATCATTAAATTTAGCCAGAAAAATGAGATTCCCACTCCAACAATTATTTTCTTGACAATTCTAATTGGATTTTTAATTGGGACCTTGCATATTTCTAATTCCATATCTTTTTCTTTTTCTTCTTCAGGTATTAATTACCAATATTCTTTTTTTAGTCAATTGATAAATGTATTTATTTGCATTTCATATATTGGGTTATTTTTGTATCAAACTTTAATTAACTTCTATTTTAAAAGAAGAAGGATTCCAAAACAAATGGTAGTGTTTTACATCTTTTTTTTGGGACCAATGATTGCCTACATTTTATATATTACTTATTTTATTCCAATTTTAAAATATATTCATATTATTTTTGCATGGAGTATTTATATTGTTTTAAATACAATCATGCTGAAAATGCCTTATCCTTTCTTAAACGTATCAAATAAAGTATATTTTATAAATATCTATCATAAAAGTGGAATTCTTTTATTTTCATATCATTTTGATAAAGTAAATAATATTGACAATTCAACTATCTGGGGGCAAATTTTAATCGGTATAAATCATATTCTCTCGGAATTCATTGAAAAAGAAGATAAAATCGATATGCTTAAGATAAAGGATTCCGAAATTGCTGTAAAATATGTGGATGCTTATGGATTTGCAATTTTAGTTTTTACGGATGATAAAAATTTAATATTGGAAAAAATCATAAATGAATTTACAGAAGAGTTCATAAAAAAATATAAAAATGAGTTAATTGAATTATCCGATTTAAATAAATTAATCAATGTTTCAGAATTTAGCGAAACGTTAACTTTAGTGAGGAAATACTTTAATCTCTATTTAAATCATCATTAATACGCGTTAAATTAGAATTATCTTGGAAGAAATTTCCTTCTTTCAATTCTACGCGAAAGATTTAATAAAATTAGGTATTTGAAAATTTTATCTACATCTTTAATCTCAAAGGAACACACTTTTCCCACGATTCTTCCAAAATCATGAAATAAATTCATTTCCATTAGTTCATGTAACACGTTAAATAATTTAGTATCTTTTGAAATCAAAAAAGCTAAATCCTTGAGGGTATTGGGGATTAAATCATTAACTTGCTCATAATGTTGGCTTTCTTGTTCAATAAAACTCAAAATTTTATCAAGTTGTTGATCAATAATCTCTTTAATATTCCTTCCTATTTCTCCCGTATTTAATTGACCCAGCATGGTGGATGAGCATCTATTAGCCTCGGCCTGCAGATTTATACTGATAAATTCCAAAACTTTATCCAAATACACAATGGCTCCATCTATATTATCTTTTTCAATATCTTTTGCAAACTTATTCCCTTTTTCGGCACTTATTCTCATAAAGATGGAATTTAGATTATCCTTCATCATATATCCTCAACTTTACTTACAATACCCCATAACAATAGAAAAAATATTCTTAACCATATTAAACTAATAAGAAATGTAATTTAAACTTTGACTATCGTGAATTGTTTTAATGTTACTATTTAGATTTAGAACTTATATAACGTAATTCATCTTATTTAAATTTAAGTAAATAGAAAAATTAGTTTTGAATTATTCCTTCTTACTATTGCCTTTTAAGAGAGTTATATTTAAATTTCAAAAATTATAATATTACCAATTTTTCTTATTCTTGAGTAATTTAAAAATATAAGAGTCAACCAAAGCGTCCCAGCTTGCGACTATAATATTCTCATTAGCTCCAATGGTGCCCCATTTCCCTTCCTTATCGTGAGTTTCTGCTAAAACTCTCACTTTCGAGGCAGTTCCTTCTTGATTGATGATTCTTACTTTAAAATCAGATAATTGAATTTCTCCAATACTCGGATAGAAGTAAACTAATGCTTTTTTAAGCGCATTATCAAGGGCATTGACTGGGCCATTCCCCTCCGCCGCGGTATGAAATAATTCCTCTCCCACTTTAACTTTTATGGTGGCTTCTGAAATCAAATTTTCCTTGTACTTTTCAGTTAAAACTCTAAACCCCTCTAATTGAAAGAATTTCTTCCGATAATAATTCGGATCTTCAATATTCATATCCATGCTCCGCATTATGATTTCCAAGGATCCTTCGGCACCCTCATAAGAATAACCATTGTTTTCCTTTTCTTTAACCACGTCTAAAATTGCCTTTACCTTAGGATTATCTTTATTCAATGGAACATTCAATTTTTGCGCAGTATGAAGGATAGTACTTTTTCCCGCTAATTCAGAAATCTTTATGTTCCGATTATTTCCCACAATTTCAGGGTCCATGTGCTCATACGTTTTTACATCTTTTTGCATCGCAGAAACGTGTACCCCTCCCTTATGAGAGAACGCGTTTTTACCTACAAAGGGCTGATCATCCATGTGGGGGAGATTAGATTCTTCATAGACAAATCGAGAAACTTCTGTTAGATTTTTTAGATGTTCTTCAGCAATACAATTGACACCCATTTTAATTTTTAAGATAGGTAAAATAGTAGTTAGATCTGTATTCCCACAGCGTTCTCCAAACCCATTAATGGTTCCCTGTATCATTCGCGCGCCTTGACGGAACGCTTCTATTGCAACGGCATTAGCCATTCCCGAATCATTATGGGCATGAATCCCTAAGGGAATTTTCCCAATATAGTCATATACTTCTTGAAAAATTGGTTGAATCTCGTGAGGAAGCAAGCCACCATTCGTATCACACAATACAATCCACGATGCTCCTGCATTAACGGCACAAGAAACAGTTTCTAATGCGTAAGCTTTATTATTTTTAAATCCATCAAAAAAATGTTCCGCATCATAGATGACATCAATACTATTTTTAGTTAAGTAAAAAATAGTATCTTCAATCATTTTGAGATTCTCTTCCAAGGTTGTTTCTAACGCGGTTGTCACGTGGAGATCCCAGCTCTTTCCAAAAATGGTTGCATGCTTTATTCCTAACGCAATTAATGCTTGAAGATTTCTATCTTCTTTCACATCGATCTCTTTTCTTCGCGTGCTTCCAAAAGTGTATATTTTTGAATCTCTAAGATCTGTTTGGACAATCTTCTTATATAAACTGATATCTTTAGGATTCGATCCGGGCCATCCCAATTCAATCATGGGTACATGTAAATCGTTTATTAATCGTTCTAAAATTCTTAATTTATCCTCGACTGAAAATGCGATTCCGGATTTTTGACACCCTTCCCGAAGGGTGGAATCATATATTACCACGTTTTCTTCCATCATTCCATTCTACCTCATTCTTTACTCGTTTTCTTGTTTGAAATAAATTCCAAATCTAATAGGATAAAGAAAAATTAAAAGATCATAAAAAAAGTTTAAAATTTTTCTTTATGAATTTAAATAATCCCAATAATATCTATAATAATTATTCCGATCTTTGGAATTATTCGATTCATAATTATATAGGACAAAAAAAAATGATGATTTATATTTTTTTTTGATTTAAAGTATTTGCATCATGAAAAAAAACATGATTCGATTTTTTAGATAATCTTTAAGCTTCCGTTCTAAGGCATGTATCTCCGAATTAAAAGAATTTATATCAAAAAAAGGTATGAGCTCATGTAAGCATTAAAATCTAATTTTTGCTACTTTTCCATGAGAATTGGTCTATAAAATAAGAATTGGTCTATAAAATAAGAATTGGTCTATAAAATAAGAATTGGTCTATAAATAATTTAATTTATTGATTTTATTTTTGCTAGTTAAGAAATAAATAATAATTAAAAACAGAAGTGAAAAAAATAAAAATGGCAAAATTTTGTCCTAATTGTGGAAATGAAGTCGATCCAGACGCAAAATTCTGTAATTATTGTGGGGCAGAATTGAGTAAATATCAACCTAAAGCTCCAGAAAGTTCATATAGTCCAGCAATATCTCAAGTTAGTTCGCAAACTCAGAGTCAAGCTTATCAACAAGTTCAAGTCACTGCACCTCAGGGAATGCAATATGTGAAGTACGCAGACTTTGGAGAGAGATTTGTTGCTTTTCTTGTGGATATTATCATTATAGGATTGATCGGAGGGGGGATTTCGGTCATGGCAGGATATGGATTCCCTTTTTTGGGGCCTTCATTCTTTATCAACTGGCTGATTGGATTTGTATATTTCTTTGGTTTGGAAGCAGGAAATCATGGGCAAACTCTTGGAAAAGTTCTCATGAAAATTAGAACTGTAGATGAAAATACATTAAAGCCAACCGACGCTGGAAAATATGCATTAAATAATCTGCTAAAACCTTCGGTCTTTTTTATACTTGACTTGATAATTGGCTTAATACTCAATTCGAATGATCCTCAAGGTAGGAATAGATACAGACTCCTACAAAAAGCGTCTGGAACGGTTGTAATTAAAGAGAGATAAAAATTGTTTTTTTCTTTTATACTCTCCTTTTTCTCTACTTTTCTTTTTTTATTTTTTCTATTTTTCAGAAAACCATTATAATCTAAAGATTTATTAAGAATATTCGATATTTAATAAATCGAACATTGATTAAAAGTTAATAACCCTTAGATGTGATGAAAATGCAAGTAGTTGAAACTCAAGATAAGGAATGGTCAGAAGATTGGAATGCAATCGTGGAGATATTTAATCTGATAGATGAATTGAAAGAGCAGTTCAATAAATTAGACGTGACATATTTGAGAGAATTACAGCAGAATATTCTTATTCTAAATTTAGAGAAATATGCTTGGACTCTGCAAAATTACATTATAGAAAAATATTCAAAAGCTTAGAATTTTCTACTATATTTCTTCTATTTTTCTCCATTCTCCTAACTACTCAGTTAATAGAAATATAAGGAGTGTACCTCCAATAAGGCTGAAGATTATTATAAAAATGATGAGAAGCCCTAATCTTTGACTTTTTCTTTTCCTTTTTTTTCTAGATTCCCTGATCTTTTTCTTTGATTTAGAAGACATCGAATTTAAGTAATGGAAGTTTATTGCGTGTCCAATTTATTATTTGCTTCTTGTTCTATTTTTTTTAAAAGTTGAGTTAGCACTACTTTATTATAGGAGAACAGCATGCGAGGAGTCAAGTTTTTGGTCAAATATGCTCCATCCTCTACCTTTTCCTTTAACTCAAATAATTGCTTTTCTTTTATTAATTCTCCCATATATGGTCTATCATATTCTCGATAACGAAATAGCTTATTTTTAACAATAACCATGTTTAATTCGTATCCTTCTGGGATTCCCATATTTTCCAAGATTAAGAGGATTTTTTCTCGAGATAATTCTTCCAATAATGCTAAATCTTCCTCACTTTCTTTATAGGAAGGACCAGTTTGCATGTCTTCATAATCAATTTCTTTTTCTAGTCCAACTGCCACTTTATAACCAAATGTCTCGTCGCCCTCATCAACCGTGGTTATTTTATAAGCAATTCCAAATCGGTCCCGTATATTTGGAGCAATTTTTGCTGCGACAAATTTTGCTCTTGTAGTCGTATTACTCCCATGCCAAATCCAAACCCTATAGCTTCTAGGATCCACAAAAAGAAGAATAAATTCGGGATCTAAAAGTTCGTAAAGAGGAACCTCTTCCTTGAATTCTAATTCTTGAAATTCATCCAATTGTTCATTAAATTGAAATACAAGTATCTTTTCCACTTTCTTTTCAGGAGTGATTAAACCTGTAGTTTTATCCTTTTCATTTTCTTCTGAATTATTATCATTATTTGAAGGATTCTGATTTTTTGACATGTCTTACTACGCCCTTTTTAAATTAAATTATATTATCTCTCATGAATAATCTGAGTGTAAATTATATGAAATGGAAATCTAAAATAATCTTAGTAAAAATGCTATGAAACTGTATTGTATAAAATAAATCCTTACACGGATTTAAATCTTCTTGATACTAACCAATTGCTACATATTTTAAAAATATTCACGTGTCAACTTCTATTTATAATGCGGGAAGGGAGATTTGAACTCCCGAACTCCTTCGAGACTGGATTCTGAGTCCAGCGCCTTTAACCAAACTTGGCAATTCCCGCAGGTGAGACCTCCCATGTATCGCAATACCTAAATACATATTGAAGTGAACAGAAGCAAAATAAAATGAAAACGAATATAGAAAGTAAAAATCGTTCAAGACATTAAAATCATGCAAATCTAATAAAATCAATTACAAGAAATCATTCAATGGGATAGATTTTTTAAACTCAAAGTTACATGTAGAGATGATCGTGAGAATCCAAAAAATAGTTGGTAAGTAATTGAACAAGGTTTTGAAATTCATTAATTATGAAAGAGAAATTCCCATTATTTGGGAAAATTGATAACAAAATAGCTTGCTTGGTGATTGCTTTAATCAAGACACCATAGGAAATTTGGCTCGAATCTAAATCAAAATGCAAAAACTCAATATCATTATAAAAATTAAAATTATTTTTGGTATCTTTTGCCAATTTATTAATAACCTTCCACGCTTGAGCAATTCCTTGGGAATACGCCTTTTGATCGATTTCATTGTCATTTTCGGATGCAACTATCATTCCTTGGTGATTTAACAGTGTTGCCGTTGAGACATGGGTTTTTTCTTTAAATTTACCTAAAAGGACATTAATCATTGATTTAAAATCTCTCTAAGTAATAATTCTTTTTTTATAGGAACTATTGTTAATAGAACTGACAACTATTTAAATATTTCTCTTATATAATTAATTTAATCAATGATTTCACACAAAGATAATAGGAGCGTAATTATTTACCACAAAAAAGAATGAATTAACTATTTTTATA
>CAYLZE010000022.1:0-55925 GCA_964388035.1 uncultured archaeon
GTAATTCGCGTATGAATCTTTTCCCAACCCGAATTTCAAGTTAACTTCTCCGATTTCATTCAATCCCATCCAAGTTATTTTTGCTAATTTCACCTTATCTGCTTCAGAATAGAGATTTACCCATTTTTTATCTCCTAACGATTTCAATACGGGTTGTATATCTTTCTTTTTTATACCTAATAAGGTTGCCATATCATCTGCTTCCATGTGTAGTGCTTGATTGTATTCAAATTGCCGAGCAAGTAATTTGAGTGCTTTCCTTTCTAACTCTTCAGACAACATTAATCACTTTAACCTTTTTATCTTTTTTATTAAATAAGTTTTTTAATATTGAATTCTTATTAAAGACAAGAAATGTTTTAACCATTTAAATAAATCCTTAAAAAGTTTGAAACCAATTAAGAGAGAAAATAACTTGTTATAATGAGTTATGTTTTATACAAAAAATTTAAAACAATCCGAACTATTTTGGATAAAGTTAAATAAGCAAATTGTTGTTATTATTATTATAGCATTTAAATTATATCAATATCCATGACAGATTAGATTGGATGAAATTGGAAATTCAAATAAACAAAATCTTTTTCGAGTTTTCTAATAAGGGTAGGTATCAAGTATTCAGACTTTTGCATGATAAGAAATTAAGGCATAGTGAAATTGAAACGGAATTGCCATCAATACCGGGATCTGAAATCTCACGCCATTTAAAGCGATTGCTTAAAAATAATTTGATAGTTAAAGATAAAAACAATCAATATAGTATTTCGAATATTGGGCGTATATTCTACAAAATAATGGATGTTTTTGAAGTTTCTATAAAAAATGAAAGTTTTTTTAATTCTCATGACATATCTTCTATTCCCATTCATCTTTTATTGCAATTAGGAGAGCTAAAGACTTTGGAAATAAGTTATAAGACAATGCTCAATATTGAGCTATGGTCGGATCTAGTTAAAAATTCAAATGAGTTCGTCTGGGCCATTTCAGATCAATTTCAGAATTCACTTCTCCCGATTGTGGAGAAGAAACTACAAAGTAAATCCATTGAAATTCGAGCCCTAATTAACAAGGGACTTTTAAAGTCTTATAGAATACCCGGGGAATGGGCAGACATTTTCGAGGATTCTGAAAAGTTCTATAAAAGCTTGAAAATCTACAAAAATATTCGAATCCTTGATCCCTTTGAATTTTCTTTGATAGTATCTGAAAAAGGTGCGATCCTTTTCTTAAAAAAAGAAGGAGAAATTGATTACAGTCAATGTCTTATTGATAATCAACAGAGTTTTATTCAATGGACGAAAAGCTTGTTTGAAAAATATTGGAAAAAAGGAAAAGAATTGGAACCGTTTATAACGCAAGAAATGCGAAATGTATAGGTATTTTAACTTGCTATTAATCTTATTTTTTTAGAATAAACAAGGAGAGCTTCTTCGGGATAAAAAGGGCTCATCGAACTTTATTGGAAAAATATTCATTATTCATGTTGGTATAACATTATTTTTAAAAATCAAGATTGAATGAAACATTCTATTATTTTATATCAACCCGATCAAAATTTATCATGCTAATCCCAGAAACAGAAATTGATTGAGAAAGCATATTTTTAATGTTTCTTAAATCTTATTTAAAACTAATTACTTATAATTTTTGAAAAATTGCCTGAACTTCCCGAAGTGGAGACTTTTAAGAGGTATTTAGATTCTAATGCATTAAAGCAGGAGATTCGAGCAGTGATAGTACGAGATAATAGAGTTCTTAAAATCCCAGAACAAGTTTTCAAGAAAAAAGTGATAAAAAAAAGTTTCCTCTCAACTAAACGCCATGGTAAATACTTGTTTGTCAATATTGATTCTTCTTTTTTAATATTCCATTTTGGAATGTCAGGTGATGTGGAATACTTCGATAATATAAAGAATGAACCAACTCACAGTCGGATATTATTTGAATTTACAAATGGAAAGTTTTTATCGTATATCTCACAAAGAATGTTTGGAAAAGTGGATATGGCTAATAGCATGGAAGAATTTATTCAAAAAAAAAAATTGGGACCCGATGCTTTCGACATGGATCATGAACAATTTCAAGCCGCCATACAAAGAAGGACTGCAATCATAAAATCAGCTTTAATGGATCAACAAGTTATTGCGGGTATTGGAAATATTTATTCCGATGAAATTTTATTCCAAGCGAAAATTCACCCTAGAACTAAAATAAATAAATTAAATCCAAATGAACAAGAACTGCTTTTTAACGTTATCAAAAAAGTGTTAAAAGTGGGCATCGATAAAAAAGGAGAATTATCCACGTATCCCGATGACTTTTTAATTCCACACCGTGATATCAAGGATAGATGCCCACGATGTCAAGAACCTATTGAGCGATATTCTTTATCCCAACGTCATGGCTTTTTTTGTCCTAAATGTCAAAAGTAAAAATAAAAAAAAAGAATTACTTATTAAAGGTTTAGTCTCTAAAGCCATAATAAAGATTGACTGACAATAATAAACCTTCTCTAAGAGATAAGGTAAAAAAAGGTAAAATATAGAGCGCATTATCAAATTTGACCATATATAATGCTAACGCAATGATGCTAGCTGCAAAAACTAAGATAGATAATAAATTTCTTAACTTTTGTTTAAACCAACTTTTTTTGGTGTACGAGATATTCTAAGATATCCCCTTGGGAAAGTGAAGTATAATCCCCTTTTTCTAAGACAAAATGTAATTAAATTTAATGGTGTGTTTTTTACAAAGAAGAATATACTATTTGTTTGGACTAATGCTTGGATTATTGATAACAAAAAGGCCAATTAATAGCATAAACAATAAATTTATATATATTAAGATAATAGTTTTAAGATGGTGTTTAAAATAATATTAATTAATTTATAAGTTCAAATAGTGGTTAGAATGGGCAAAATAACTAGACTTGATACTAAAATATTGTTAGATGGTTTAAAATTTCCTGAAGATCCACGATGGCATGAGGATAAACTATGGTTTTCCGACATGGAAGCTCATAAAGTGATGACTATTGATATGAATGGAAAGACGGAAACATTATTTGAGAGACCTAATCGGGTATCCGGTTTAGGTTGGCTTCCTGATGGTTCGCTTATAATTGTCTCCATGGAGGATAGTAGATTGTTAAAATTTCAATCGGGAAAGATAACAGAACATGTTAATTTAAGTAAATTTGCAACTTTCTTTCTCAATGACATGTTAATTGATAAAAAGGGGCGTATTTATGTGGGAAATTTTGGTTTTGATTATTTTAATCAAGCACCCTTTAAACCTACAAATTTAATAATGGTATCCCCAGAAGGAGTTCCAAAAATAGTCGCTGAGGACATGGCATTTCCTAATGGCATGGTGATCACTCCTGATGATAAGACATTCATTATTGCGGAGACATTTGCGGCTCGTCTTACAGCATTTACTATTAATGAGGATGGAACTTTAAAAGATCGTAGAATATGGGCGAACATGAAATCTTTAGCTCCAGATGGGATATGCCTTGATGAAGAAGGAGGTATTTGGGTAGCTGCTCCTGGACGGCATAGAGTGGCACGAGTTTTAAAAGGAGGAGACATAACGCATGTTGTAAAGGTTGAGAATGATGCGTATGCGTGCATTTTAGGAGGTCCTAAAAGACGCCGACTTTTTATCGCAACCTCAGATCATTCGCGTAGCATTGGTAAAATTGAATACGTGGATGTGGAGTTTGCTGCAGCAGGTCTTCCTTAATCTTCCTTAATTTCTTTTTTTTATAATATCTTATTGTTGTTATAAATGAACTATTTTCTTGTTACCTCCCTTGCAAAATCCTTTAATAATCGATATTCTTTATTTGGTATTTATTCTTCAATTTTTGACCGAGTAAAAAGAGTTAAAATAAAATCGGGCATCATGTATCCAATGTAAAATTCAATAGCACTTGATACTAGAATTATTCTCGCAAATGGAGTAGATATTATAACATCAATAGCTGTTCCGATACAAAAAGATAAAAATGCAATGAGAAGAAATTTTCCTTTTAAACGAATTGTGATGTTCTCTGATTTTAAGGATCGTATCGAAAAGAATAAACCCGTGGAAAAAACGAGGATTAAATTAAATAAGAGAAAGACTATAATGAATATGTCATAATCAATGTCCACGGGATTCAACATTTCTCCAATTAAAGCTGGAGTTGTAAATAATAAATACAAGAAAATAATTTCAAAAATAGTGGATATGCTAATATAAATAGTTAGAGTGACCTTCTTTCGTCTTATCCCTAATAAATCGATCATGGCTAATAGCCAACAGAGTACGAAGAATGGGATAAAAAAATTGCCAATGAAAACATAGGACACAAAATCAAGACCAATTCCGTCTATTAAAGTTATTATGAATGATATACTTGAAGGCCACCACGGTTCACTGAGTCCAATCCAAGCAAGTCCAACTAAGAGAAGATTATTTTTTTTATGCTCAAAATATCTCATTGCAATCAATAATCCTACGATTACGCTAATAACAACGAAGAAAATACTCGAAATTCCGTTGACAATTAAGAGAGGAGCTACTTCTATCTTTCTATATCCTTTTACTTTTTACAAATTACATGATAATTCGATTATTTAAGCTTATTTAATAGCGATTCTAATATGGTAATCACATGTAAATCAAAAAACAATCATTATTAGTATTTTTACCATGATGAATACATCATGCTTTAACTCTCAAATTGGCATGATTCATGGATAACATCATTATTCTGAAATCGGAGAAGGACAACTCCCGAATTGAAAGGGCTTTTATTTAAAAATTAGGAAGAGACTAATAAAAAAGTGTAAAAAGAGAGAATTCAATATTTAGGTTTAATGATGATGATCGCATTCGGCACCGCATTCTTCACAGGCATCGGGTTCGCAGCCAGTTTCTATTATTTTAATCTTGAAATTTAAAGCTTGACCGGCTAAGGGATGATTTAAATCTAAGGTAACAATATCATCATCGATTTGCTTAATGGAAGCAGGAATTGGTTGCCCTTCGTCATTACCTCGTAAAAAAATTGTCATGCCTATCTTAGGTTCATGTTCTGGAGGAAATTGATCCTTAGACACGGAATGAATTAAATCTTCTTGATATTCACCATACGCTTCCGAAGGATTTAAATGGATATTATATTCTTCCCCCACAGATTTTCCAATTACGGAATCATCAAATCCAGAAATAAGTTGTCCCGAACCAACCTCAAATTTTAACGGTACGCCCCCATTTCTTTCAGTACTGTCAAATTCAGTTCCATTATCTAATGTGCCGATGTATTCAACTTTTATAATATCTCCTTTTTTTATCATGATTAATTTTTTTGTTTAGCTAATTTTAGTAGGAAAAGTGAAGGAAGGCTTATTATTTAATTGATTATAAAGAATAAATTAAATTGGAACTTTATTTGCTTTCTCTCTTAATACCGTTTATTATGAAAATATTATGAGAACAAGTTTTTCTGATTAACAAATTTCCATGATTATGGCAGTATAAAGAAAGAGGAGCATTTAGATATGTTTTAATTTTTTTATTAATTTCACGAATAAATGGAGGTTATATCTACGAATAAGAAAATAAAAACAAAAGCAAATATAATCCTGTTTTCTGTTTTGCTGGCCAATTTTATTAGAAACCTTGGAGCATCAATTGTCGACATCGGTTTGCCCCAATTTGTGTTAAGTTTGGCGGGTTCTCTAAGCTCCTACGGTTTAATTATTGGGGCTTATTCATTAACACAAGGATTTTGTCAATTCCCAATTGCATACTATTCAGACAAATTCGGTAGAAAGAAGATGGTGATGCTTGGCATGCTCATTTACATTACCGGAACATTCTTATGTTTTACGGCGCAATCCATTATTCAATTAATAATATATAGGGCGATACAGGGTGCAGGAGCATACAGCTCGATAATGCAAGCGATCATTGCCGATTCTTTTAATAAAGATAAGCAAGGAAAGGCAATGTCTCTATATTCTTTTTCTTTAACACTTGGATATTTTGGAGGTATCGTGATTGGAGGTTATATCACTTACTATCTAAATTTTCGAGCGATTTTTTTAATTTCGGGATCCTTAGCCGTGATTTCACTCATTCTTATCATTCTACTATTAAAGGACGTGAAGAAAAAAAAAAATGAAGAGATTGTAATGCTTAAACAGGATCAAGTAACCGAAGTTACTCAAAGAGGGCTTAAATTTAAAAAGATAAGAAAACTATTAGGACAATCCCAATATCGATTTGCCGTTTTATTGAATTTAGTGAGATGGTTTCTATTCGGTGGCGTTGTTGCTTACTTGATTTGGGTTCTTCAGATTCATTTTGGCTTAACCTCTATAGTAACTAGTTATTTCCTTCTAATGATAGTTGCCTTCTATGTTTCTTTTGTATTAATTTCGGGAAAATTAATAGATAAATTTGGAACTAAACAAATGTTGCTAACAGGGCAAATTCTAATAATTGTGTTTGGCTGCTTTTATATAATTGTAAGTTTTACAAATAATTTATTTATCTTTATTGTCGCATCGATGTTCTCAGGCATAGGATTTGCAATGTTCCAAACTTCAGCTAACACTAACCTATTAAAAACAATAGTTCAAATTGATCCTAAATTAAAGGGAACAGGATTTGGCTTTAATAATACTCTTGGATTCTTATTTTCTTCATTAGGTCCAATCACTCTTAGTTTTATCGGAGAAATATCGATATTTTTGCCGTATTATTACATAACAAGCTTGGTTATAGTTGCATTTATAATCACGTTAAGATTAATTGAGAAATGAAACTAAAGTTTATTATCATTTAGTTAAATCGAAAATTAAGAACATTAAAGAAGAATAAATATCCTTAAAAAGTGCTTATTTTTAAATCATTTTTTGAAATAATTTGGGGTACTTCTCTCAGAATGGTTTTTAAAAGAAATTTTTGATATTATTATTTATCCAATTTCATTATTACTGGTAATCATTGGAATTATCCTGGTCAATAATGAAGGAAATGTTCAAAAAATTGTTATTAAAGAAGAAAATCTAGTCTAAACATTCATAGGCTCTAGTGACTAACCTCGCATCTCCAACGTCTCAATGATAACTAGATTTGTAATAAGAACTATTTATTATGAATATTACTTGTTTAAGATCTCATCAAAAATGCGGGAGAACTCTCTTTCTGTATTTTAATTAAAAATGTAAAAACCGAAAAATACAAAAGTACAAAAACTAATCCAAAATTTAATTGAATTGTTATTTTGTTCTATTTCTTATGATAGAATAATAATAGATGAGTTGATTTGAATGGATTTAATACAAGAAATTGTAGAATTAAATGATATTAAAGCGAAAGAAATAATTGAGGAAAAGCTCTCCAAAAATGAGGATCCCTTATCAATAATGAACGATATTAAGATTGCTATGAAAAAGATAGGGGATAAATTCCAAAATAAAGAATATTTCTTACCCGATTTAATAATGTCGGGAGAAATTTTAAGTGAGGCTTTTAAAATACTTGCTCCACATTTAAAAAAAGGAACGAATCTGGAGGAAAAGAAAGGAAAAGTCCTTTTAGGGACTGTTGCAGGCGATATTCATGATATTGGAAAGGACGTTGTGAAATTTATGCTAGACGTGAATGGATTCGAAGTGTTAGACTTAGGAGTAGATGTACCAGCAGAAAAATTTATACAAAATATGAAAGAATTTAAGCCTCATATTGTGGCATTAAGTGGATTTTTAACATTAGCTTTTGATTCTATGAAAAATATAATTCAAAAAATTAAAGATGAGGGGTTAAGAGATAACGTGAAAATTATGATTGGAGGGGGAACGCTTGATCAAACTATTGTGGAATACGTGGATGCAGATGCTTATGGGGAAAGTGCAGTTGAAGCCGTGGATTTAGCTTCTAAATGGATGGAGGTGTAACTTAATTTTGAAGAAATCTAAAGCAGAACAACTTATTAAAGAGAAACTTCAAAGAGTTAATGATGCAATTAACCTAAAAGAACCAGATCGCGTACCAATTACGCCATCAATAAATGCCTTTTTTCCTGCTGAACAAGAAGGATTTTCATATAAAGATGCAATGTATAAAGGGGGTAAGTTTTATAAAGCTGCTCGCAAAATTTGCATGCGTTATGAATGGGATCTTTATCCTGATGCCCAGATCGCCCCAATAGGGAGATTCTTAGATGCTTTTGGTGCAAAGACCTTTAAATGGCCCGGTGCACATAATCCAGAGGATTGTTTAGGAGATAATCAACCTTTTCAAGCTACTGAAATAGAATATATGAAGGCTGAGGATTATGATAAATTTCTTAAAGATCCCACAGGATACATGCTTCGTAATGTCATACCCGCTCAGAATACAAATCTAAAAGCTTTTAAGGATTTTCCTGATCTTGATTGGTTATGTGGCATGTTTTCAGGAATCGGAGTTGCATTGTGGTTGATGAATAAAGACTTAAAAAAATTTAGGAACTCTATGAGAAAAGCATATATGGGTATGATAGGTCAATTAATTGGACTGAAAGCTTATAAAAAAAAGCTTGAAAGAGCGGGAAAACCATTAGGTGGGATGACTTCTGGTATGGTACAAGCGCCTTTTGATATGATCTCAGATATGATTAGAGGCATGCGCGGAGCTATGTTAGATATGTATAAGCATCCAGAAGAATTAAAAAAAGCTTGTGATTTACTTATCGAACCTCAACTTAATACCTTGAGAATGGGAGGTGGGTTGACTGCTTCGATAGGATGTATGACCGATGGCGCACCTCCTTTAGTTTTTATACCTCTTCACAGAGGAGCAGATGGTTTTATGTCTAATAAACAATTTGAACAATTTTATTGGCCCGGTTTAAAAAAAGTTATGGAAGGTTTAATTGAAATAGGTTTAATTCCAGAGCCTTTCTTTGAAGGAGGATATAATGAAAGATTAGTTTATCTGACAGAATTTGCAAAAGAGCATAAAGGTCAAGTAGTATATTGGTTTGATAGAACAGATATTAGGAAAGCCAAAGAGATGATGGGAGATTATGTGTGTATAAGAGGAAATATTCCCGCATCGTTATTTGTAACAGGTACTCCTAAACAAATGGATGAATATGTGAAGAAATGCATAGAAGATTGTGCCGAAGGTGGAGGATATTTAGTTGATGGTGGTGTTGTTGGAATCCCAAATGAGGCAAGACATGAAAATGTTGCTGCAATGACTGAAGCTGTATACAAATATGGAGTATATAGAAAATAATTTCTTAATCTCTCAGTAATTTTTTTAATCTATTATTTTTTTATGAAACCTACATGTGATTGAATCCCAAAGGAATATTAACTTATGATTTACGTTAAATAATACTTTTTTAAGCTTTTTATTATCTTATTTTTTAATAGTAGTAAAAATGTTAAACTTATTTTTGATTTGAATGAACTGTGTATTTGAAAATGGTTATATATCTTTTTATTCCTTGGAAGAAGAATTCTACAAAATTAAAGCTTTGGAAGTAATTTAAAGGTTTTTTACCTACGTAACAAAGTAATTTAAATAATTTAAAACCATACAACGTTTTGAAAAAAAATAATTTAAAGATAACAAATTTTTATTTTTTAGTTAATTTCTAAAATAAATGCAAAATGAATCAGAGCCTATTAAAAGAAGGATTAATATTGAAATTTTTTTATTTATAATTCTTATTTCCAACTTTTTTAGAAATTTAGGTACAAGTATAGTAGATATTGGGCTGCCTCATTTTATTCTAAGCTTATCGGGAACCTTAATTTCCTATGGGATAGTAGTTGGTATTTTTTCTGTCACTCAGTCCATATTTCAATTTCCAATCGCATCCGCGTCAGATAAATATGGAAGGAAGTTAATGATAGGAATTGGAATGAGTGTTTACATTGCTGGGACATTATTATGCTACTTCGCAGAAACAATTGCCGAGTTAGTATTGTTTAGAGCTGTACAAGGAGCGGGAGCATATAGCTCCATTCTTCAAGCGATGACAGGTGAACATTTTGAAAAGGAAAAACAAGGAAGAGCCATGTCTCTTTATTCGTTTAGCCTTAGCTTAGGATATTTTGGCGGAATTGTAATTGGAGGATATCTTGCTTACTATTTTAATTTTCGGTTTGTTTTTCTCATCTCAGGAACATTAGCTTTTATTTCATTGATTTTAATTTTTACTTTTTTTAAAAATTCCGGAAAAAGTAATATTTCTAACCATGATGATTCTTCTGAGAAACGTAAAAAAAGCGATTTCTTAAATAATATTAAAATTTTAATGACGGATCGACAGTTTTTTTTAACAGTAATTTTAAATAGCATTAGATGGATGTTCATGAATGGGAGCATGGTATTCATGATTTGGGTTTTGGAGATTCATTGGGGTTTTAATGAAATTGAAACAAGTTATCTCATGATTTTTATTGTTCTAGCCTATGTTTCCACCATTCTCTTTGGTGGTCAATTAGTGGATAGATTTGGTTCTAAAAGAATATTGATGTTGGGACAAATATTTGTTATTCTATCGGGATTTTTATTTTTTTCTTTGATGATTTCAATGATTTTTGTTGTTTTTTTTATTGGTGCCGTTATTTCGGGAATCGGTTTTGCATTATGTCTAACCTCAGGAAATGCAAATATTTCTAATGTAATCGAGAAAAACGATCCAAGCCTGAAAGGATCGGGATTTGGGTTGAATAATACAGTAGGATTTATCTGTGGTGCCTTAGGGCCGATAATAATCAGTTATTTAGGAATATTTTCAATATATTTTCCCTTTTATTTCATTACGATAATAATATTTATTGCCCTTCTGGTTACTTTAAAATTTATCGAGGCTTAAGAGAATTATTATATTCCCTTAAGAGTGAAATTATAGAAGGAATTAAAAAAACTATTTATATACCTATAACCTTAAAGAATTATTGGTATTGGGATGATTATTAGCCGTTCTAAATATATTTATCTTTCACTTTTGACATTAAGATTGGTGTGCTAATATCTATATCATGTTTAATACATGTATCTAACACTGCCTTATGTAATTCAGAGTCAATATATGGGATATTTTTATAATCATTTACATAAACATAAACATGATATTCCACAGCATAATTTTGAAAATTAGTGATCCAAACATATGGTTTGGGCTCTTTTAAAACAGCGGGGACAAGTGCAACGGCTTCTAATAATGCTTCCTCCACCTTTTCTCGTCTTTCGCTGAATCCTGGTGTTATCGATACATTTCTTCTAATATGCTCAGATTTATGGAAATTCTGTATATCTTCTTGAAGTAAGGTTTGATTAGGGACATAGATCCGAATGTTATCAAGTGTTTTTAATACAGTATATATTAACTTTATATCATCAACATCAGCGATATTGTCTTTAAATACTATACGATCTCCGATAATAAATGGTCTACTGGTCATGATGATAACACCTGCAATGACGTTTCCGAGTGTATTTATTGCTGCAAATCCGATAATTGTTCCTCCCATTAATGTTATAAGACCACTTATAAGCCCAATTGTTTGGATGAATGCAAGCATTATTGCGCTGAAAATTATTAACACCATCACTATTTTAATAATTTTCAATATATTAATGCCGATTTTTTGGTCCAACTTCCCGTGTTTAGTCAAACGTTTAATTTGTTTTTTAATTAATATATAGATAAAATATCCCACAATAACCGTTAAGACAACAATTACAATCTGTATTAAGTTTGCGGTGATCCATTGAAAGATCACATCAACCATCGATTGAATTAACAAATTTCTTTTACCTCTATTATAATTAAATAAAAAATTGATATGAAAAATTCATTCTCTTATACTACAATGACTTTTTTAAAATTATGGATTATATTTAATAAATATATTAAATTTAAAAAAAAAATAAAGAACTCAAATTCGTTTTATTATGTAATCAAGAAAATATATTTTCCAATATCATTAAGAAATTAAATCATAGAGAGTTTTTTGCAAAAATTTAGATTCTATTAAATAACCAATTAGATAGGAAAATTAAACTAACAAATCATCCTATAACTATTTTTTCTTCTTTAAGTTTGTTTTTAAGAGTATTTCCTTCATAATTGACCAGGATAATTCCAATGATTACCAGTAATAATGAAATTGGATAGATAATAATATCAAAGATTTCTTTTAAGAACCATGCTGAGAGAAGCACTCCAAACAAAGGCACTAATGTTTGAAAGATCGCTGCTTTACTCGCATCTAATCGCTTGATCCCTTCCAAATAAAATGTATAAGCCCCAACAGTTGATATAAAAGCTAAGTAGGCTACACCTAACCAGATACGCGATGGTATCGTAGCATAAGAGAGGGGATTAATATATTCTGGACTTAGAATTAACGCAATTGGAGTGGTAATGAGAAATCCAAGGAAGGAAACCCAAGTTATTATCCAAAGAGAACTTGGTTGATAAGAGTCTACGCTGTTTTTGGTGCTTAGCATAAAAAATCTTGAAGCAACACTGTAGGAACCATATGCGAAAGCTCCTATCAATACTAAAATATCTCCAAGAATTCTATTTGGAACATTTAAATTTGGAGAAAATCCAACCACTAAAATTACAGCAAAAAAAGCTAAAATCGCTCCAAGCACTTTCTGTTTCGCAATCTTTTTATCTAAAAATATGCTGGAGAGGATAATAACCCAAATTGCATTAGTTGCTACCAAAATGCTGGCATCGCTTGCTGCAGTGTAAAACTCTCCAAAAAGATACCCTATTTGGTATATGGTCACCGATGTTACCGCCATGAATGTTAAAATTTTCCAATGGCGTTTAGCCAAATTAAAATTAAGTGTCTTTTCTCGATATTTTAGAATTATAAAAAAACATGTTATGGCAAAAAAATAACGCAGTACTGCAATCATCATTGGGGGAATTGTTTCTCCTCCAACTTCCTCTGATACCAACCACCTTCCGAGAGGCCATGTCCCACCCCAAATGAGAGCAGTAAGAAGCAGTAAACTATAAGCGATTATTTTATTCCTTTTTTCTATTTCCATGGATAATTAAAAATAATATTATATTTGTTATAATGTATTTCATAAAAATAATACATTAATAGGAATAAAAAAAGAGGTTCATACTCTCTTAAAAAAAGAATCCAAAATTATAGTTGAAAATTCGAGCCCTCTTGGAGTTTTTACTTTAAGTTATTCTTTTGGAGGGCTCTAACTAAAGTGCTGTCAGGTAAATGGGATAAGCAAGGGAATAATAGAATTCTTTCAATCAGGATAAGACTTTTAACTCTATTCTTTTAATTGAATAAATGAGCATAAAATTGGATTTAACTCATTCCTTTTACAATGTCATGTTAATATGCCAAGTTCTTTTTTCTGGGGTTCTTTAATTTCGATTTCAAAATTTCTATTTTCCCATTTCTTTGAATTAATCCAGTAAAATGTGAATCCAACTTTGGTTCCTTCCTCTAAATCATCTATAGGCAAATCCGCATAATAAATCCCCAATTTTGAATCAATAGTCTCAATTTCTTGAGTAGCGTCCCAATTATCTTTCGTCCAACGGATCGAAGCTGGAGATAATAATTCAATTCGCAATTGATTTCCAGTCAAAATTTGCTTGCTCTTATGGTTATAACTCCATTTTGAAAGATTCGATGACATTTTTTTCTCTAAATAACGTCGTCTTGTTTGATTTGGCATATCAAATATACTATGTTCATTGAGAGAATGCAATAATTTAATATATTCCGCATGAGCCCATACCAAGGGCATTGCCGAGCCAGTTGGATGGCCATTTATGAGATTTTTTTCAGGAATATCTTTTGAATCCCAGATTTGCTCTGAAATTAGTCCTCCTGGACCAGACTGCTTTTCCATTACCCGACATAACCTTCTTGCTTCATTCATATTACCTTTAGCAATCTCATAATGAGCGCGTTCCCCCACTAAAAGAGGCCATCCACGACCAATTCCAGTGCCATCAAATGGATCTCCATTTTCATGTTCGCCGTACCCATCTTCGTTATAACGATACCAAACTGGACCATTATTTGTTTCTGTTTTTAGCATGGAATCAATTAATTTTACGGTATTAACAATCCTTGGATCATTTGCACTTCGTAATCCGAATCTCACTAATGCTAAAGCATCGGGACTAACAATATTTTCAAATAAAAATTTACTTTGACTGGGAGGACGATTTTTAATCGGAACATAACCATTTAATGGAGAAGCAGCATCTGAAATATTTTTTGGACCAATTCTTACATAATATCCTTCGATGTTTAATTTTTTCGAGATTTCCGTATCGGTAATATAGGTCCATTGCTCTATTTTTGAATTCCACATATCAGCAGTCTCCGTTAAAAACTGGGCAATCTCAGATTCTCCAGCTTCTTGAGCGAAATCTGCAGCAGCTAAAAGGGCAGCAATTTCAACTGCAAGTGTGAAGGGAGAATATCCCCCATCCTCTTCCCAACGGTCTTCTTGGGACACGGGACCATTCCTTACTAAAAAGCTTGCTGCTTTCTTTACCATGGGCCATACATGGGGATTATCTAATTCATTTGCTTGTATTAAAGCGTTAGCAAGTAGTATGGGAAAGGCTGTTTCATCCATTTGTATACCTTGCCAATAAATTGTACCATCCAACCACATGTTTTGTGGCCAGTGTCCATCTTCTTCTTGGGTACTCATTAAATAATCGAGGATTTGTTTAGCTGAAGTGAAATCTCCCGCTGCCAGAAGGCCGCCTGCGGCCTCAACCAAGTCACGAGGCCAAATCAAATGATATCCCCCTAAATCGTTATCACTTTTTGAAAAGCCCCATGGTATCGATAAACTTGCGATTATACCATCACTAAAGCGTTTATCCATATGAGTCTTTAACACTGCAGTGCTAATTCTATAGTAATCAATACCATTGCCACTTAAACTGTTTAAATCTAAACACTCGTTTTGGAATTCTTCCCAGGACTTTTTATATTGAGATAACATGTGGTCAAAATTTTTATTTAAAGTATTTCGTGCCAATTGACCTGCTTCGGCAGCATTGTTTCCAAAAGCCAAAGCCAAAGTAAATTCTCCGTTTGAAGTTGAGAGGTCTATTTCACCAGTTAATTCGATATTTCCATTTGAAATCTTTGAATAAAAATTAGTTAACTTTTTATTTTGCTTGATATCTTGCCATCCATCACTGGTGCCAACGTAACCACAACTCATGTTTATGAAAGGATTTGAACACGCAAGAGCTAGGGAAATATCATCGCGTTGAGCAAACATCATGGGTACTCCTTTATAATCCCCTATCCATCCATTATTCCCATAGCCACAGTTTTTTATATGTGGGGTTAATATAACATGTAAATGATACTTTTTCCGCTCTTCTTTTAGAGATTTAAATTTAACTCTTTGAATCAACACGTCTCTTCTAGGATCTGTCAATATAGTTTTTTCTATTTCAAAGGAGCTACTTTTTGAAGTGTTAATAACATGAAATGCAGGAACACCTTGTTCTACTTGAGAGATTTCATGATTACAATCTCCTTTTTCTTCCTCAAAAAAATCATCTTCTCTCGAAATCACCAGTTGGATATCCTTTATATTAGCTTGATCGATCCTAGGGTAATAAATTTCAGTAACAATTCCATTCGAAATCGTAAACCATAGTCGACTACCCATGGAAATAGAAGTACCCACTCCATCTTTAGCACTTGAAGTCCAATTAGGCTTTGCACCCGGGTTTCCCGGGGGATTTATATTATTTGTCATTTTATTCATCTTTTTTTTTTATTTTCCTAATTCAAGAGGATGTTTTCTTTTACGCCAATGTTCTTCTATTTCTTCTAAAGTTCGGTTTTTTGTTTCAGGAACATAATAAAAGGTAAAAAGGAATCCTAATAATCCTATTCCAGCAAAAAGCCAAAAAGTACCGGATTTCCCTATTGATCCAATCAATAAGAGAAAGGTTAAAGAAATGATCAGATTTGAGCCCCAATTTGCTTCCGTTACTATGCTCATCGCCGTTCCTCGAATCTTTAAAGGATAAATTTCTGATATTAGTAGCCAAAATACGGGACCTAATCCAATAGCAAAGAAAGCGATATATAGCATGAGAAAAGTTGCAGCTAAAGGACCGATTACAGATATTAGACTTGGTAAGAAGAAAGCAATTCCTAGTAATATTAATGTTGCAGACATTCCTGCCAAACCGAGTAAAAGCAAGGGACGTCGTCCTACTTTATCCAGCAGTTTTAGAGCTACGGCCGTCATCCCAACATTTACAAGACCAACTCCAACAGTAGCAAATATGGCTGCTGAGGATGATTCGAAACCTGCATATTGGAAAATAGTGGGTGCATAATATATTACAGTATTTATGCCTGTTACTTGTTGAAATATTGCTAATGCTACTCCAATTATTAACGCAGGTTTATTCTTAGAATTTAATAACTCGGATATACCCCCTTTTTCTTTTTCCAAACTCGTTTGAATTCCATTTACTTCATCTTCCACATTAGTCTTATTCCTGACTCTTTGCAACACCTTTCGCCCATCTTCAATATCTCCATGATCAATTAACCATCGTGGACTTTCGGGAAGAAATAGCATGCCAATAAGCAACGCTATGCCAGGAATCGCAGCTAACCCAAACATGTATCGCCACCCTTGTATTGGTGAAAAAGCATAATCAACCAGGTAAGAAATGACAATACCGATGGTGATGGCCAATTGATTAAAGGAGACTAATGCTCCTCGAATTTTAGGAGGAGCATCTTCTGATATAAATAAAGGAGCCGTGAAGGATGCTATGCCAATAGCTATCCCTACTATTATCCTGCCAATGCTTAAGACAATTATAGTTGGTGCAACTGCTGTAAAGATAGCCCCGAAAATGAAAATTATTGAAGCGAAAATGATTACTTTTTTTCTCCCAAAGCGATCTGCCAAATACCCTCCTATTAATGCTCCAATTACTGCTCCTATTAAAACAGCACTCACAATAAATCCTGTTAAAAAAGAGGATAGATTATATTGCGTTTTAATGAAAAGAATTGCTCCGGATATGACTCCCGTATCAAAGCCAAAGAGCATCCCGCTTATGCCCGAAATAATAGCAATAAAATAAACAAATGTATTATTTCCCTCTTGATTAGAAGAAGTATTATTTTGCATTGAATACCATCTTTATTTTAGTAATGATTTCTAAAAGGTAGTATTCCAAATTTGATTATATTTCAAGTGCTTATAAATTATTTAATTTAAATAATGAAAAATAGTTAAGAATAAAAGAAAATTTTCGATTTTTAATTCAACTTTTAAAGTTATAATTGCTTTTTAGACGCCTTTTATATCTTGAAGGATTTACTCAGAGATCATGTTTTTAAGTAATCTCCACTACTTAGACTCTATTGGATCTTTATAAAGGTAATATATTATTCGGGTATTAATTACTCATCATGGTAATACTTTCCAAGACTTGAATCCAATTAATCTTTTATCCTAAAGAATAGCTCGAACGAAAAGATCGTAGAAATTTTCTCGTGTTCTATAGGTTTGATGCTACTTGAGATGTTTCTCCATAATAAGCAGGAGGCTTATTTTTGTAATTAAAGTATAAATATAAGACTAAAACTAGTGTAAACACGGCTAATACAATTTCTCCTAAAATCACATTCACATAGTAGAATACCATTATACCAAAAAAATCGAAACTGAAATGAAGCAAAATTGCTCCCAGCAACCAAACATTATTATCTTCTTTAATGCATTTATACACAAAAAAAGCCATCGCGGTGTGAAAAGGAATGACAATTAATCTTTCAATAGCTCCTAATATTGCAATAGGATTAGAAAAATCCGTGAATAAATAAGGAATAAGGTTTAAAGTATGTATAACGAATGCTTCTCCAATACCCCATCCTAAGCCCAAGGACATCAGTTGGATATTATTTTTAGAAGTAAGTTTAATTTTCTTTATCGCAAGGAAGCGAAAAGACTCTTCAAATAATCCGGCCATCGATGAGCTGAAAGCAATGTACCATGGGGAATATGCAACTAGTAAAAGTTCTTGAGTTTGGATAGTTTCAATGGGTTCGGGATAAAATGGCAGGTATAATACAATTTGCAAGAGTGGTGAACGGAGCAGGTATGCTATGAACCAAAAAACACCACCGATTAAAAATGCAAGCCAAGCTTTTGCTCGCGATCTCGTATAAATAATGAAGAAAATTAAATAGGGTAAAATTGCGAGTAAAATAACAAATAATATAAAATAATTTATCACGATATCACTTGGTTAAAAAATGTCAATAATATTTAATTAAAAACAAAATAATCGAGCATATAAAGTTACTCATCTTAAATGCTTCAAACAGATCTGATTTTCATTTATAAAAATAACAATTTATTAAAAACAAGTAAACCTTCAGAAGAATTGGTTGACTTTGATGTCAATAAACCATATTAAAAAGAAAAATTCTTCATAAATTATAAAATTCTATTATTATAAGGGAAAAAAGTGAGAAAAAAAATGGATTCATAAAATTCTTTAAAATTTATTCTTTCGCAGATTCCTTAGGTTCTTCTTGATAAGTTGGAGGATTCTTTTTATAATCTCTTGATAAGTAATAGACAAGGATAATAGTCATTATCGCAACAACAATTTCTCCCAGTATTAGACTAACATAATATATAATCAAGACACTAATATAATCATATGCAAAATGAATTAAAATAGCCCCAATTAGGTAAAGATCATTTTTGTCCTTTACGCACTTATAAATGAAGAACGCCATTGATGTATGAAAAGTTATTGCGATCAATCGTTCAATTGCTCCAATTAAAATGATAGGATCTGAAATATTAGCAGATAAATAAGGAATCATTGCTATAACGTATACTTCAATTGCCTCTCCTATGCCCCATCCAATCCCAAAACTCATAATCTGCTTACTATTCCTCGAATTAAATTTTATTTTCGTAACACCCAGGAAGCGAAACGATTCTTCAAAAATACCTGCCATTGCTGAACTTATGGCAAGATACCACGGAGAATAGATTAAACTGTTAAGGGCTGCAGGTGGGATATTTTGTGGAGGTTGAGGATAAAATGGGAGATACAATATGGCTTGCAATATTGGAGTCCTGAGTAATGCGGCGACGAACCATAATAAACCTCCGATTATAAATGCCAGCCAAGCTCTTAAACTCGATCTCGTATAAATTATGAAGAAAATAAGATAGGGTAAAATAGCTAACAATATAGCGAATAATACCAAATAATTCATTGTAATTTCACGTTTTATATGTATAAGGTAATCTTATTTTAATTTTAAAATAAAGCCCTATTTAAACTTGCATATAAAAAAAAATAATTTATATAAGTATATAGCTGCTTATTGAATTAGAAGGCATATAATTAAGATTTTTGATGTTAAGGAAATTTAGGCCATAATTAGTATAAGTCTTTTAGATCATTGTTTAAAAAGCTAAGGAAAAGTATTTGATCGCAATTCTAATTATCCCTCTTTTTTTGATATTTAGTCGTACCTAAAACTTAAATATTACCATTTCTTGTTATATATTATTAAATCATAACCCATAAATAAGCAAGTGCGCGTTGAAAGATGGATTTTATTATTTACCTTATATTTCATGGATTTATTTTTGCTGGTATTTTAACAAGTTATCTCCTTGCCACAATGATCTTATTTTCACCCAGAATTTGGGGGATGAGTGATTATCCAAAATCTATAACGGAAAAAGTTCCACCTCAGACAAGGCATGAAAAAAGAAGGGCGGCAATATTATTCATTCCTTTTTTAATTATAGGACTTGGATACCCGATTTTTTCTACATTATTACTGGAAATCAAAATGGGGGGAAATTTTACTATTTTTATTGCTTTTATAAACATTTTTGGGATCTTGATGTTTGGTAACATAGCAGATTTTCTTATTTTAGACCTTTTAATTGTAGGAACTATTACACCTAGATTCGTTATTCTCCCCGGCACTGAAGATCTAAAAGAGACGGAATATAAAGAATTTAGAAAGTATCATGCGAAAGGGCATGTAAAGGGTACGTTATTCATGGCAGGAGCAAGTTTCCTAATAGCACTATTAATTGTAGTTCTTTAGTTTTCAAAACAGTTCTTAAATAAATTATAGTATATCTCTGCATTATCAGAAATAATTGATTTTATACAAAATTCCCTATAGTTGTTCTAATTTAATTTAGAGTTCGATAATTAATTGAATATAAGAAAAGAGTTAATAACACGGATAATCAGTTTTTTGACCGCAATACATTTAATAAATCTTAATAATAAATATATGAGAAAAGTATTTTTAAATCCAATTTGCGGGAAGAATAGTGAGAGAATTTAAGAATAAAGTCGCAGTTATTACAGGAGCAGCTAGTGGAATAGGAAAAGCTTTAGCTCTGCGATCTTTTAAAGAAGGAATGAAAGTTGTTATCGCCGATATTGAATCAGAATGTTTAAATCAAGTAAAGGATGAAATGGAAAGAGAAGGAGCTTCCGTATTATCAGTTGTAACAGATGTTTCGAAATACAAAGATGTACAGTTTCTGGCAAACAAAACCGTGAAAGAATTTGGTGCAGTCCATCTTCTATTTAATAATGCAGGCGTAGCTTCTGGGGTTCCTATCCTATACTTAACTTTAAAGGATTGGGAATGGATTCTTCGGGTAAATCTATTCGGAGTCATACACGGAATTCATGCCTTTTTGCCTATCATGCAAGCACAAGATGTAGAATGTCATATTGTCAATACCTCGTCAGTTTTTGGGATTATTCCAGGAGGTGGCGCATATGGGGTAAGTAAATATGGTATAACCGCACTTACTGAAAATTTATATGAAGAACTAAAAGTTACGAAATCTAAAATAAGAATTTCAGTTCTCTTACCTAGCGCAGTTAATACTAATATCCTACATAGTGAAAGAAATAGATGTGAAGAATTTAAAAACGATCCGAGCGAAGAGCTCATGGATCCAGAGGTAAAGGCCTGGTTGGAAGAAAATCAAGCAAATTATGAACTTATTTTTAAAAAGGGGATGAATCCAGATATAGTAGTAGATATTGTCTTTCAAGGTATAAAAGAACAGAGATTTTATATTTTTACTGATAAATTAATAAAAATGGTAATTAAAAAACGAGATAGGCAAATTTTAAAGGATTTAGATGAGACTCCTTCTCAATAATATTTCATGTTAAAAAATTTCTCATCTTAAGGATTTTATTTCGATTCATTTCAATTAATCCCGGTTTTACAAAATTATCTATATTTTTCTTAAAATTCAGATAGAATCACCTTTTTTCTTTATAAATACCTATTGTTAAAATTTTATAATTTAGAAAATTGGAACAGACAAGTATTTTAAAATCTATCTCAAATTAAAGTAAAGTATGATCACACTGGAAAAAATGAGTATTTATCCAACTAATAATAGTAATATCTTATTTCAAGAATATCCCAACGGTCAGAATGCAATATACATTCAAAATGGCAGGGGAGAGCCACTTACAGAGCTTAGTTTTCAACACAATGCCATTGAACTTAGTCCCGATGAGGTAATTATTAGGAATACTACTGAAAATGTTCACATTATTAGATATTTGTTGAATTTAGGGTTAATAGAATTTACTAATCGATATGTAATGATTGGTCCCTACTTATGCCCCATTTGCCACATTTCCCCCTGAACCTTTCGCGGCTCTTAAATCTTGTACTAAAGTGGTGGATTCGTGAGCACTTAGGATGAGTCTTTTTTTTGAGCGGGTCATGGCCACATATAATAATTGCCGAGATTCATCTGATGTGTAGGTATTTACTTCGGGTATGATGATTGTTTCGAATTCTAATCCCTTCGTCCCATGAATCGTTCCTAAAACCACGCCTGACAATCCTCCGTTTATATCGCGCATGAAATTCCAGTCTATTTTATTTTCTTTTAGATATTTCAAAAATACATGCTCATATTCAATCTTTGCTAAGTTATATTTGAATAGAACTAAGATATCTTGAGGCTCTTTTATCATTCGAGAAATTTTACCAACAAGAGTCTTGTATTCTTCCTTTCTATTCTTTGAAATCATGATTTCAACTAACCCTTTTTTTCCCATGTAATTTTTTGTAGAAATAAATTCATCAAATTTATCGAGGAGATCGCGCAGAGTATTAGGGAGTGCTTTTTGAGCTAAAACGCCAATTTGAATGGGTGTACGATAGGAATTCTCAAACTTCAAAACCCTTCCTCTTGCTTGTATCCCCACGCTTGACCACGTAAACTGTTTTCGAGCATAAATACCTTGAAGCCCATCACAAGTAATTAGCAAGGAATTTGTTACTGGATTAAGTATTTCAATTACAATCTTAAACCAGTCGGGCTCAAAGTCCTGAGCTTCATCAATCAATATAGCATCATATTGAACTTTCTGTTCACCTTCACTTTTTAGCAGTTCTAAAAAAAAGGTAGGAACGAATTCATGAAAAAACTCCGACATTCTTTTTTCTTTTTCCGCTTTTTGTTCAGCTTGTGAATAGATCTGGGAAAAAGAGTTATTTGTACTTAAGATATAATGTCTTGCAAATCCATGAAACGTGTTAATGGTAATATCTGCTTCAAAATCTTGGGGATTGATGAGATTAAAGAGCATTTTCATTAACAACCGATTATAACATAAAACTAGGATTCTCCATTTAGGATTTCGTAGAGCCAAATATCTCGCACGAGCAATTAGCACTACGGTTTTTCCACTACCCGCCACCCCAAAGATTAAGCGATGCCCTTCTCCTAATCGGTGAGCCATTCTCTCTTGTTCAATATCTAAGAGCGTGACTTTATCTTCTATCGTATAAAATTCTAATAAATCTTTTTGGTCACGTGAAGGTAATCTACAAGTAGGAATGAGATTAGCTCTTAATATTTGAAAATACTTATTTTCGAGTGTAAAATCTACAGGAAGTATTTCATTTAAAAATTCTTGAAAATAATTAATTGAGGAAGCACTTTCAGAAAAACAACAATGAATTTTTTTAGGGGTAATCTCACAAATTTTTTCATGTAAATAGCTTTCCTTGGATATCTTAGAAAATACCACAACTCGAATTATAGGGATATCTATACCGAACGGAAAATGACCATGATTGATACGATCTTTTGCCACCCTCCAATATTGGTACAATTGATCAAATGGATTTGATAATTGAATTGTTTGATTTTCTTTTACTTGGGTCCAAAAACCAGATTGGGTTATAGTGCTTAAAAATATAGAATCGTAATCCTTTACTTCTACTATTAGGATACCTACCTCAGGAGAAAGGACTAGAAAATCCGGTCTCAAGCCACCTAATTCTGGTTCAAAATAGATGAAGGCATTACTATTCTCGGAAAAAACGTCTTTAAGTCGATTAAAAACAACTTTCTCCCCAGAAGTTGCAGTTGATGGAGGTTCACTTAAGATAGTGGCCATTTTTTAGTTAGATGAACTTTTTTCAAAAATCCTCTTACTTATATATAAAATTATCAAGCTTATAAATAAACATTATCACAATATCACGCAGAAGATACTTCCAATGGGAAGAATCTATTAAGAATCACGAAAATTTCTGGTCAATGTTAATTGTATGAAAGTTCAATCGTGATTATTTAAAATTAGATTATTTTTCAAATAGTAATTTCTTGAAAGAATTTTAAGTTTCCCTCTCCTAATGAATATAATGCTTGTCAAAGAATTTTTTAATAACTTGAAAAATATATTCATGCCTTACAAAATTTAGATTCAGGAAAGGTGATTTTATTCAGATACCGGGATGGATTGATCTCCAAGTAAATGGATATAATGGGGTAGATTTTTCAGATATTAAGTTATCTAAAGAAGGGGTTAAATTTGTGAGTAATATTTTATTAAAGCAAGGAACGATTGCATATTGCCCAACCATTACCGCCTCACCAATGGAAATTTATCAACACAATTTACCTATCATTGCTGATGCGGCAAATTGCAAGGAAGGGGCTCAAATTTTAGGTATTCATTTAGAAGGTCCATTTATTAGCCCTGAGGATGGATTTAGGGGTATACATCCCAAAAATTACATAATTCCTCCTTCAATTGATGTATTTAAAAAGTTCCAAGAATTCTCTAAAGATAAAATAGCAATTATAACTCTTGACCCCAGTAGAGATTCAAGCTCTGATCTTATCAAATATATAGTAAAAAATACCAAGATATTAGTATCGATGGGACATCATAATTCGAGCACCGAAACCATCAAAAAGTCGATTCAATTAGGGGTTCGTGCTGCAACACACGTGGGCAATGGAATGGCAGAGTACATTCATCGATTTAATAACCCAATTTGGTCAATATTGGCAGAGGATCGTCTCACGGGATTTTTTATTACTGATGGTAAGCATTTACCTGCTGATATGATAAAAACTTGCCTTCGGGCTAAAAAAGCAGAAAAGTTCATTGTGACAAGTGATTTAGTTCATTATGCGGGAATGACTCCGGGGGAATACCAATTTCATGATGGTCCTATAGTATTGGAACCTAGTGGCTATTTGCACCGCAAGAATGAAACTCAACTTGCTGGTTCAACCTCCAGCATGTTAGAATGCATGAATTATTTAGCATCTTTAAATGAACTGGGAGAAAATGAATTATATAAAGTAGGCTATCATAATGCTCTCGCTCTTTTAGAGGTTAAATTGGATCAAGAGAGATTAGCCATGAGAAATAAAATTAAATTCACGGAAAAAAAATTCTACACGGTTAAAGAATAAGGTATTTTAAAAAACATCAAGTTTTCAATAATGAAAATGTAACTTCCTTCAAGACTTCGGAGTGCGCAAGTCGTGCGATGAGGCATGTCTTGAACCCTGTGACGGACGAACCACCTGATAACCTTAGGGCGGGTCTCATCTCTCCCGATGAGATGGATAATTAGAATAAAAAGTTGTGAATTTGATACAAATTTATAAGTATTTATAAATAGTTATAAGGTTATAAAATGAATAGTCATTAAGTATCTAATTTTAAAGAAATAAGAAAAAAAGGTAGGATAAGAAAATGAAATTTAATGAATCTATGATTCATGGTTCAGTTGAACCTGGTTTTGAAAAGGTAAAGGAAAAATTTATTGATAATTTTATGGATGGAAAGGAAGTAGGAGCAGCATGTGCTGTATATCATCAAGGGAAAAAAGTTGTGGATCTTTGGGGAGGGTACCGAGATAAAAAATCAAAAGATCCTTGGAAGGAAGATACATTAGTACTAGTCTATTCTACTACCAAGGGGATTTCTGGAATGGCAACTGCCTTAGCGCATTCTAGAGGGTATTTTGATCATGATGAAAAAGTAGCAAGATATTGGCCAGAATTTGCTCAAAACGGTAAAGAAAATATCACTATAAGGCAATTATTATCTCATCAGGCAGGATTATGTGCTATCGATGAGCCGATGGATTTGAATATTCTTGCAGATCCAGATAAAGTTTCCGAGGCAATTAGTAAACAAAAACCCTCATGGGAGCCCGGAAAGAGGCATGGATATCACGCGATTTCATTGGGATGGTATGAAAGTGAATTAATAAGGAAAACTGATCCTCGCCATCGCACTATTGGACAATTTTTCGCAGATGAAATTGCAAAGCCTTTAGGAATAGAATTTTATATTGGATTGCCGGATAAAATTCCAGATTCGAGAATTGCAAATACGTATGCTCCTTTATATAAATTCAGAATGTTGTTTAATATGGATAAATTGCCTAAGCAATTTGTTAAAGCATTTCTAAAGAAAGGGACTATTACAAATCGGACGTTTGCAAATCCTAAGATTTTAGGAGACATTACGGGGTATAACAGGCGTGAAATGCGGAAAATTGAATTACCCGCATCAAATGGAATCGGCTTGGTAAGAGATATTGCAAAATTATATGGAATTTTCGCCATGGGAGGAAAAGAATTGGGAATAAAACAAGAAACATTGGAAGCGATCATGAAACCAGCAACAGATCCCGAACAAGGAAGATTTGATGAGGTTTTGCAATTAGAATCACGATTTTCCCTCGGATATCTTAAGCCTTCTCCAGAATATCGTTTCGGAACCAGTGAGAAAGCTTTTGGTACACCTGGAGCAGGAGGATCCTTTGGTTGTGCAGATCCTGATACTGGTACGGGGTTTGCATATGCCATGAATAAAGCCGGTTATTATGTATTTAATGATGCTCGTGAGAAAGTTTTATCGGATGCTACGTTTGAATGCATTAAAAATCTATAATTTTTATTTTTATTTATTAATTTAAAACTCAGTCTTTTCTCAAATTAATTTCTTTTAATTTCCACGGGTTTGATTTAATATAGAACATATTTTTCATTGAGAAAATTTAAATTAAAACTTGAATTTTAATGAAAAAATTATAAAGTCATCATTTTCTCTGAAGATTATAGCTTTAGGTAAATAAAAATTGTGTTGATACCATGAAAGAAAAAAAAATTTGGATTTGCGGAGTAGGAGGTGTAGGAGGATATTTCGGAGGGCTAATCGCTCATTCTATTTCCCTCATGAAGGAAAAAACTCATGAAGTCTTCTTCCTAGCTCGAGGAGAACATTTAAAAGTTATTCAAGAAAAAGGGCTTGAATTGCACACTTCAGATGGAAAAGTGTTAATTTGTAAACCGAGCATGGCTTCGGATGATATTAATAATTTTCCTACTCCCGATCTTTGTATAGTTTGCGTAAAGAGTTATGATTTGGATGCTTTAATTAAAAAAATTAAGGATAGATTACGGGATGACACGATTATAATTCCTTTAATGAATGGGATAGATATTTATGAAAGAATAAGAGCTAATTTAGAAAGAGCTATCGTACTTCCAACTTGTGTGTATGTGGGAACGTATAGAAAAAAACCAGGAGTGGTTATCCAATCGGGAAATCCGGGTTTTTTTGAATGCGGTCCAGATCCTCTCTATCCAAACTTTAAACCTACAGATTTTCTCACTTTTTTTAATCAAATCGAAATTGGAGCTCATTGGACTCAAAATCCTGAACCGGCAATTTGGAAAAAATATCTTTTAGTAGCATCTTTTGCGTTGGTCACTGCTCACACGGGTCAAACTTTAGGAAGTGTTATTAATTCCAACTCAATTAAGATTTTAAGAGAAATTATGAGTGAAATTGTTTCAATTGCCAAAAAAAAAGGCATAGATTTACCAGATAAAATTATTGATGAAACTATTGAGTTTTGTAAGGATTACTCCGATGTAAAAACGTCTTACCAAAGAGATGTAGAAAATGGTAAAAAAAATGAGGGTGAATTATTTGGTGGTACAATTATCAAATTGGGAAAAAAATTCGGTATCCCCACACCTATGACAGAGAAGATCTATAAAGTCAGCGATTAAACATTTCTAATTAAATTATTTACTCTTTCGATTATTTATTTTAAAGCATGATGCAATTTTAATATAAGATTAGGTTATTTTATTATTAATGAATGATGATGAATTTGTAATTTTAGAAGAGGAAATAGTAAAAAGGGTAAAGGAACTAGCTCAAGAAATTAATACCTATTACATTAGGAAGAAAATAAATTTCATTAATGTACTTTTTATCTCAACGGGAGCTTTTATCTTTACTTCAGATTTAATCCGAGAATTAAATGTATTAGGACTCAAAATGAAAACAAGTGAAATTATGGTTCATTCTTATTATGGAACAGATTCGGGTACCTTAGAATTAAAAGAAGATGATTTTTGTGATCTTGATTTAAAAAATTCACACTTATTAATGATTGATGATATTTTAGACACAGGAAGGACATTAGCGACCATTAAGAAAAAAATTTTAGAGATTTACGAACCCAGCTCTATAGAGATATGTGTATTTTTAAAAAAACAAATAGAAGAAAAAAAATTAGGGTTAGATATTAAATTTGTAGGATTTACCATTCCAAACATATTTGTTGTGGGCTATGGCTTGGATTATAACGGCGAATATCGAGAATTACCTTATATTATTGATTTCAACCAATTAAACAGAGATTGAGAGTGTAGAATAAAAATCAGCTTTTTTCAAAACCAGCAACCATAAAATTCTATCTAAATAATTCTTTTTTAAAACGGATTGTTAATACAGTTTTAAAATTTGGAATTTAATGTTATTGATTAAAATGGTAGCTTTTTCCTATTTTAATTCTTTTAATGCCTTTATTCTCTCAATACATGAACTACATTTTCCACACGGGATATCGCCCTCGTGATAACAACTCCAGGTATCTTCAATGCGTATACCTAAATCGAGTGCTAATTTTATCACTTCTTTTTTGCTTAAATTTTTAAACGGGACTAAAAAATTTATAGGAGTTTTTGATTCTTGAACAATTGATAAGTTAATGATTTGAGTTAAATTCTTAAAGAAACTTTCTGAGGTATCGGAAAATTTATTTAAATCCTGTTTGATATGTCCTCCAATGATGGTTTGGATTCCAAGTGCTTCAGCATAATAAGCGGCTATGGAATAAAAGAGTAAATTGCGATATGGTATAAAACCTTGGGGTGCATTTATGACGCTAGGAACAAGAAAACCATTATATCTGAATTCAATTGCTTCTTGAATAAAGGGAACGGGAACTTCTATTAATTCAATTCCCAAATCTTTTGTAATTTTCTTGGTGTATTCAATTTCCATTTTAGGGCGATAGAGATAATTAAAGGTTAGCGCTATGGGTGAATAACCTTGATTTATCGCCCAATAGAGTGCTGTTGTAGAATCAATTCCTCCCGAAAATAAAACTAATACGGAATTATCGGGATAAATCTTTTTCGGTTTCAACTTTTCGGTAATAGCTTCATCAATAGCTCTCTCGATTGGTATTGAGGTAAGATTCAGCTTCGTGATAAGATTTTCATGATTACCAATTACATCACTTTGCATCACATCTATCATTTCTTTACACAACTGCATCTTTTCAATGGCTTGTTCAGGTGTTATATTATTTAATATGGGAAAAGGAAGATTATAGCCCAAATGTTTCATCCTTTCATGAATTATCTTTATAAGATCGGGCATTGTTAGAGTCTTTTCACCTACTAAATCAAAAATTACTTTATCTCCTCCTCTCCCTTTAGCCGCCGCAAGAAAAGCATCAGTTGCGCTTTCCACGGGAATAGGTTGTATTGGTTTATCTCCTTTTCCAACAATGGGAATCTCTCCTTCATATATTTGCTCAAGTGTATCCGGAATTAATTCATCGTTTGGACCTAAGATGTAGGAAGGACGAAAAATAGTATAATTTAACCCACTGTCTTGAATTAATTCTTCAGCTTTCTTTTTGGACCAAAAATAATTATTGGTGGCCCAGCTTTCCTTCTCGTATCTATCTAATCCTAACCCCGAAGGATATATTATTCTACTTACTCCCGCTTGTAAAGCGGCAGATATGATATTTTTCAATCCTTCAACATTCACTCGTTCAAATGTCTCTTTAGTTCCACAAACTATATTAGCAAGGTGAAGAATCACATTACAATCTTGAAATGCAATTTTGAAGTCATTTATATCAAAATTTTTAACTAGAAAGGGTATGGCTCCAACTTTTCTAATATCCTCAGCAACTTCTTCTCTCCTTATGATACCATGAACAATCCACCCCGATGATACAAACTTTTTGATTGAGTGTTGCCCTAAAAATCCATTAGCTCCAGTTATTGCTATTCTATTCTGTGAATGCATTTTTTTTTTACCATTAGTTAATCTAAATAAATTCAAGTCATCTAAGTTTTTTTAAATTGCTTTTATAAAATATTTGGTCCTATTGATTACTTTTTTCACCTTAAAAAAGGGGATTATTGATGAAAGCACTAAAATTAATAGCATCGATCATTGAGGTAAATTTCAAGAAATCGTTCAATTTCTCATTTTTGGTAAGTTCTTTCAAGTTTTTTAATTTGACATCATATGATTTCAATTTCTCGAAGTTTTAATAGGCGATTTAGTAATCACTTTCGAAATGGCAAATTTAAATTCGGCTGATTCCAATTCTTTTTCTTTTAATTTCATTGGTGGTTTAGAAAATCTATGTTCAGAATTTAATAATTATTTCATAGTAATGTTTACATATTTAAAATATGGTTTTGTCATCTTTTTATTTCTACTGGGAATTTTAACTTTACTGAAATTAAGAGGGGTTTATTTTGATAAAGAAAGACCCATTAATAAGGGAGAAAATGACATGTATAAGAATATACGGCTTATTGTGGGTTTTTCATACATTTTTCTCGGGTTTGGAATTTGTTTCAATTTTTTAACTTACATGCTGATTTATTTGTTCGATCCTTTACCCGATAGATTAGTTTTTAATTTCATTAATTTTTCAAGAGGGATTGATCCTAAATATATGAACAGAATTGAGGATATAGATGCGGCATTATACCCTCATGAATTAACGATTATTTATGGGTTCGCAATGCTTTCCTTTACGGGTTTTTTGCATTTAATGATTAGCATCGCGCTCTTACTCCATGACAGATTAAATAAAAAACCAAGATTAGTAATAATGAATTTCATCTCTTCTTTAACAGAATGCGTTTTATTTGGTTTTTCAACTTTTATGCCTTTTTTTCTGATGTAGATTCCTAAATAATAAAGATCCGAATCTTCATTTAAAGTAATCATTTTTAATCATTTTTAATCATTGGGGGTGGAAGATAAATTTCTCTCAATTCTGTCCTATGTAAAGACCTTGCCCCTTCAGGGCATTGATGAACACAAACTCCGCAGCCAATACATCTACTCAAATCTATAAATGATTTTCCATTCTTTAAACTATTGGCCTCAATAGGACACTTTTCCACGCACGTTCCGCAACCTTTGCATTTAGCTTCATCCACGGCTGCTATATAAGAAGTTAAGGTATGAAAAGGAAAGGTTCCTCTATAATAGCTTTGAAATAAAATGCAACAATCCTTACAACAATTACAAATTGCATTTTCTTTCTGATCGAGGCTAAAATCGTCATGGAATGTTTTATGTACAAGTCCCTCCGCCTCCGCTTCTTTTAAAACTTGTTTAGCTTCTTCCCGTGTAATATGCTTTCCCAGATTATGTTCAATGAAATATCTGCCAACATTTCCGAAATGAATGCATCTATTAATATCACTGGCAATGTGGCATGGATCTCCTATAAGACTTTTTTGAAGCTTACATGGACATTCCGAAAGTGAAATATTCTCTTGTTTATCAATAATTTTGGAAGCTTCATGAAGTGGTAATACTTTTTCTTGAGGAACAGGTATATCTTTTTCAATTGGAATAATTCGAGCAAAAATTGGCATTTTATCTTTAAAAATAGGCATCAATCCTTCATAATTCGATTGAGTTACCTCATTTGCCTCCTTAAACATTTTTTCATAAATCCATGCCAATTTTTTTTTCTGTTCTAAAGGACGATTGAGTCTAACAAGAGAATATTCAAAAGTATCTGCCACGGGTGGCAAAAGGCGATACTCCATCATTTCTGTATCTTTAATTGGCCAATCCATGATAAAACCGTTATCCATTAAAGAATTTAGCATTTTTATTAATTGGGAATTATCCATACCTGTTTTTTCTTTTAATTCTAAAAAAGTTAGACGCGGTTTCCTAAAATTTAATAAAAAATTTGCTTGCTCTTCATTTAAGAGTGTTTTTAGAAGCTCTACCAAGGTATCATTAGCTTGAAAAAGGGGATTGCCGCTTGCTCTTACAATCAATTTGGCTACTTTATACCAATCTTTTTCCAACATCTTTTGTATTTCAAATTAATTCAGGTATTAATTATTATTTTGTTCTCATTAAAAATATAGATTTTGTTCATTAAATGATATTTAAATATTAGCCATGGATATGAATTAATTTCATAAATTTTCATAAAAAAATTCTTGAAATGAACTCCCATCTTTTAGATAAATTAAAAAAAACTTGAACTAATTAATAATTTTTAAAAATAAAGAATATAAAGAATATCAAGTGAAATAATATAAAGCATAATAAATTTCCAACTAAAATTTGGTCCTAATAAATGGGATTTAAAGTAGTAGTTAACGGTTCAAAATTAAAATTTAGTGCGTGTCATTTTTTAAAGGAACCGATGAAGTGTTCTCGGCTTCACGGGCATAATTATTATGTATCGGTTCAAGTAAGTGATGATTTAAATGAAAATAAATTTGTAATGGATTTTCTCGAGTTAAGAGAATTAGTAGATTCGATCATAGAGCCTTTAGATCATTTTGTATTAATCCCCGAGAAGTCGAAAGAAATCTCAATTAAAAAGGATAATGAATCTGTTGAAGTGAACTTTAACGGGAAAAAATATCAATTTCCTTTATCCGATGTTAAATTTTTGCCTATTGAGGCGACATCCAGCGAGTTATTAGCAAAATATATTCACTCTAAATTAAAAGAGAGTCTGCAAGATAAGAAAATTACGGTAAAAGTAAAAGAAAGTAATGCAACCACTGCGATATACTCTGACTGATTCTATTTTTTAACGAATTTTAAAGTTATCAAAAACGAGATTAATATTAGGAAGAGCATGAAGTAATAAGGTAAAAAAAGGAAAATAGATCCCAATAAAGTAATAATTATAGGTCCAATAGCCGAACAGAGAAAACCTATGGTATTGGAGATTCCAAATCCCGTGCTTTTTAGATTAATATCAATTAATCCAACTTTATCTATGGTTGCTGTTGCTACAGCCGTTTCAAATATCCCTAATCCAATGCCGGAAATAACACTAGCAAATATATATAATGGTAGGTTACCTGTTAAATCAACTAGGATATATAGGAGACCAAACATGACGATTATAGCTTGACCTAACAACATCAAGAGTTTAGATCCCCACTTTTTAATAAATTTTCCAGTAATTCCTACAAAAACTATATACATCACAACAGTGAGTATCAGAATAAAACTAGTTTGTATGGAGTTTAAATGAAATTGTACTTCCAAAATCCATATGATATAAGATACAATTCCTCCAAAAATTAGCCATCTGATACTACTAATAATTACAATCATGCTGAACTGACGATCTTTCAATAAAAGTTTGATTACGGCTAAATTAAAATTAGTCTTAACAGAATTATCTTGTAAATCTAAAGAAGACTGCTGAATAGCATGTTCTTCATGGTAAAAGAATAAAATTAGCACTCCAGATAAGGCTATCAAAATACCGGATATGAAAAATCCACTCCGAATTCCAAGAAAAAAAGTTACATATCCTCCTAAAGAAATTCCTCCAAAATACCCTAGTGTATAACTAATAATATAATAACTCATCCCCTTTCCTTGTTCCTCTTCCTTGTATATATCACTCGTAATAGCTTGAAGTATGGCACTATATGCTCCAACACCTTGGAGGGCTCTAAAGAAAATCAATTCAATGATATTTTGGGCTATAAAACATAGAAAGGTGCCTATTGTAAAAATGATAATCCCAATCAGCATGATTTTTTTTCTTCCATATTTGTCAGAGATTAAAGAAAAGGGAACTTGAAAGATACTTTGAGTAAGATAGAACACCCCAATGACTAATCCAAATGAAAATAACGTCCCAGATAAACCTAATATTATATATGGAAGACTGATTTCCGCAACGGAAATCCCAACTAATCTGAAGAAATTTGTTAATAAAATTACAAGAAACGAAAGCTGCAAAGCACGCTTCTGTTTTGATGTAGTTTCTACTTCATTCATTGAAGATAAAAATGAGGACAATTATAAATAGTTAGTATAAAAAGCAAAATGGTTTGGAATTAGAAGTTGTTAATCTATTCGGGCATACTTATGATTCAATAGGGATTATAGATCGAATGAATAAAAATTTTTTCACGGGATATGCTATTATTGAATGGCATGGAGAAAATTCTTCAGCAAAATACTTCGCTGAGAAATATCACGAGACACTTATCCCAGATTCGACTATCCATATTTATATAATTTAATGGGCTTCGATCTAGTAATGGAATGGGTGTCAATCTTGATTTCTAATCATGCTTTCAATTAGTTTTAAATACTCAATGCATTCTTTTGTATAGAAATCAGCTTCCAGAAGATTTGTCCCGTTATTTATGAAGAAATTTTCAGTGTTTGATGCTAGAAATTCTCCAATTATTGCACCTTCATAATTAATATATTTTAATGCTCGATAAATTTCAAACCAATTTGTTTGTCCTCGACCAGGTGATTTTCGATTAGAATCCGCTACATGACAATGTATTAGGTCATTATCAGCCAATAAAATTGGTTCTGCATTATTATCTTCCTCGATATTACAGTGAAAAAAGTCAAGCATCATTTTAACTCGAGGATGATTGACCTTCTTAACAAGAGATTTTGCTCGGCTACAGGTACGTAAAAACATGTTTTCATAGCGATTTAATGGTTCAAGGGCAATTAAAATGGATCCTATTGATTGGGCATAATCACCTAACTCTCGTATCGCAGCGCTACAAGATTCTTGGTTTTGCAACGTCCATTTATCATTTAAATTAAAAACACCCGTTGGTACTATAAGGACGAGTTTTGCCCCCAACTCTTCTCCAACTCTAAGAGATTCTTTAAGATACTCGATAGATCTTTCACGTACTTCACTATTTTTATCTATAATGTTCCTTCTTATCTTGATATTTTTTGAAAACGTCATATTTGGACAAATACTACTACAGGAAATTGAATATTTTTCCATGTATTTTTTTGTTGAAAGCAAATCAAAATCATTAAGATCATTTATCCTGATTTCAATCGCATCATAGCCAAATTTTTTAAGTCGTTGAAATTGATTTTCCAAGGGCTCTTCTCCATAAATCCAATTTGAGATACCATACGTTAAATTCATTTAACTTCTCGCCATAAATTCTATATTAATTTTCTTATAATTAAATTAATAAATCTTAATTTAATTCTATTATGATTTTAGAAACATTTTGAGTTTCTTTTCGATTTCCAATTGTGAAATGGAAAACAAGAAAAAGTAAAAATAAAGTAAAAATTGCTTGGCATGTAACATCTGCTTCTTATTATCTTTCATTATTAATTTAATGCTTAAAATCTCTAAGTAGGAATAGATTTATAAATTCGCATTGAATAATAGTAATTAAGTCAAATTTTTGACGGAATATCTGAAAACGAAATATATTTGTGTAAAATTCGCAATTTTCTTAAATTGATTCGAAAATTACTTGAAATAATCTTCTAAAAGATTTTAGTAAGAAAACTTAAAAAAAATAACTAATAAAACCTCCTTTTTTTTCTATAATTAACTAATCTTTACTTGATTTCTTTTTTAATAGTCGTAAACTCAACTATTCTATTCCGACTTATTCTCAAATGATTTCTTCCATTTTTGCTGAAAAGAAATGCAAAAAGTAATAAGTAAAAACTATCTCTATTTATTCAATGGTAGAAATAGAAAGTTATGTTGAACTTAAGCATTTCCTTTTAAATTTGAATTCCTCTTTATTTCCTGAGCAGTTTGAATTTCTTTCGAGGGATTTATTATTTGAATCCACGATGGAATTAACACATCGCATAAATAAGGTTTTAAAAGACTATCATGAATTGACAGAGCTAGCAAAAAAGTTTCACCTTAAGCCCGTTTTGATTTTCTCCCAAGACTTATTGGCGCAAATGTCACGACTTTTGAAATTTGAGACAAAACACTTGACAAGTTTTAACCAAATTTTAATGGATTTAAAAGAAATGTTACTCAACCAAGAACAGCTTTTACAAAATAAATATTTAGCGATAGCAGAACGGGAAATGAAGCTGATGCAGGATGATAAATTCAGAAAAACCTTGGAAGCTACTTTTCAAAGTTTTCTGGTTGATTTGGATAAAAAATCTTAGGGGAACACTGTAGCATTTGTTTAAAGTTTAGATCCAAATCATCTCTAAAAAATATTTATAATAGGTTTTAAATCAAAGCTCTCTTAAAAAGAAGATTATAGCATTAAACCTTCTTCAATAATTTCTTTCTAAAAGAATAGATGATTTTTGGAGAATCTTTTTAACTATTTAGGATGAAGTTATAAAATCACATGTTATATTCCTTATTTGAGAAATAGATAAAAAAAGAATAAAGTCTTCATCGTTAGATTTTCCCATAAAAATTGGACCATTATAATTTCATATACCATGCATATCATAGTATTATTAAGATAGTATAAAAAAAATTAAAAGAAAGAGGTAATGAAAAAGTATGCTAACAGAAGAAATAAGTAAAGTTGAGACGATTAGACTCCAAAAGCGTTTTATTAATCCTTTATGGACGATTATAGGGGGTAGCTTCGTACTGGTTTTTGGATTAATTTTAATGTACTCCGATTTGACCCCTTATATTTTGACGCAAGATCAATTATTTTTGATGATCTTGAAATATTTCGGATTTATTACGGCCTTACAAGGAGGGATTATCATTATTCGGGGCATTATTGGTAACAATTTGGTTAGTCTCCATCAATTTTTGAGGGTGCTTCAAGTATTGGTATCCCTGGCTTCCATAGGATTATTAGTTGTTCTCTATAACAATCCCAGTTCGATTCCCATTTATAATTACGATGAGCTTTCCAATACATTAATTCTCATTCAATCTCCCTTTGAAATAAAATGGATACAATTAGCAATCGTCATTATTATTGCTTTAGTAATTATTGGCGCACTTTCGGATATATATGAAGCGGGAAAGTTAGAAAAATACAAATAGATTTTTTCTTCTTCTTTTTTAAATTAAATTTAACTTTCAATTCCTTTTTTTGAATTAAGAAATTAATTCTAAAAATTATCTGGGATTTAAATTTTAAGTTTGAAATTGGTTTTACTTTTATAATCTAAAAAGTAAAAAGGTTTATATATATTCTTCATTTATAATATTATTAATAAAATATATTCTTTAAAGAGAATATATAAAAATAAAAACTTAGAAATGAATGACGTTAAAGCAATCATATCCACTAAATCATAGAGAATTTGTTGTATTGGGGCTCGTTGGGGAAGAACCAAGTCATGCGTATAAAATTGACAAAAAAATTGATGATAGGGGCATGAGAGAGTGGACAAGCATAGGTACCTCTTCAATCTATAGTGACTTAAATACTTTAGAAATAAATGGATTAGTTGAATCTTATACCGAAGAACATGATAACCGTATTCGCCGAGTTTATAAAATAACGGATTTTGGTTGGAAGATTTTAGAGGTTAAAATATTTACAGTTCTTAAAGAATTCCAAGGGAAGAACGATGAGGATTTTTATGTTGCTTTTTCAATGTTGCCCGTTTTGAGTAAAGAAAAGCAAATGGAAGCAATATCGCATTCAATAAACATAATGAAATCACATGTTAAAGAATTAGAAGAAATGCTTGAACAAAATTCGAGCATGCCGCTAAATGTGACAGGATTATTCATTCATCCCATAAAAATACTTGAAACAGATATAAATTTTTTGGAATGGTTAATGAACCAGATTGAAAACGGAAGAGGGACAGTCTCCCCTAATGATCATGTTAAAGAGTAAAGGAAGGGTGACAAAATATTGAAGTATATGGTTAAGAATTTCAATCATCGTGTAGGATTTCATTGTGAATCGTCTGCGATGAGAGATTTATTCGAATTTCACGGGTTTCCAATGTCAGAAGCAATGGCATTTGGTCTGGATGGCACGCTAGGCTTCATATTTTATGATTCTTCCACACGAATGGCAGATGGGGAAAAATTAGATACACCCTATTTCGTTGGAGGAAAAGGGGGAACGCTTGATCCTAATTCACTCGCATGTCGTCTTTTAGGTATAACCTTACGCAAGCAATCATTTACCAGTGCGGATAAGGGGTGGAATGAAGCAAAGACGTTAACTGAAAAAGAAATTCCACTCATTCTACAGGTTGATTTGGGATTCTTACCCTACATACAGGAGCAAGAAGAGATACATTTTGGTGGCCATACCATTACTCTCGCTGGATTTGATGAAGAAAAAAATCTGGCTTATGTGGGCGATACTACCTATGAAAATTTCCAAGAATTAAGCATTGAAGATTTAAAAAAAGCAAGGAGTTCCATTCATGGTCCTTCATTTTTGCGTCCGAATAACGTGCAATATTCAATGAGTCGCCGCCCCGATGGAAAACATCCGCCTTTAGGGGCAGGGCTGAAATTAGCGATTCAAGAAGCCGTGAATCACATGCTAAGACCTTCCGTGAACTATATCGGAATCCAAGGATTAAAAAAGTTTACCGAATCGATACTTAATTGGAAAAATGAGTTAAAAGGGATAGTTAAGGATCCTTATAGCGATAAACAACTTCCCTTAGCTCCCTTAACTTTTGAGTTGCTTCATGGATTCATTGAAACATGGGGAACGGGTGGGGGCTTGTTTAGGAAGCTATTTGCAAACTTTCTTGAGGAAGTAAAAATCCATCCTGAGGTTAGAAGTGGGATTCGAGCATGGAACGCCATGGAGATAGAACACTTGGAAGAAGTTGTTCCAATGATAAAGGAATCCGCTCAAAATTGGACGCAGATTGCCACTTCCTTAAAACGTGCAGTGAATGATTATGGTGAGAATTGTGTCCAGGATATAGATTTAAATGAGATATCAAATATTGCTTACCAAATACTTCAGATTGAAGAAATTGCCTTTAAGAAATTAGCGGAAATTAAATTATGAGGTATAAATATTGAAATCCAGGGAAAATCGAGATTTGGACAAAGATAAATTAGAAATGACCGTAATGCCATGTGGGATTTATTGTCCGGGCTGTCTGGTCTATATGAAAGGAAAATGCCCCGGTGGTTCTAAAGGTTGTAAAAAATGCAAGACGATATATGAATGTGCGAAAAAAAAGAATATTAAATATTGTTTTGAATGTAATGCTAATACAGTTTCTTTTCCATGCGAGCGGTTCAAGCAATTCAATGAGACTTGGAAAATGTATGGTCAAAATTTAATTGAGAATCAATTATTTATCAAAGAGCATGGAATAGAAGCCTTTTTAAGTAAGTTTAGGAGACAAAAGTTATGAAAGAGATTAAAGATGTAAGCGAAAAAGATTTAATATCTCACTGTGGTTTGTATTGCGGGGCTTGTCGAGCGTATTTGTTAGAAAAGAAGAATTTATTTGCACAAAAAGGATATAAGAGAGGATGTAAGGGTTGTATTACTCAGAATAAAAACTGCGTACACATAAAAAAGGGTTGTAAATATTTAAAAAATGGAGAGGTTCATTTCTGCTTCGAATGTGAAGAATTTCCATGTCAAAAAATTGAAAGATTAGATCATCGCTATAAAAAAAAATATGATGTTAGTCTAATAGATAATCTTAAGAGAATCAAAGAGATTGGCATAAGAGAATGGTTGAGGGAACAAAAAAACCTCTACACTTGTCCAAAATGTTCGGGAGAGATTTGCGTACATGATGCGGAGTGCTTCGATTGTGGATATCAAATACTATAATTTAAAAAAATGAATATCAAAAATATGGTTGTAGAAAATGACGAGATTAATTAATGATGATTTCTAGCACATCTACAATCTTAGGATTATGCTCGGGATTAGACTTGGAAAATTATATAAAAATCTATATTATGATGAGGTATTAATTCTTGAATTTTATAAAGGTTAGAGGAGCAAGAATACATAATCTTAAAAATATTGATGTAGACATCCAAAAGGGAAAATTAGTCCTAATAACGGGAGTTTCGGGAAGCGGGAAAAGTTCATTAGCTTTTGATATTATCTTTGATGAGGGGATGAATCGATACTTACAATCCATTGGATTTCCTCCGAAATTTGAGGACGAGAAACCTTTTGATTTAATCGAGGGGTTGAGCCCGACGGTTGCGGTAGAGCAACGGACTACACGGGTTTTTAATCCTCGCTCGACCGTAGGAACCAAAACCAAATTATATGATCTTCTTAGGATGCTATACGCTACTGAAGGCGTCATACCTTGCCCCATTTGTAAGATCCCCGTTAATGAAAATCTCGAATGCGATATGTGTGGAATGAAGGTAGATAAATTGCAGATCAAGCATTTTTCTTTTAATGAACCTTCAGGAATGTGCTTGAATTGTAAAGGGCGAGGATATACCATGCAATTCACGGAAGAGATGATTGTTCAAGATTATGATCGCAACTTGTTAGAAATTACGAAAGCAGGTTCAGGGTGCTTTGCGGATCAACTAAGATTCGTGGAGCAATTACCTCGGTTCTATGATTTTGACATCAATACACCTTATAAAGATTTACATGATTCTGTTAAAAAAGTATATCTCTATGGGAGTGGAAAAAAACTGCAATTTAATTGGGAATCCAAACGGTTCAGCGGAGAATTAGAACGAGAATTTGAAGGGATCATTCCTCATCTGGAGAGAGCAGTGTCAGATAGTAAGAGTGCTTACAGAAGGACTAAGATAATGAAGGACTACATGATTCAGAGAAAATGCGAAGAATGCCAGGATTTTAAAATCAATGATCGCGCGAGAGAAGTGAAAATTGCAGAAAAACATATCGGGGAACTGGCAATGATGACAATGGATGAATTAATCATATTCCTGCAAGGCTTAAATGAACAACACGTGAAAACCCCCCAAGGGAGAGCGATGCGAGATGAGATTCTACTAAGATTGAATAACATGGTAAAAGTAGGCTTGGCTTACTTGCATTTGAATCGATCTCTACCAACCTTGAGCGGGGGAGAATTACAAAGATTATCATTAATGACCCACCTGGAAGGAGGATTAGACTCCCTTATTTATGTTTTAGACGAACCTAGTATGAGCTTGCATGAACGAGAAAAGGATTCCTTAATTGAAATATTAAAAAGGCTCAAGAATTTGGGTAATACCATTATTATTGTGGAACATGATAAACGCTTCATTGAGATTGCAGATGAGATAATAGATATTGGACCAGGTGCGGGAGTTCACGGGGGAGCAATCGTATATCAAGGTGATTTGAAAGGGATTTCTCAAATTACTCAATCCCATACGGGACACTTTCTCGTTGGGAATTTAAAACTTCCAAAAACCCATGAAAGGAATGAGAAGAATATGGATAAACCAACAAGCTACATAACAATTAAAGACGCTCGAACAAATAATCTTAAAATTGATGAAATTAAGATTCCCCTCGGGATGATGGTGGGCATTGCGGGAGTTTCGGGAAGCGGGAAGAGTTCCTTAATCCTAGATACCCTCATACCGTTAATAAAGCCTCATTTTAAAAGAGGGGCAAATAAGGATAAAAAAAGTGCAGACCCTGATGAGGAAGAGGAGGAGGAAGAAAATGAGAAAGAATTACAAGATTATTCCGGAGCAATAAAAGGATGGGAAAATATTGATGGTGTCGTGGTAGTAAATCAAAGTCCAATCTCTCGGGTGAGAACTTCCACTCCTTGCTCATATATTAGGATTTGGGATAAAATTAGGGAACTTTTTGCCAAGACATCGGATGCTAAACAGCAAAAGTTATCGGCGGGCCATTTTTCCTATAATTCTGAAAAGGGGCGTTGTCCCGCATGTAAGGGCCAAGGAGAGCAAGATCTTCAAATCTCTTTTCTTAATAGTTTTACAATTCCTTGTAAAGAATGTAAGGGTTCGAGATATAAACCAGAGATTTTAGAGATTAAATATAAAGGCAAATCCATAGCTGATGTATTAAATATGACTGTCTCCGAAGCTCTAAAGCTATTCAGTTCTCAGAATAGCATTGCGAACGTGCTTAAAATTTTAGAAGAGATTGGAATGGGATATATTACACTGGGACAACCTTCTCCAACCTTGAGTGGGGGGGAAGCTCAGAGAGTCAAGTTAGCAAAGGAATTAGGGAAGACTAGAAGGGGTAATTCTCTTTATATTTTAGATGAGCCCACTGTGGGTTTAAGTTTTTATGATACGGTCAAATTAATGGAATTGCTGGATAAACTCGTTCAAGACGGAAATAGCGTGGTAATAATTGAACACGATCCAGAAGTATTATCATTTACAGACTATATTATTGAGTTAGGGCCAGAAGGAGGACCAAAAGGAGGCGAGATCATTGCAACGGGAACGCCAGAGGAAATTAAAAAGAATAAAAATTCCAAAACGGGACCATACTTAAACTAAATTGATATAGAATAAATTAGATATTGAGTGTTAACTAAAAGAATTATTCATGAAAATCAAAATAAGAGGGGCTCGGGAACATAATTTAAAAAGTGTGGATGTTGATATATCCCCGGGGCTCACGGTGGTGACTGGTGTCTCAGGCTCAGGTAAAACATCTCTCATCTTTGATACGCTATATAATGAAGCAAGAAGGCGCTTCATGGAAGCTTTTATGGTAAGCAAAGAGCAACTTAAATTGAATCCCGCAAAAGTAGATTCCATTTCGGGACTAGGTCCTGTTATTGCCTTGGAACAAAATTTGCTAAATAGAAATCCTAATTCCACTATAGCTTCTGCTTCTGGTCTTCTCCCTTTTTTGAGACTTTTGTATGCTCGATTCGGAGAGCGCAAGTGTCATGCATGTGGAGAATCCTTATCTATCCTCGATGAAGATAATATTATTTCGATGATGGAAGAATTAGCTTGCACAGAGAAAGTTGAAATTCTCGCTGTATTAATTAAACAAGTAATAGGATCTCACCGCACATTAATTAATTTCCTCGAAAACCAATTTGATAGACAAAAAATACTGATTGATGGGAAACCTTTAAAATCAAGTTCCTTGAATCCATTTGAAGCCCACGATATCATGATTCATGTAGGGGATATTGATAAAGATTTTAGTGCCATTGAAATCAGAAATTTAATTGATGGTATTTCGGCATTAGGGGCAAGTTCCATTAACCTAAAGGGAAAATCAATAGAGAAAGCAGTTGCATTTCAACCATACTGTGTGAATTGTGGAACATGGCTAGAGAAAGTGGAACCCACGCATTTTAACCGTAATTGTCCCTATTGCAAGGGAAGTGGTTGCAAAAAATGTAATCAGACAGGCTTGCATCCTTTAGCATCTAGCATCTCTTGGTTAGGTTTATCATTTCCTAATTTTTTAAGTAAGTCCATTAAAGACTTATTTGATCAATTTTCTAAAAATTCATTACCGGCTTCTAAGAGGTTAATTGAAGAAATAAGAAGAAGATTGAAAGTATTAAATGAGGTGGGGTTAAGCTATTTATCCTTAGATCGTATCTCACCATCTTTATCTCGGGGCGAATCTCAGAGAGTTCGTTTAGCTATCGTATTAACAAGCAAGCTTGAAGACATTATTCACGTACTAGATGAACCCACGATTGGTCAGCATCCTTACGATGTGCAGCGCTTATTACCGATTTTTACTAATCTTGAAGGACCGGTGATTTATATTGAGCATGATAGACAAGCAGCTGCGTTCGCAGATCAAGCTATTGATATAGGTCCAGGTGCCGGTGTTATGGGGGGAAGTATCATATTTTCCGGAACTCCAGAAGAACTATGGAGAGCTAATACTCCGACGGGGAGATACTTTAGTTTAAGAAAAAAAATAGCACTTCCTAAAAGTCACTGCGCTCCACAATTATACATAAACATAAAAGGAGCGCATAAAAATAATTTAAAAAATATTGATGTTAATTTCGCGTTAAATAGAATAAATGTAATAACTGGACCTTCCGGTTCAGGCAAGAGCACCTTAATCGAGGAGGTGTTATATCCCTCCTTAAAAGAAGGGAATCCGGTGGGATGCAATTCGATAGAAGGTCCAAAGATACAACCAATATTAGTGAACCAAGAACCCATAGGAAAGAATCCTCGTTCAAATCCTGCTACTTACACTAATATTGCTGATATAATTCGAACTTTATATGCGAAAGTCACGGGATATCAAGCCACGTATTTTTCTTTCAACACAAAAAGAGGGGCTTGCCCTACATGTAATGGGATGGGAGCCATTGAAATAAAAATGCGTTATTTACCTTCTACTTGGTTAACATGTTCAGATTGTCGGGGTAAAAGGTTCATGGATGAGATCCTTGATGCCAAGGTTCAATTTGGTGATAAATATTATTCTATTGCGGATTTCTATGACTTATCCATTTCTCACCTCAAAGAATTGTTCAAGAATGAAACGAGACTTCCGGCAAAGGATCTGAAGAGCATTAAAAAAATGTTAAGTGCCTTGGACGATATCGGGTTAGGTTATCTATCCTTGGGACAGCCATCCCCTACTCTCTCAGGGGGAGAAGCTCAAAGAGTAAAATTATCTAAATTTTTAGGGAAAAAATCCCTTCAGAATCAATTAATAATATTAGATGAACCTTCCACGGGGCTACATCCCAAGGATTTGGCGGGACTTTTAATAATTTTAGACCGTTTGATAAAATCGGGAGCCACTATAGTCATAGTAGAACATAACCTAGATATCATCCGTTTTGCGGATTGGATCATAGATCTTGGGCCAAATTCAGGACCAGATGGAGGGAATTTAGTATTTCAAGGTCCTCTACAAGGTTTGGTTGATAATGAAAAATCCTTGACTTCCATTGCTTTAAAAAACGAAGATTTAATTACTCCTCTCCCAAATAAGGATAGAAAAAAGCGAGAACCCTCGACCCATATAACCATTGAGAACGCTTCCATCCACAATTTAAAATCTCTAGATGTCAAGATTCCGAAAAATAAAATGACTGTTGTCACGGGAGTTTCGGGGAGTGGAAAATCAAGCTTAATTATCGATACCTTAGAAAAAGAAGCTAGAAAGAGATATTTGGAATCCTTATCGATGTATGAGAGACAAGGAATAAAGGAAAGCTCCGAGGCTCAAGTAGGAAAAATATCCGGATTAGGGATTACTGCATTGATAAATTCCGAAAAAATTTCAAGCAAATGGTTTCTAAACGTCCGACACACGATTGGAATAGCTACGGAAATCTCTCTTCATCTGGCAAATATTTTTTCTTTTTTAGGGGAATTAAAATGTTCTAATTGTGGCACAAAAATGATTCGAAAAGAGAAATGGATATGTCCTAAGTGTGAATATTCTAGGCCTATTGCACAATCAAAACATTTTTTATCATTTAATTATTCTGCAGCGTGCTTGAAATGCCATGGAGTGGGTTTTTTGCAAGTACCTAATCCCAATAAACTTATCATAGAACCAAACAAGCCATTATGTGGAGGTGCCATGTACTCTCCGGGCTTTTTTCCTAAAGGATACTTATGTAAGCCCTATAATGGAGGATATTATATCGTACAAGCTTTAGCAGCTCGATATGGATTTGATCCCTTTAAGACTCCTTGGAAGGACATGTCAGAAGAAGTCAAGAACGCTTTTCTATTTGGGGATTGCAAACCATTACAAGTTACCTATGAAAATCGAAAGGGTCAAGTAACAGAAAAAGAATTAACTTATCTTGGATTTTATGGACAGTGGTTGAGAGATTGGGACACAGGAGGTACTTATACGGATACGAAACCTTGTGAAACTTGTAGAGGTTCTAAATTACGTTCAAAATATCTGGAAATAAAGGTGGAAGGATATAACATTCATGAATTAAGTGAATTATCCATTAAAGGACTCCATGAATTATTAAAAAATATCCCTAATTTGGAATCTGTACCCCTTTTTGTGAAGAATAGTCTTGAAATTGTTAAAAGGCGTTTAGATTTTTTAATCAGAATAGGATTACACTACCTTAATCTAAATAGGGTGGTAGAAACTCTCTCGGCAGGAGAAGCACAGCGCATCCGCCTTGCAGGATTACTTGGAGGAAACCTCACATCTCTCACCGTGATATTAGATGAACCCACCCGAGGTATGCATCCGTCAGAAGTCAATTCTCTCATTGACGTTTTATTAGAACTGAGAGACAACGGAAACACGGTAATTGTAATTGAGCATGATCCTCTTTTCATGCGCAATGCAGATTACATTATTGATCTTGGACCCGAAGCAGGTAAATTAGGGGGACAAATTGTTGCTGAAGGAATAATAAAAGAAATTATAGATGGAAAAACTTTAACTGGCATGTGGTTAAGTGGTAAAAAGAAATTTGACAAACCAGAAAAAAGAAGGATCCCAAAAACCTGGTTAACTATTCATGGCGCTAGAGAGAATAATTTAAAAGAGAGTACTGTAAAAATTCCCCACGGTGTCTTAGTTGGAATATGTGGTATCTCAGGAAGCGGTAAAAGTACTTTATTAATTGATACATTAGGTAGAGCATTAGCCCCTATAAAACATACCACTTCAGTGGCTCGGGAAATATTAGAACCAGGGAAATATGATAACATCAAAGGAGAGCTGTCTCAGACGATAATTATTGACCAAGTTAAAGCAAAAATGGGTTCACCCTTAAAGTTTCTTGGTATAAAGAAAGAAATTTTAAAATTATATAGCGAAACCGAAGATGCAAAATTATTGGGAATTGATGACAAGACCCTCTCCAAAGACTGCTCTACCTGTAAGGGAAAAGGATATATTAAAGTCGACATGCAATTTCTGCCAGATGTTATGGAGGAATGTAGTACTTGCAAGGGCTCTGGTTTTCTTCCCGAAGCATGGCAAGTGCATTATAAGGATGTGCCTTTACCTAAAGTAAATGAATTAACTATCGATGAAGCAGTTCTTCTCTTTAAAGAGAATGATTCAATTAAAAAAAAATTAGAAAATGCACAAAAAGTTGGGTTAGGTTATTTAACTTTAAATCAACCAGCAAGAGAACTATCTGGTGGTGAAGCTCAGAGATTAAAAATAGTCAATGAATTAAGTAAAGCAACGAAGAAAAAGACTTTATACATTCTCGATGAGCCTTCTATTGGTCAGCATTTAGAGGATCTTTCAAAATTGATAACAACCCTTCAATTATTAGTTGATAAAGGGAATTCTGTCGTGTTGATTGAACATCATCCACACTTACTTTTTTCTTGTGATTGGTTGATAGAATTAGACGACGGCAAAGTGGTTGCTTCAGGACCTCCAGAGGTCATAGCAAATTCAGAAACGCCCACGGCTCCATTTCTAAAAGAAATCATGGAGGGTAAAGCTTGACCTGGATACCATTATTACTCACCGATCCTTCTGCTTGTCTAAGATACTTAGTATTAAAGGATTTGCTTGGAAGATCAGAAAATGATTCAGAACTCCAAGAATTTTGTGAATTAAGGCCCGAAGATCCTCTTATCAAAAATCTTGAAGAACTTCAGCAAAACAATGGCGCTTGGGAGTCCGACGGTGTTTCAATAGTTGGGAGTGGAAATATCCTATATTCGACTTCGATGGCATTACAAAGATTGGGATATCTACAAATCGAGAAAGATCATCCCATGATACAAAAAGCAGCGGAATATATTTTTTCTAAACAACGGGATGATGGTTCTTGGCCAATGCCTGGGAAAAAAGAATTGGATGAGGAAGAAGTAGGATATCAAATGATGCCCATCCAAACTGCCATCCCACTATTGGGGTTGGCAATGTGCGGGTATTACTCAGATAAGAGGGCGGAAAAAGCATACGAGTGGTTACTTAAGCAACGATTAGAGGATGGAGCATGGCCAGTGGGTATTGCTTCAGGAAATTATGGAGGAATTGCAGGTTATAGGCGAATTGCTCATTCACGGTGGGGGTGCAGATCCAATACTTTAGCGGTTCTATCTTGTCTTGCATACCATCCTAAGAGAAAGGCAAGCAATGAAGCGCAAAAAGCACTTGACTTGATTTTAGGAACCAAGATCTTTTTAAGGAATACAATTGGCTTTAATATCGCGAGATTGATCGGATTGGAGAAATCTATTGGAAGAATAACCTTCATGGCTAGATTTGACATGGCTCAAATTCTCGATCTATGTTGGAGAGTTGAAGCAAGTAAGAATGATGTTCGAATCGAAGAATTCATCAACTTTGTTAAAGAGAAGCAAGGAAAAAATGGAATTTGGGAATACTTGCCTTATCCAAGAGCCTCGCGCTGGATTACATTCGATTTATTGCGTACTTTTTCCAATTTGGACGATAAAGAAGATTGGATATCTTTTGAGCCCTCTACTCCGTTTAGTTCTTATTTAAAGAAAAAATTACGATTTTAAATATTAGAATAAGAAATTTTAATTACAAGCTCCAATAAAAGTGGTTTAAATTACGAAAATTATTGTTTATACTAATGATATTTGATGTATCAATATTTATTTCGCCGGAATAATGTCGAGCATGATCATTTATCATTTCTGATTGATTTCAGATTAGTAGGACTGTATAATTATTATAAAAGATATTATTTATAGATCAGATAAGCCGGGATACTCGACATTAAATCTAATGAAGAATATCTTTTATATTGTTATTGGGTATTTTAATTCACATAATTCTAATGCGCCACGTGAGAAATGCTCATTTCAAGATTAATTGTATAATAATAGAAATGTATATATTCAAAATCATTCCAATAGCTCTTCTAATAGTAATCATATTAGAGTTATTTTTGATTAATTAAAGAGAGTGTTTCTTTAGAATTAATTACGAGAGATTTTAGGAAATTTTCATTATCTTTTACTTGGGTTATCTCCATTGCCTAATGATTTTCAAAGGGTTTATCTCTCTAATAAATTTAGGTGAGATTATGGAAATTACCTTAAATACGGTTAGAGCTTATCTAATAACTTGAATATTGGATTTAGGCAATTAACTTTAAATAATCCTTAATATTCTTATATTCACCATATGAGATAAAATCATATGGAGGAATCCTATGTCAAAAAAAGTAGTTGTGAAGAAAGAAGAGGTTAAAAAACCTGATGTAAAATCAGCAGCTAAACCAGCTGGGCAACCCGCTCCAAAACCGGTTGCAAAACCAACTCCAAAAAAGAAGTATGAAGACGAAGACGATGATGATTATTAAATACTTTAGATCATTTAAATTAATGAAGTCTTCATGAAAGGTTTTTTTTGAATTCTAATCGCTTTATAAAGGTTATTATTATTAATCTTGTAGCTTTAATAAAAGAAATTATGTTTTATAAAAGGAGAGCTAACGAAAATTATCCTTCGAAAGTAAGTAATTGTTCCTATGGAAAATGTTTAAAGGCAACGAAGAATATTCCATCCAAAACACTTGTTCAGATATTTAAAGGACCTATTACTTCTTGGAGAGACATTACTGAAGAACATATAAATTACGTATTATGGGTGGATGATGCGAAATGGATTATCCCATTAACGAGTGCACGATATATTAATCATTCCTGTGATCCAAATTGTATAGTAGATGAACGACTAAATGTAATAACAACACGCCCCGTACAAAAAGGAGAAGAATTAACAATTACTTATAACGTGATAGATGGAGCAGATCCGGGTCTTTGGGATAGCCGTTGGAGTTTTCAATGTAAATGCGGCGCTCAAAATTGTCAAGGATATATCAATAAATACATAACCGGAGATGGAAAACCATTAATTACTAAATTAAAAACGAATGACTTTTAAAATATATTAATTATGTAAATCTTAATTATCAAATTTACATTAAGAGTATATTTTAAGAGATTCGTTTTCATGAAAAAGATAGTAATTTTATATTATGATAAAAATTATCCTTTAAAGATAGACAATTTCAAAATTCCAATCGATGAAGAAACCGATTTTGAGGATTTTATTATCGAAATTAATCAGTTAAGAAAAAACTATGATATTACTTATCTTAACAATCATGAAGAAAGTCTACATTATTTCTGTAAGAATAAAAATAATATTGATCTCGTTGTGAATCTAGCCGATAATGGTTTTAATAATGATTTGGATAAGAATGGCTTTTTTATTGAACTATTTAATTATCTTGACATTAAGTTTACGGGAAGACAAGCTAATAACGTGGAATTCTTTGAAAAAAAAGATTTAATGCATTATTTTTTAGAATACATGGGTATTGAAGTACCTAAGACCATTTTTTATTATCCTGGAATGGATTTAACATTTTTAAAAAAAAAACTTTCTTTTTTAAATTACCCTATCATAATAAAGGTAGGAAAATCAGGAGGATCCTTAACCTTAGACGTTAACAGTATTTGTTCTTCCTATCGCTCAATTATTAATAAGATAAATGAAATAGAGAAATCTCTAGGAAAAAAAAACGTGTTGCTTCTACAAGAATTTATAGAAAATGCAAGAGAATATTCTTCGTTCCTAATTGGAAATCAAGAATGTAAGGATATTCAAGCGTTTACCATTAAAGTCACACCAAATAAGTTTTATGATTATGAACAAAAGATGTCAAATATTCTTCCCGCTGGAGATTTCTATAAAGAATGCGATTTAACCGCAACGTTTCTAAAAGAAGTTGAAAAAAAATTGATTTTTATTAAAAATGTGACCGATTGTAAAGATTATGTTCGATTTGATTGGTTGATTGATGAAAAAAATCGTTTTTTTTTAATAGACTTTAATGCTAATCCTGCTTTTGATTCGGAATTAGTAAAAATGATTAATAGATCATTTGATAATGATAATATTTTACTTGGGTATGTGATTGAATCTGCTTTAAACAGATAAAATTTTATATCTGATAGGAAAGAAATTGTTCCTTTAAATTTTAAAGAGCAATTAATACATTTTATGATTATTCCAATTTCTTGCACTCTTCATACCTGAAACAGGAAATAACATGATCATTTATCATCCCCGTAGCCTGCATGAATGCGTACATTATTGTGGGTCCAACGAATTTAAATCCCCTTCTTTTCAAATCCTTGCTAATTTTTGATGATAATTCTGTTTTGCCAGGGATTTGCTCTAATGAGTTCCAAGTATTTTGGATGGGATGGAAATTAACAAACTCCCAAATATAGTTATTAAAAGAGCCAAATTCTTGTTTTATTTCTAAATATTTCTTAGCATTATTGATTACAGATTCAATTTTTAACTTATTTCTAATAATCCTTTCATTTTGAAGCAATTTTTCTATTTTCTTGCTATCATGATTGACAATTTTTGTATAATCAAAATAATCAAAAGCTTCTCGATAATTATCTCTTTTTTCTAATATGGTGTGCCAACTCAAACCTGCTTGAGCTCCTTGAAGGCTTAATACTTCAAAAAGTAATTGATCATCATGCAAAGGCACACCCCATTCATTATCATGATAATTTTGCATAAGGTTGCTGTATAAACTCCATTTACACCTGCTTTGCATCATTATTGAAAGATCTTAGTAATTTTCCCTTAAAAATGATATTTTCGATTATATATAAAAAAACAGGTTTACTAGGTATAAAAATTAATTATCAATTTAAAGTTCAGTTTTAACATTCAAAATTAAGAACTTCTCCGACGAGGAAATCGTGAAAAATATCATTGCTGAAATATTCCTTTAAATATGATAGTGCCTTTTTACCAGTGCAGTGATTAAGGTAAAGGTGAGGGGAATCATATTGCTTTTCTAAAGCCTCAGCTACGTGTTTTATTTTTTTCTTTGAAAAGGTAAGCATGTGAGTTCCTCCAATAATCGCGTGAATTTTTTCTTTGGGATAATCCTGTTTTAATTTAGAGCATGTATTTAAGATCCCGGAATGGCAGCACCCGCATAATAAAACTAATCCTTTTTTTGTTTTAAGTACAAGTGATAAGTCATCATATATTAAATCTTTCTTCCATCCACCATTCTCTTGATGCACCATCAAGATACTAGAGCCATCTGGTTCTTCTCTTTTTGTAATTTCTCCAACGGTGGAAAGATATGATGTGATTTGGTAGGGATTCGTATGAAAGTCGAATTTAACTTTTTTTTCTAATTCATTAGAAAGCTCGGGAAATCCTATATCAATTTCTCTATATAATAAGTAAAAAAGTAAATAAGCAAATAATGAGGCTTTTTTCTTTTCTTTGACTAATGGATGAGCAATAACCGGAAGGACTTCTTTTGTGGTTCTTAATTCAAGGAGCTTAGCTAATCCTCTTGAATGATCATTATGTCCATGGGATAGAATTAACGTTCTTATAGAATTTAAGTCAATATTTGCGGTTTTCAGATTATGCACTAAAATATCTCCATTATTTCCCGTATCATACAATATTATTTGATTATCTGCTTCAATAGCCGTTGCATTTCCATAATCTCCTTTAAAACCCGTGTTGGGAGTGGCAATATTGTTATACACGCAAGTTAATTTTACGTTCACTTCAATAGCTCGATTGGAAATTATTCTAAAAAAAATGTTTAATTTAATATTATTATTGAAATGAATAATATTAAGTTATAGATAAACAGTGGTTTTAGATAAATATCTCTAATTCAAGATGTTGTTGAGCTTCTTGAAATATTGGGCCCTTTGCTATGAATCCCATGGCTAATCCACTTCCCCTTCCTACTAGCAATTTTTCATTTTTCTCAAGGTTATATTCCTTTAAGAATTCTTGATTGACACTTACGTATCCCTCTTCATCGATATAAGAACTAGTACTTATCTTAATTCTGTTAGATTTAGACTTGTTTTCGATATGTTGTGAACTTGAACCCTTTATATTTTGAAGTAAATTTTTTCCAATTGGAGTCCCTTCTAATAGTGAAGGAGTTGTTATTCCAAACCCCCCGGACTTTTTACTGCCTGAGATTATTAATACCTCTTCTCCTTTTAATATTCCATATTCATTCAGCGCTTCTGGGGGAACTTTTATTTTATAATTCTCTCCGAGTTTTGCCCAACCATAAATATATTTTCCACCCTTAACAAGTCTAGGCATGTTCTTTCACCAATTATTCGTTAACTTTATTGTATATGATTAAATCAAATAGACCCGCTTTAACGACATATTTTCCTTGAAATGGTGTGTGCTCAATAATGTCTGCAACCTCTTGAGGAGTATACCCTGCTTTTATGGAAGTATTCCAATAATAAGCCATGACTTTGGGAATAAAATGTTTTATAATATTAAATATCACTTTAGCTCCGAAACCTAAATCTCGCCTTCCATCACTTATGCAAAACCTCCCGTCTTTCTTTAAAACTCGGTGTATTTCATTTAATACCTTGATGGGATCTTCCCAATGGTGTAGACTATCATGAGTAAGTACTGCATCAAAACTATCATCTTCTAATCCAATCATATTGTTTGCATCGCCATGAATATAAGAGATTTTTTCATCGAATCCTTGATTTTTTTTGTTTTCATTAGCCACGCGTATCATGTCTTCAGAAATTTCTAATCCTATTATGTGAAAAGTAGGATTTTTTTTAGCTAATAATATGGTAATCCAACCAGGTCCAGGTCCTATTTCCAAAATCTTTGAATTGTTTTTAATCTGTAATTCTTCCGTAAAAAAATCTACAAAGTTTTGATATTCTTTCATGCGTTTCTTAAAAAAATCACTTAATTCTTCCATGCTCAAATCTTTCTGATCTGTTATTTCTTCACCCTCTGGAATTCTAGGGGATACTTTTTTGGTTATTGCCATTGTTTTTACCTATAATTTGATTATTATTTTTATATCTAATAAAGAGAAAAACAATTTCATATTTAAAGGAAAAAGTTATTGTCATGAAGAGTTGACATTACTTTTATAATTATTAAGTTTATTATTATAATTGGGAATGAATGAACTGGAACCGAGTTCTCAAGTAAATGAGGAACATTTGAAAAGTTTAGTTTATTTTGGATTAAAAAGTGAAGAAGCGTCTGTATATCTTTCTCTTTTAAAAAGAGGAGATAGAGGAGAAGTCGTGGGTCGCCTTAAAGAAGAGGTGGATATAGGACGAACGACCATCTATGCCATCATGGAACGATTAACGGAAAAAAATTGGGTATTATCCGAACAAATTTCAACATCTCCGAATCGAAAAAAATATATCGCCAAACCGCCCTATAAGGTAATGAATGATATTATCCAAAAAAAAGAGGAGGAATTAAAAAGATTAAAGCAAGAGTCATTATTCATCGGTGATTTCTTGGAAAAGATGTATCAAGGTGCAAAGAAATTAACTTTGGAGACAATCCATCCCGGCGCTTATAAATATTTAAATCCATTAGTAAAGAAACAGTTTAAAATTAAATCGGAAGTTATAGAACATGTAGAATCCTTAGAACGATTATCTTATGACTATGAACTGAAAGGACCGAAAGGCTTTCCTAAAGATTGTGGTCTCATCATTTTTGAATATCATAATAAAATGGTAGAAAATGACCAACAACTCATTGAAGAGGCAATAAAAATGTTTCAAAGTAAGACAGAATATGAAATTCGAAAAGATAAGATTCCTGGTTTTCAAGACGTTATTCTTGAGCCGACTACAATTAAAAATTTTTATGGATTCGATGTTTTTATTAAATTAAAATGGAAAAAAAGGCCATGGCTAGCCGGAAGGGAAGCAATCATTCCAATTCAAAATAAAATTTTCTTAATCCACGGGGGAAGAGAAAATTTCAAAATACTGATGGAAACAATATTAGATGCTGAAAAATTTCATCATTTAGTATAAATTGGTTAAAAGAAATAATAATATTTTTATTACTTTTTAGAAAGGTTTTTTTTAAAGGACTCTAACCTAAAATTACCTTCTCTCTCTGATTTCCATATTTCTTCTAACCACCATTTCAATTCTTGTTGATTTTTAGTTTCAAAAATATCCATTAATATCCTTAAAATCATTTCTGAAGGTATTTTAGTATCCGCAGATAGTAAATGCAATATTTCTACGTTCTCATTAACTCGCATTTGATTCCAGGCATTATATTCTTTCAAATTATTGTTAATTTCATCCCAATATACGGTATTTTTCATTCCATTTATTTCATAATAGTCCGTATTCAATTCATTCTTCCCAACAAGATAAGCACTTAAAAGAATTTTTTTCCAATCATCATGAAGCATTATGCCATATTCACTCGGATTCGCTGCGATATAAGATCCCGGTGTTAATCTAAAAGCTGAAATACTATAATTTGATAATTCCAATTCATCTATAAGATCTAATGTATTTTTAATTGATTTCTTATCCGCACCGGGATGACCAACTATAAAGGATCCCGAAGCATTAATGTTAAGATCTTTCACGATAGAATAAGTTTGTTTCATTTTTCCTACGGTAATTCCCTTATGCATGAGTTTTAAAATCTCGTCATCCCCTGATTCCCACCCAAAATACAAGGTGACCAATCCCGATTTTTTATATATATCTAATAATTTCGCGTTGAATGAATCAAATCGTCCAAAAGCGAACCAGTTCATAGTTAAATTATTTTTTATTAAATAATTAGCCATTGTTGTTAATAAGTTTACATTGGGAGTAGAATCAACTATGTAAAGATTTTTGATACCGTGATAATAATAATTATTTTCTATTTCTTGAACGACACTCTCCCAAATTCTCACTCGCACGCTATTTAATTTCTTAAATTCCCTATGAGTGCAAATGGATGAATCACGCATTTCCCTTTTTTTGCCCCAAAGATAAGAATGAGAACAAAAACTACAAGCATTCTGACAACCCCTTTTCATATTAATGGGTAAAATAGGAAAATAATCCTTTAAATTAATTCCATTCCAAGTAACAACAAGAGTATTAAAATCGAATAACTGCCATTGTGATTTTATAATTTCTCCATTAGCTCGATAAATCAGATTAGGAATTTTTTCTAAGGGCTGATGGTGTTTAAACGCCTCATACAATCCTATAACGGAGCTTTCTCCCTCTCCATAGACAATTACATCAAACACATCGAATTCTTTCAATTCATAACAAGTTTCTTCAAATAGCTGAATAGTTGGACCTCCTGCCACCAACTTACAATCTGAGATTTTCTTTATTTCATTTGCTAATTTAATTATTTCAAGAATACCGTTTCCAATATTTTCAATTTTAAATCCGACCATTATTGGTCGA
>CAYLZE010000023.1:0-55778 GCA_964388035.1 uncultured archaeon
TAATTAATAGGAAAATTGGCATGAAATCGAGAATCTAAATCTGCGGGATTAATGTTAAAAATGGGCTGATTATATCCTTCCAAGACGACAATTTCCCCGCAATGAGGGCATTCATAGTGAAATTTCATCTTATCCATTTTTTTTTGACATTTAGGACAGGTTCGGTTTTCTAAAATTCTCCATTTAATGATTTCTAACCTCTTCTCTCTCTCTTCTTGCTCCTTGGTTTTTTCTGGCATGCTCTCGTATTTACCCGTAAACTTCCAAAATTGGTCATAATTTTGATCTATCTTTTTTAATGCTTCTATTACATTTTTTAACACGTAAGGTTCATAAATCTTGATCATTCCCGCATGCCGATTAATTGATTGTTTCCACCATGAAAGTCTAACATACTTTTCTCCTTTCAACAACGGATTTCGACAAATCAATAACGCAAGCATCCGATTCTCTGTTTTATTTACAATTACTCCCGATTCCGCAATTTCATACTGTTTATTAAGGGAAGCATTTTTATGAAACCATTCTCCATCCAACAATGTCCCAATTAATGCCTCTTTTTCTTTTTCAGGTTCTTTTTCTTCGGATTTTTCTTTAATGATCTTTTTGCAATTTGGACATTGGTAAATTCCCGCTACCAATAATTCCATTTCTATCGCACAGGAAGGACATTTCATGATAATACTTTTATATATATATTAATTTGTAGTCAATAATACTCGTTCAAAATCTAAATTTAATAATTTAATTTGCTTTTTTGTAAGAGATGTTATATAATCATTGATAGGTATGAGTTGTTCTCTTAAATGGATGAGATCATTTTGAATCTTATCAATCAAATTATCTTCATTATATGAAACCTTCTCAATAAAGGTTAAATAATCCAGTTTTTTCTTCTTTCCTGAATAATATCCCTGCATTTGTTCAATCCTATGTTCAATTTTCTTCATGCCATATTTCTTTTGTATTAATTTCATGAGATGGTCATGCCATTCCATAAAAACAGGTTCACTTTTTACATTTTCTCCATGATTAAATTTATCTGAGAGCTTGATTTTTTCATCTTTTAAATAGGGAAAAATTTCTTTATTCTCATCCAAGGCTTGAGATATTTTTTTCTGCACGGGTCTGCTAATAAGCAAGGGATCATAAATCTCTAAGTATTCGTCCAATTTAGTTTGTATTTCTTCAAATCGTTCAAAAAATCCTTCAATGGTATGTTCTATCTTAATTGCTTGGAAAACATTTCCAAATTCATCGAATATGTCATACATGTCATCAGAAAGCGTGAAATCACCTTCTCTTGTTTCATAAAGAAAAGCATGGATCACGCCCGTAGATTGACAGCGAATTCCTTTTAAACGAGTTAAAGAAAGATTAAACTCTCTTCTTGTCACGGCCTTAAATTTTTTGGTAATGAATAGAAATAATGTTTCATCTGGAACGATAATAGTATCATTTTCAATGAGAATAGGATCACAAAATTTAATTACAAAGTCTTCCTCTTTTTGTTCCAATTCTCTTAAGGATCTTATGTTCCGAATATAACCCAAATCGACGGCGGTTTCTAAAAACCAGGGTTCCCAGAAAGTTAATAAATTACCCTTATATACCTCATCTAACCCCATCACCCTCTCATGAGACTCCACGATTTTTGGATCGGATAAATTTCTGAAGAGATCGTTTCTTGTAATGTATAAAAAAAGAAGAATATACCTCATTGAGGAATCTTCCAGAATTTTATTGATGAGTTCTTTATCCCATTCTAATGATAATTTATTATGTTCCATGAAAATCGAAAATTGACTTGTTATTAATAATTAATAATTACTTAGAATTCCTTTAATAATTAATTCCTACCACTTCAAACTAAACCAAGCAAGGTAAAGAATGTACCATTTCCAAAAAAGTTTTTGGTTTGGTGTTGGGTTTTAAAGGGTTTAAAGGATCTGCTTATTTAATTCTTCCATAAAGTATTTTAGGATGTATTTTCTAATGTAACATAAATAATAATAAAAAAATAGGCGATTGCATGGGAAGAAGGAAAAGAAAGCAGCAGACATACAAGCGGGTCAAGAGAGTGCCTAAGATTTTTACATGCCCCAATTGCGGTGAAAAATCCGTAAAAGTGACGGATCTTAAAGGCAATAAGCCCTTCGCGACGGTAAAATGTGGAAAATGTGGATTAACGAAAGAAGTCATGGTGAATTCTATTGCTGAACCTGTGGATGCTTTCGGAGATTTTATTGATATTTATTATGCCGATCAAGAATTATTACGTTTGGAAAAAAGAATTAAAAAACTTAAAAGTGAAGACGAATGGGGAGATATTGCATTAGCTTACTCCATATTATCTGATCTCTGCAGGACAAAAGCTGCCATTTTGTTAGAAGAAGAAGAAATTAACATGGAAGAAGTTAATGAATGGAAACTGAGATCAGAACAATATAAAAGGCTGGAAAAAGACGCAATCTTGAAATTAGATACGCAAGAATTAGAAAGACGCTCTTCCGTTCGGACTGATGAAGAGAGTTTATTTTCTGAGCATGAGGAGGGCGGCGTTCGCAGAGAAAAGAAAATCAAGGATGTCTTTGATGATCCCGGCTTTCTAGAATTCTAGAATTGAAGAGCTTGCGAATTCTTGCCTTATCTTATTTCTAAATTTATATTTAGTTACTTAACGTCTTTTTATTACCCTCATGGAACATTTTTCGATAATCGCGATATTATCGTCTAACTTCTTAAGGTGCTCTAAATTTTAAAGCCGAGAATATTTTACTAAAGGATTGATATTCCTCTTCACAAATAGGAAATTACAACCTTCTTAACCAACCCTTCCGAATTCAAAAGGAAATATAGCGTTTGAAAAGGTTAAAAAACAAGGGGATAAGTCTTTTTTTTAATTAATTAATGCCCTATTTTTAACTTTTAAAGGGACATCCTTCCATATGGGTAATTTTAAAATTTTTTTTAAAAATTGCCTTAAACTCAATCTATTTTTTATTATAAAATAACTCCAATTGTTAAAAGCAAGTTTGTTAAATAATTTCATCAAGGTTATTCCTATGGGATTATATTTATAGGCGAAAAATCGTGCAATAAATGCACCCAGCCTCTTAACTTGGGGTACTGATTCAGGATATACTGATTCTGCCAGAGATCTATGAAACATTTCATAGATAGAAATAATAGGTATCAATATATCCAAGAATTCTCTTACTTTATGATTATAATTTTTATTATCAATTGCTAACGTTGAAAATTCACTTATTTTTCTCACGGCATAATTGAATTGTCGTTCCCTAAAATATAGCCAAATTTTTGCCATATCATCTCTTAATTTTTTGATTTGTTGTAGAATTGGGGCATTATTAAATTGAAATTCAAACTTTTTTTCATAATAAGAAATATATGCTAATAAAATCGAATTTCTGGAGTGTTTGTCAATGAACTGTTGATTTTTATCATCTGAGATCAAATATCTAAAGATTTTTTCATTTTTCTTCGGTTCATGAACCGTATGGGTGTATAAAGGCGTATCAAAAAGTATTTCCTTCAATCCATTCATTAGATGGATGGAATGATCATCATGGATTAAAGAGGAATATATAGAAGGATAATTCGCTCTTAAATAGGGAACCTTTTTAAATCTATTCAGGGATTTACTCGTCCAAAATTTGATCTTCTCCAGTAGGGATAATGTTTTCAAATCCATGCTTCTCTTCTTTTTCAACCCCGTCAATTGTTCTTGTATCATTTTCGATAATTGTAGCAATTCAAGAACGTAAGAGAAAAAATCCACGTCGTATTCTTCCTTAATTTCTTCACTTGGGATTAGACGAACGTTCATCAGGGATTTCATATCAATCTTATTATCAATGCTCATTGCATGATCTCCAATAGAATACGAGAATATAACGTGAGCTAGCACTTCTTTTAAAGAGGAAAATCTTCCTATTTTTTTTGGTTTATTAGAATAAAAACCATGTAACAATGTATCAAAGACATAAAAAGATTTATCAGTAAATTCGGAAATAATTATTGACTCAAATTCTCCGGGATGATGGCGAATAATATTGAATTTGTTCCCCACGAGACTAATAGCTTGATTTGATTTATGACATACCGTATAGACCCATTTTAAAAAGGGATCTAAATAATGCTGGATTCTTGAGTCATAGTTGTAAAATTGGGGAGAGAACATTATAGGAAAACCAAATCCTCGGGAAGTGGAAAAAATGAATTGAAATAAATGCCTATATTTTTCACCTTTAAGAATCCCGGGATACTTAAAATGCAGAACATATTGGGGAAATAGAGCATCAAAACCCAAGCTCATCCATGCTTCGAAAAGAAGGATACTATCGGGAAAGCGAAAGGAATCTTTCTTGCTGGAAAAGTCTTCCGTTAATGCATCCAAAGCAGTGGGAACCAGGAAGAGCCAATCACTATCATTCAAGGACTTCATTCCTTCGCGAAACTTTTGAAGAAGCTTAGGTTTAAGTTCATTCTGAATATCTTTCTTTTTCTTATAATAATTGTTCATTACCCGTATTAATGAAACAACCTCTAAAATTCTCCTTTGAAGGTCATTTGCCACTTTTACATGAAATTGAGATGGTTGGTTCTTTTCTATTGGCTGCAAATGGATTATCCTTATCTTTATTTACTTAAATTAAAAATGATTAAATCATTACTATAATTGGGAATTATAAAAAATTAATAAAATTAATTCTTACCAAAATCTTCATTTTCTTAAATTCCATTTCTTAAGGATATTATAAAATAATATCAAAATAAACTTGGGAGTAAACGTGATATTGACCTTAAAAAAAGGAATTATTTAACAGTCCTAATAGCGATTAAAAACATTTAAGGTTAAAAAAAGCAAATGCTTGATTAGTTCAATATTTTTATTGTTGCTGTCGTTTTGCAAATAACTCCTTTAATTCTCCCATTATTGCTCCTCTAAGACTAACAGGATTTGCAGGTCGACTTGGAGCAGGTGCTGGACCACCCGGAGGCCCCCCTGGAGGGGGAGGAGGTCTCATCCCAGGACCACCCGGAGGTCCCCCTGGAGGTCCCCCTGGAGCAGGGCTAGCAGCCAATTTTGGAGCTGCACTTCCAACACCTCCAGCTTTAATGGAGGAAACATCAGAATTAATGGCATTAATCCGGGATTCAAGTCCAGAAATCCTATTTTGAACTTGGGCTAATGATTGATCAACAAGGTCGGGAATGCGCAATATGATGCTCATAATTTTTTCAACAATGTCTCCAAAAGCATTTATTTTTTCTTCCAAAGGACTTTTTTTTGCCTCAGCGAGAAATTTATTGAACTCATCGGCCATTTTTTTTACTCACTTTTAAATTATTATTGTCGGTGCTTATTTTATAATTATTATATATGTTTCATGCTAATAAATTTATTTCATCTTTTTTATGGAAGTAAATAGGGATTGGAATTAATAGTGTTCAAAATTTTTATAATGGGATTATAATCATGGCTGAACCTTAAAGTTTAAAATGATATTTTCTTTTTGATTTGGGAACTTACTATGAGAAAAGATCCCGATCACGTGCCCTAAAATTAATAAAAAAACGGGAAAAAAAGAGAATTTAATTACATAGTAAGTTTAGCTCATTCCTTTGATGGTATTTTTTAATTTAATCCAAAGATCATTGACTTCTTTTCTGGTTTCATTTAATTGCTCAACTTTTTTTAAAAAAACATCACGCGCCCTATCAAATTCTCGTTGGGAATCATTTAATTCCACATCCAGTCTATCCAATTTTTCTCCTTCGATCATTTTATTCTTAGCTTTTTCCACGCTTAGTGCTTTTCTAATTACATCCGTCCTTTTGTCTGCTTCTTCTTCTAATGTACCTGCAAATTCGCTTTCTAGTTTAATCAAGTAATCTTTTTTAACTGCAAGATCTTTGATGGCATTTAAATAATTATTTACTACTTCTATATATTCATCGTTTTCATGGACCATATCCTCATAGATTTTAACATCTTCGTCTTTAACATTAGAACGGCTCTCACGATTGAGAGTTTGCAATTGTTTTAAGACATCCCGCATCGTGCGATTCAAGGATTGTCGAGCAATATTCAGCTCGGAAAGATCATCGGCTAAAGTTTTCTGAGCCTTCATGACAGACCTTTGATTTTTAGCAACGTTGTTCACTCGCGAAGCGAGCTCTTTTTCTAATTTAGATAGAATTAATTCATCTTCATGGGTAATAATAGGCAACGTTATTCACCTCTTTACTCTTCTCTCTCCATTAGATTTTTCAATTTTGAAGTAATAATTTGGAAATGTACTTACCTCTTTATTATAATATTGCAAACAAATAAAGGTATTTTAATTTAATGTTCATGGTTTCAAAGGAACTCATTAAGGAGGAAAACACCCCGTTAGAATATTATATTTATAATTCGCTTTAATCACTCTTGCAGTTATTCTTTTTCCTAACATTTCGGGAGAGAAGGAGAAAGGTTGTTTTAATACGATTTTCATGCCTTGCCTTGGATTGGTGTGCATAATTCCAATACATTCCGTATTCCATCTTCCTTTTGAGACGATGATTAAGTCTACGAGTTCATTTTTTGAAAAATGGGCGTTATATGAGGAGGGGCAAGGTTTTATGTCAAAATCATATGGACCAAGTTTTAACTTAATCTCATGTTTTTTTTCCAATTCTGATAATTGATGATAAAAATAGCCCCAACTTTTTGGTCGAACCTTCTTAAGCGTTCTTCCCGTGGAATAGATCAAATATTTTTGAATCCCAATTTGTATTTTTTTCTCGGAGTAGCCTTCATCCCTCAACTTTTTTATGTATCTAATGATTTCTTCTATATCCTTATCATTTTCGCCAGGAAACCATACTGGAGCGATTAGAACATCCATATCCGTGGTTAAGATATACTCTACATTTTTAATGAGCAAATTCATATCATATGCTTTAGAATTACATAAATATCGTGCTATTTTTTCATCTAAAGTGTTTAGACTAATGTTAATCCGTGTTACATGCCGTTCATTTAATCCATCAATAAGGTGGTTGGTTAATAATATTCCATTACTTTGAAGGGAGATGCGTTTTATCTCTTTAAGTTCCCATAAGGATTCGATCAGCTGTAATAAGTCAGGATATAATAAGATTTCACCATATGGCGAGAAGTGTATTTCAATTTCACAAGAACTTTTAATAGCGATAACTTTCTTTAATGCATCTATAAGATAATCCTTATCAATGATAAATTCCGTAGTAAATTCACCCCCTCGGACAAAACAATAACGACATTTAAGATTACAAAGGGTACTTGGTTTTAATTCAATAATATTGGTACCTCTATCGATGATACCCAGAAAATCCACGCCAATGAGTGGAATTTTTGACTCTTTATTTACATAAATAATTTGCTCATTCACTTATGGTATCACCATTTATATCTCAAGATGCCGACTAGTGAGCCTAGATCCTTGAGTTGTTGTCCCGGGGAATTATTACTGCTTAAAATGTAAATTTTACCTCCATAATGTTTTACGTTATTTAAGATTTTTTCTATTTGTAATTTGTGTTCTTTAGATGTACCTCGTAAAAGTTCATCAATTAATAAAAGTTCTTCGATTGCACCCTTTTCAGAGGCCTGCGTGACCTCATCTTGACCTATTACAATTAAATCAGGATCGGTACTAAATAAATAGATGATTTTTTCAATCTTCTCCGATTCTTGAAAGACTTTTACCTTTTTTGTTAATTTATTTAATTTTTCCGATTTTAAAGTTTCAAGTACGGCACTTTGAGTTCCGGAAGTAGCATGGACATTTTCTATCGGAGGAAGGGTGTTTGATTCTAATTGTTCTTTTATGAATTGTTCCAGCTGGATTCTCGTATTTCCCGGTCCACAAAGTATCATTAAATTTAGGGGTGAGCTTTTGATCTGTTCTGAGAGAACTGTCGTAATTTCCTCGTAAAATTCTTTATAGATCTTATTACGATGGGTTTTTTCATATCTTTTTCCGGGTATAGTTTTTTTAATGGTAGCAATTTGATTGTAGCTATAATTGGTGATGAGGGCAATAGTAGCTAGTCCCGATTCGACAGCAATTACGAGCATGACAAAGTTTTCTGTTAGCTGAGAGGATTCTTTGAGTTGTTCTAAATCATGAATTAACCATTTTTCTTTAATAATTTCTAATGTATCATGAATTTCTACATTAAAGGTGTGATAGGAGCCATAACTTACGAAATCTTCGGGTCCTTTTAATATCGTTCCTTTAATCCTTAATCGATTAGAAAATTCATGAAAAGCAACATCCTCCACATTTAACGTCAATCGCATGGTTTTTCGTTCTCCCGTGGTCCCTTCCTTGAGGATTACTCGACGTTTCGTCATCATAGACACGTGATCGTCCTTTGAGATGATATTATATAACGTCCACAAGTCATTCAAGGATTCTACCTTAAGTGCAATCAATCCTTCTTGCTCTTTTAGGTTCTTTTCTAATATTTTCAAAGTGTTACCTCTTCTCGTTGAATATAGGAGTTTTTTTTAAATAATCTTGATGCTTTCTGCATGGTATTCATTCCATAAACTATAACACTCCTTCCCTAAAAAGTTTAAATTTCAACTAGTTAGAATCGAAATTCTTTAAAACAACGGCATGATAATAAAAAAGATAAAAAATAAAAAGAGTGATAAAAAATAAAAATAGAGATAAAAAATAATTTTCTAATTAATTCTTCGAGGACTAACCTTTTTTTTCAAGAGCATCCTTAACCTTTGCAAGCTCTTCTTGTCGTTTCCTTTTCTCTTCTTCCCTCTTTTTTAAATCGCTCTCATCAGGTTTTTGAAGCGGTACACCTTTTTTGATTTCAGCTTCGAGTTCCTTATCTATAGGAGACATCTTTTCACAACACCTTCATAAATGAAATTTATTTCATTACTTAATTGTTATTTTATTACTTATACTATTATAACAAAATTTGCATTTTTAAATTTTGAGAAAAAAAAAACTAACTAGAATACTATGGAATTAATATTGATATGATAATTTTCGCTTAAGTCTGAGATATTTTCATTATTAAAGTTGTAATTCCATTAAAAAAGCGCTTTCTCCATTCCTATAATAATTCTCTATCTCTTTTAAGACCACAAAATTAAACTTTTTATATAGTTTAAGTGCGGGAATGTTATTTGTTTTTACATTAAGGTGAATTTTAGTTATTTTTTTCATGGTACTTAATTGTTGAATGGTGTATTGTAATAATGTAGATCCATAATGCTTATTTTGTTCACTTGGGCGGATCGCGATGTTAATAATATTCGCCGAATCAGCATTTTCTTTAATGACAATAATGAACCCCATAATCTCTTTAGGGTCTTCTGTTAATTTAATTGTATGAAAGATTAAATGGTTTCTAATTAACATTTTCATCAAGCGTTTTGAAAAAGCATCTTGATTAAATACGGCGTTTTCAATTTGCATTAATTGTTGCAAATCCATATCCAGTACTTCTTCTACAATAACCATTTATATTCCTCTTTCTTCTAAAAAGACATTAAGGGGCGTTTTTTCGGTAATATATTCATCCCTTTTTGTTTTGAAAGGCAATGTTTCCAAAATATAACAAGCATAATTATTTTTCTCTAAGAATGGAATTAATCGTTTATCTTTTATCTTTTCGAGAGGAAATGTCACAATATTGCCATGGATTCCAATTTTTATCGGTGATATTTTGAGAGAATTCGTTAAAAAATAAGCTATTTCCTTCATGTGGTCATTTGAGGCTTCAATTTGGGCATACATTAATAATCCCTCAGGGGTGATGAATTCATGAGGTTGCTTAACGCCTTTGGCTCTGCGTTGATAACGTTGTTTCAACTGCCAGTAATCTTTGCTGTAAATCGTACAGAAATGCATTTTCATGGAAACTTGAGGCGCCATCTTCTGGATTAGTTCAAATGCCCATTTTCGACTGTGTTCCACGGATGCAATCGAATTTTTTTCTAAATGGAAACCTCTTTTTTTTAATTCCGCACTATTGGGAAAACAATATTCAAATTCGTTTAAATTAATAAAATTTGCTCCGATATCACTGAGAAATAATATTAACTTTTCGGCTTTTTCTAGGTAATCTTGTTCCGGAATGAGAGGAATCTCTACACCCACATCCATGTTCATGCCGAGTGCTAATTTTATGTTAGACCATTGAGTAGGGGATGGATGAAAGCGAATTTCATCTAATCCCGCTTGACTAAGAAGCTTTGCTACGGATTTAGTGAAATTAATTCCATTAGTATAAAGATGAACATGAAATTTTGGACCCTTTTCTTTTTTCATGTATTGAATATATTCTAAACATTTGGGTAAATTCGCAGGTAAAAGTGGTTCTCCTCCCGTTATACTCATTCCCCTGGCATCCATCAAATTCACTTCTTGCAATAATTCTTTGGTGCCATTAATTTCCACTTCATTGGCATACGTGATGCTTTTTCCTCGTCGTTCATTCGAAATAGGACAATACCAATAACAATGCGAGGGAGTTTGACAGATCCCATTTAAAAATAAAACGGTTTTTGTTCCGTTTAAACAATGCTTGCAGCCTGTTGGAATTCCCCTTCCCTTAAGATAAAAGGTGGATCCTTTTGATTCTATTATTTTGAATTTCATGCTAGTCTAGAAAAACTTATTTCGTATGATAGAATTTTTACTTGCGATTTTCTTCATTACATCTTCAACGGATTCTTTAACGTCTAAACTTCTTTTTAGAAACACTCCAGTTCTACCGTGTTTTTCCCTTCTTGAAAGAACTGCAATTCTCTCATTAATAGTATCCATACTGATTTTGAGCTCTTTTGCCACCAATGCCTCATTATTTATGATTGAATTTTCTTCATGACCTTTTATTGTGGGTTGAATGAGTACTAACCTTTTATCTACTCCTGCTATTCGAACCTCGTGTTGTAATTCATCCAAATTTACCTTTCCCCCAAAATCATAGAATTCAAGGGATGTCTTGGTAAGTTTGGATAATGGAAGAGAAATACACTCTAATTCGTTCAAGTATATATATAATTTTATTGGATCTTTCGGAGTAGCCATGATTATTTCTCGAAAAGTTTGATTAAACCCGTTTTTATACAAAATATATTCAATTAAATAAGTGGGAACGGAGTTAATAAAAATGATGTCAATATCGCTACTCGCATTTACATCTCCTCGAGCCACGCTTCCATAGACGAAAGGATGAAGACCTTCATTATGAAATAGAGATAATAACTCTATCGCTCTTGTCCGCTTTATTCCTAAGATTTTCCAGTGTTCGTTAGAATAATAGATTGATTCTTTATGGGCTCTTAATATTCCAGATTTCGACATTATTTTTCACTATTTTACTCATTTTTTTGAGTCATTATTAATATAAAGAACGGTATCAATAATTTTGCTTAGTAGGAGGGTTTCAGCGTATTTAAAACTGCTCGTGACATTTAGCTGCGTGATATTTATTAGACTTTGATCGATACAGCATTGCTTATAGGCTTGCAAACATTTATTTTTTAAGAAAAGAAAAGAATGCAAGCTAAAAATGAAAGAAAGTTTCTTCCGAATTAATTCCTTTTGATCTGCAATTTCTTCAAATGCAAGATTTTTACCTTTAGGGTTAATTAAAATTATTTTTTGTATCCTTTCATCTTCAAGAAATGGTTTTAATGGGAAAAGGTCCAGATTAATTAATATTAAAAACAATTTGTTTTCGTGCGTTTCATTCTGAGGATTCAGTGAACTTATAGTTAATGAAAGTGCTTCATTTATAAAATTCATGAGAGATGAGCTAAGGGTGGAGCTATTATTTATTTCATTCGGTTTATAGAGTATTAACTCGGCTTCGATTCCGAAGATTTTCAGTGCTAAGCAAAGATTTTCTGAGAATTTTAATCTTTTTTGATCGTCAATCATCATGATACATGAAACATGCTCTTTATCCTTGTTTAGATGGAATTCTGGCGCAACGATCCTAGTAAAAGAATAACTATTTTCATCATGATTAACTTGTTGTATTTTCTTCACGATAGCGGGCGTATCCCATCGATTTCTTCGCTTATAGATTTTTGTATACGCTAATATTAATATTAAGATGATGATAATGTACGTATCTATGATTATCCAATTGATTCTGAACATTTATTTTAATAATTTTACTTTTTTTATCATTTAATTGAATCGCTAATCCATTGCAAATAATTTGGATTTCCTTTTAATATGCGAAACCCAATACATTCTGGGGTTTCATAAGTATGAAGCTCTTGTATTTTGGTAACAATATTTTCAGATTTAGCTTCATTTGTTTTAATTAATAAGAGTATTTCGTTATCTTCTTCGATCTTCCCTTTCCAACGATAAATGGAGTAAATTTGAGGGATAATATTTACACATGCGGCTAATTTTTCCATGACTAATGCCTGGGCAATTTTTTTCCCTTGCTCCATATTTGGAACTGTAACGAGGAACAAATAATAATTTTCTTCTTTTTCCATATTTTGAAAGCTCAAATTTTTAATTAAGAGGAAAAATCGTTCATAATAGAACGCATTTTTTATTTGAATTTGATTGATTCCATTGTAATATTTTAATTCTTGATTCTAAATCTTTTTTTCCCTTAATTTTTGCTTGGGTAAAATGATAAGTATTCAATTAAGAAAAGAAGATAATTAGATCAAACACAAAAGGAGGATAGAAATTAAGATAATATCGTTTTACCCTAAGAATCTTATCTCGTACTAATTAATTAATGACTTTATATATAATTGGTAAAATGTAAACTATAAATAATAGTGTTTTTACTTTATAATTAATTTAGTTTATCAACATAGTATCATGATAAATGAAGATTTAAATATTTATTCGAATTTTTCAGTTAAAAGCACGGGTGATAAGATTTGCTACATAATGTATATCTAATTCATCAATTAACGGGAATTTGTCTAATCCATCGAAAATACGGTAGTATCGAATTTAATCAGGATTTAGTTTCTGGATTCTTAACCGCATTAAAAGATTTCAGCGTGGAATTTTCAAAAGGAAGTGGTGAATTGAAAGTAATTGACATGCAAATATTTTATTTAATGCTGGTATTCAAGGAAGGAGTTTTAATCACTGCAGCTGCAGATAAAAATGATGATGCGAAAGTATGCCATAAAGCTTTAAGTGATATAATTGACACTTTTGTAGAGGAATATGGAGATAAGCTAAGAGATTGGTCAGGAGATATCCGAATTTTCAAGCCGTTTGAAGAAAAAATCGATAAAATTTTGGAAAGAGGTAGAATTTCAGAATTCCCCTTGAAAATTCCCATTCTTAAAATTTTCAAAAAGGATTTTGTGAAATCACGGGAAAAGTTAATGAAAAAAGGGTTAGTATTAAATGAGACTGAACTGCGCCAAGCCATAGATAAGAGACCCGAATGGACCAAAAAAAAGTTACCTTGGCAAGTAATTACCCAGGGATTTTTGGATGAAAATGAATATGAAATTGCTCATTATGCAGATGGATTCCATACTATTGCTGATATAGCGGAGGAAACGGGTATTCCAGAAAAGAAAGTTCAAAAAATAATAGATTCATTAGATAATTTAGGATTACTTAAGTTTATTGAAATCACTTGAGCTTGCCTTTTTACCTGAGTGTTTTAAGTGAAAAATATCATGTAGTTATTTTTAAACCTTTTTTTTTCCCCTTGAATGAATATCTTTTCAGCATTAAATTATAATTTAAGAGATAATTTTGGTTAAAATTCTTTATAATAAAATTTTTGATTTTATCCCCATTTAAACTATCATGAATGTAAATAAACTAGAAGAAAATGTTTATGAGATTCCAGCTCAGACCTTAATGGTCCGGATGCAAAATAAGATAGAGAAATTTAAAATGCTAGTTCCGGCCAAGATTTATGCAAATGAATATATCATGGAACGGATCAAGCAAGATAAAACCTTAGAACAAATTGCTAATGTAGCGTGCTTACCTGGAATTCAAAAACATGCGATTGCTCTCTCAGATGCGCATCAAGGATACGGATTTTGTATAGGTGGAGTGGCGGGAACTGATGCTGAAACGGGGATGATATCTCCTGGAGGTGTAGGTTATGATATTAATTGTGGAGTGAGACTTCTATGTTCAAATCTATATGAGAAAGACATCATAACAGATCTTCCCGAAATATTAGATACAATCTTCAGAAAAGTGCCTTCAGGTTTAGGTTCTGAAGGAAAAATAAAAATGAGTTATTCTGAATTAGATTCCGTTTTAAATAATGGTTTAAATTGGGCTCTTGAAAATGATTATGCAATTAAAAAAGACCTGGAACATTGTGAAGAACGGGGCTGGTTACCCAACGGTAATTCCGATTTAATTTCACAGCGGGCAAAAGAAAGAGCAATTTCACAATTAGGATCATTAGGTAGCGGAAATCATTTTTTAGAAATTCAGAAAGTTGATGAAATATTTAATGAATCTATTGCAAAACAATTAGGAATCACGGATAAAAATCAAATTACCGTCATGATTCACACCGGGAGTAGGGCATTAGGTCATCAGGTTTGTACTGATGCACTCCGTAATATTGAACGAGCAATGAAAAAATACCATGTGAATGTTCCTGACAGAGAACTAGCTTGTGTTCCTGCAAATACGAAAGAGGCGAAAGAATATCTGAGTCAAATGGCTGCTGCGGCTAATTTCGGCTTCTGTAATAGACAATTGATTACTCATTGGGTACGGGAAGCTTTTAGTGAAATTAAGAAAAAAGATTTGGATGATTTGGATATGCATCTAATTTATGGGGTATGCCATAATATTTTAAAGATTGAAGAACACGATGTAGAAGGGAAAACGATGAAATTAAATGTTCATCGAAAGGGTGCCACCAGGGCTTTTCCCCCACATCATCCCGTGCTTCCCAATGATTATAAGGAGATTGGACAACCCGTTCTCATTCCAGGAACAATGGGCTCAGCATCCTATTTATGCGTGGGAAAACCCAAGGCAATGGAGTTATCTTTCGGTTCCACGGCTCACGGTTCTGGGAGAGTCATGTCCCGTTCAAAGGCTATTAAAAAATACCGCGGTTCTGAAGTGAAAAAGGCATTGAGTAGGCAAGGCATTTTAATAAAAGCCGCCTCGATGAAAGTAATTGCTGAAGAAGCACCCGGAGCTTATAAAGATATTGATCAGGTAGTAAACGTGAGCCATGATTTAGAAATCATCGAGAAAGTAGTCCGGTTATTACCAATTGGAGTAGTTAAGGGATAATCAATAAGAGTAGAAATATCGCGTTATATATCGAACACGACTCGTATTTCCCACTTGTCTTTTTTTTTCTCAATGTTCATTAAAGAATAGGTTATTGCTTTTACTTCCGTTCCTATAGCATGCTTTTCTTTATCGAATTTTTCTCCCCTTAATAATGCTTTTAATTCATGCTTTTCATTGAATTTCATATATTCGATGTTAATATCACTAAAGATCAAACTTTCAACGTCAAAAATATATAAAAATTCAGATAAGAAATCAAAGAGTAAAGATTCTTTATCCTCGGAAGTTATGGTTATCTCCTTTTCTACTTCTGGAGAGATCTTGTCTAAATCTGGTGAAATCGTAGCCATCAAACCAAATGCTGCTTGGATATAAGCACCTTCTAAAGTAGGCGCCCAACATTTCACCTGTACATCAGCGGTATTATCTTCAAATAGGAATCCCTTCTCGCTCATTTTCGTTCCTTTAAAATAGGTCTTTTTCTAACTAATAATTTAATGCGTTTATTCCAATTTATATTTTCTTTTAAATTTCATATTTTTAGTAGTTTATAATCTTAGAATTAAATCAATATACGATGTATCGAACAATTGAGGAAGATTTATTTTTTATTCAAGAAATTACTATAAAAAAGAAATTTACCAATCATGAGATGCAATTACATCATTTTTTTCATTCTCTTACTAAAACATATCCAACCAATGTTATTGTTATCGAGCCGTTTATTTTCTTTTTTGTTGATATAAGTGACTTTTTTAAAGCGAAATTATTCATCAATGCTCTGAGAAAAAAGTTAAATAAAAAAATTTTGATTATCAGAGAGGAGAAAACCTTGTTAAATTTGATTTTTGAGCTCTTCCCAGATATTTATATTCACGATATCAAATATGATAATGACAGGACGATCTCCGTTTGTTTTATCTCTTGGGAAGAACGAGGGATAGCCATCGGATGTAATGGAGATTATATTAAATCGATTAATGAATTTTTTAAACATTTCGTTCGATTCAGTGAAAATATAGAAAGATTATGTATCAAATGTGAGTTAGTGGAGATATAACATCGAGCGTGATATTGATCATTTTAATAAGAGAGAATCATTAATTTACCATGGCACGTCTTTCAAATTGAGAAAATATGCAATGGTGTTTGCAATAATGCTGACAGAGGGGGTTAAAATTATTAGAAAGAGGATGACATTCAAATCAGGTAATAGGATAGGTTGAGGAAAGAATAAATTGGGAATCAAGGCAAAAAGAATTGAAAATACCACGAAGTCTAATTGATCAATCACCCAGAAAGGATCCCCGCTTTTAATACTAAATCTTCTTTTAAGAAAGGAACCTACCAGATCTCCAATACTAGCACCATAGGAACAAAATATAACTCGGAGAAGGAGTCCAATGAATCCAGCAGAGCCCCCCAGGAAATAATACTGGTAATAATAAAGATTATTGTATAATAAATAAACTCCTGATTTAATTCCTTTTAAAGGAATCTGCACAATATAAGCCCATAGCACTCGAAAAATTAGGAATAACACAATGGAAAGCGGAATTCCTATATATAATGGTCCTTTAATGAGACCATTCCACGTTTTATGATCTCCGAGAATTCTCCCTCCATCTCTCCACATTCTTCCCCCGTCTATTGGTTTTCCCCCTCCAACAATGACCATTCCTGCGTTTGAAATATATCCGGGAAAAATAAATAGCAAGCTGAAAATTAAGAGAGCAATCCAATCAAAAATAGAATACATTAGGGAAATATAAAGAAAATCTATGAGTAAAAAACAGGTAAAAATGATTGCTAGCAGGAATGTTAGACGTACATTTCTTTTTTTTAATTGATCATTCGTTGTCGTATTCTCAACTTCTTTTTTTTCGGACAATCTATTCATATCAAGGGGACAATTTTTGTGTAAAGAGTGTTTAAAAATTTAAATACTTTAAGAAAAAGAAATATTGAGGTCATATTTTATAATTCTAATGAGTAGAATTAGAGCTAAAAATGAAACTTAGGGTTGCATTTTTGAATTAATTAAGGAGTAAATAAATTAGTCTGTAAATAATAATCTTTTATATACCCGACAATATTATTTATTACTATTGCTGAAAAATGCACGATGTCATGAGAACTATTAAGACTTTAACAATTGCAAGCATTTACGTGTTAATAATAAGTTTTAAATAGATTGCAGTCGAAACATTTTTATGTCGTGTGGAAAAAATATAATTGCAGCCTGTCATGAGGTTATTCTAAGTGTTGACAAATAAAGAGAATGAGTTTGACATAGAAAATTTTTATAATCAATATCTTAAAGGTCCTAAGATTTTCCAAAGAAGAGATGCATTAGATTCTACCTACATTCCCGAGCAATTACCTCATCGGGATAAGGAAATTAAATTAATCGCACAATTAACTGCTTGTGCTCTCGTGGGAGATGTGCCATCCAGCTTTTTGTGTTATGGAATGACGGGAACTGGGAAAACCGCCACGATCAGATATGTTAGTCAAAAATTAGCCCAATATTCTCCAGAGAAAAAGCCATGGTGGATTTATATTAATTGTAATGTTGTGAGTACCCCTTACAGGATCTTGGCCCATATTTACAATACTATAGCCGGGAAAGAACGAATTCCTCCCACGGGACTTCCCAAAGATGTTATATTTAAACAATTATTAGGGCTCCTTGATCAGAAAGTGGGGAATAATATTTGTTTTCTTGTATTAGATGAAATCGATATCCTCACTGAGAAAAACGGGGGTAATGAAATTCTTTATGATTTGACGCGATTAAATGAGAATTTAGATTTCTGTAAAACAAGTTTAATAGGGATATCGAACAAGCTTAATTTTAAAGATAATTTGGATCCTAGAATTTTATCGAGTTTGGGAGGAGAATCACCCACTGTCTTTCAGCCGTATAATGCAAATGAATTAGCGGATATTCTTAAAGAACGAGCAATGGTGGCATTTTATCCGGAAACGTATAGTGAGGGTGTTATTCGTTTATGTGCAGCTTATGCCGCGAAGGAATGTGGGGATGCGAGAAAAGCATTACAACTATTGAAAAAGGCAGGAGATATAGCCCAACGCAAAAATAATAGAACCATATTAGAACGATATGTTGAACAGGCACATTCAGAGCTGGAAAAAGATCAAGTAGAAGAATATATCTTAGGAATGCCGCTTCAAGCAAAAATCGTATTGACCGCTACATATTTAATCACGAAATTCTGTCCAAATCACGTGATTATTTCAGGAGATATTTATGATGTCCATTCTGAGCTCTGTAATTTCATACCCAAGGCTCGACGATTAACCGAACGAAGGATAGGAGATTATATTAACGAATTAGCATTAGCAGGATTGATTTCCGCCAGTATTAAATCTAGGGGTTTTTATGGGAGAACAAAAATCATAACATTGGCAATAGGATTGGATATTATAGAACGAACATTATCTAACAAAGACGAGATGGCCGAGATATTGAATTATAAACCAATTTTTCTCCAGAAAGATAAGGTAAAAATAAATAATAACGTATTTAAGAAGTTATATTAACTCACAAATTGCCATTCGTTTATTTTTTCGCTTATTTTCTGTAAAAAATCTAAGGCAGCTGCTTCATTTTTTTCTTTTAATAATAGAAAGAGCTTAGCAAGGTGCTTGCAAAATTTCTTATTTACAGCTCTATGTGTTTGGAAATCATAACAGTCATGTCTGAGAAGCATTTTATTCGTATCTATTTCAATTTCATAGGATTTTTCTTTTGTACCCTTAACTTCTGCTTTTAAATATCCTTTTTCTTCATCAAAATTAATTATATTAAATGAATCATTAGAGACGGAAGCTGCTCTATTAATTGTTCCTTTTTCCAAAAAAGCCTTTAGAAGTACATTAAATTCGGGTTTCTTATCTGATTTGATCTTGGAAGGAGCAAATATCTCTTCCTTATTTAATTCTAAAGCGTTCATAATTTTATTTTTCCTCATGATTTGCCATGATTCAAGCTGCTTTCTTAAATTGGCAGACAATGTTAAGGTGTCATTTTCACGAGTTAGAAATTGCTTTTCTAGAGATTTGTTTACCAGATTTCGGGCATTTTCAGGGGATAAAAGGAAGAGTTCAAACGAAATGGCATGAATTAGATCGGGGAATGAGATCGAGGGAAGATCTATTATTTTCCATATATATAATAACAGCTCGGATGCCTCATTACGAGGGACATTCAGGTTCATCATTCTCACCAGGATTGGATTAATATTGTTAAATAATCATTTTAATATCTCTTCCTAATTAAAATTCATTATTGAATAAGATTAGTTTACTATATTTTAAGAAAATCATGCAATCTCCTTCAAGTTTAATTCAAGATACTTAAAACTATCTAAATCCACGATGGGTACCATCCCGGGAGTAGGCGTGATTCCCATACTTCGCATAAAATCGGTTTGTGCTTGAAAGCAACCAGAATTTACGAGTGATACATTCCTGTATTGTCCATATCCATTAATATGAAGGTGCCCCGTATGAAAAATATCGGGTATCTTATCAATAATCAGCCAATCTTTTTTTACCGGGGCAATTTGAGTTTTTTTCCCATATACGGGTGCTAAATGCCGGCATATCAGCAATTCTTTCATCGATTCAGCAGGTTTGTCATTTTCTAGACCGGGAATAAGCATGTTCATATCAAGCAAGCTATCGCCGTGATATACTAACGTGGAAACATCGTGAGTTTGTATGTAGGAGGGATTCCCAACGCATTTTATCCCAACATCGATTAAGTCCTTGCTGTATTTGGAGGGTACTGCGGGTCTTGGAATTGCATTTCTAACGGGTTCATGATTTCCTGGGCTATAAAAAATTTGAATATAGGATGGTATTTGAGATAACAACTCGGTAGCATATTTATATTGCTGATAAATATCCGATATTAATAAATCTGCTTTTTGATCGGGGTAAACACCTATGCCATCCACTAAATCTCCATTTATAATTAAATATTTTACTTTTCCTATTCGGTTTCTTAGGGAATTGTTTCCAATCTTGCCGTTCAAGATCTTAATAAATCTTTTCCATAATTTTTCCTCAAATTCCTTGCTACCCATGTGCGTATCGGAAACTAGCGCTAATGAAACAGGATCTTGCGATCGATTGGGTTGATGATCCAGAGGAAGATCAATTTTTACGATGTTATTTGCATATATTAATCCTTTCCGATTCTGCTGGCCGGGATTATAAACGCCCTCGACGAATATCATTTGGTCTTCCACTGTTCTTTCAATCAATTTAATTGAATCAACATTTTCAGTATCCTTTCTCAAAAGTATCTTTATCGAACCGGATAAATCTTCCACTGTGAGCAAATAATTTCCATTCTTTGTCAATCTAATCTCATCCACCAATCCGATAACTGAAACATCCACTTTACGGGTTATTCTGAAGATGTTTTTCACATTATTGGCAGAAGAAACATCCGGTCTTTTTCTCATCAAGCTTCGAAGCGTATTAAATTTATCCAAGGTTAAATCATAAAAATCATCATAATCTCCATTAGTATACAATTTTCCCGTGGGATCTTTCAAGATCTCATATTTAAAATCATAATCCTTAGCAATGGGATTAAAGGCAAAAACTGATTTACTACATCCAGAGAGAGATTTGCTCTCAAGAATTTTCTTTTCTATCTTAATCTTTTTTTTTTCCTCCAATATCGTGTCTATTTCCACAGATTTATCATCTATCGAGGATTCGCTTTTTAAAGGTTGACTTTCTTCAATAGAAATTGATTCTGATTTTGGTCTGGATTCCACCTCTTGATTTACTGATGGTGTTTTTAATACTAAATTTTTTGGAGGCTCTACAAGATCATCATTTCCCGTTAAATTTAATGGCTGCTTTTCGACCTGTTTCTCATTATATACTCTTCTTTTAAGGGCTCGTTGGATTTCTTCATTTTGTAGCTTTTTCAAAACCTCCAAAGTAAGATGACTATTAAAATCCGGTAGAAAACTTACTTCTTTTATTATTAATTCAATAGCATGATTTTTCTCTCCCATTTCCAAGAAAATATCTAGAATTTCGGGAGACACATTAATGCCAGACTTAACAAAAGTATCGATTACGACCTTTTTTAGTTTTTTATCCGGAGAGCTCATTTTTAATCCCACCCGTGCGAAACAAGATCATTATTGACTTATTCAATTAAACAATTATTATTAAAGGAAAAATATGATTGTTTTTCCTTTAAATACAAAGAGACTAATAATTTTGTTATGTTTAAGAAAAATCACCATTCTCCATGAGTTATTATGATTTGGAGCAAATTAGTCTATTAATAATTTTATTTAATTTTACCCATGAGCATATTATTCTTGTAATTGGTTCTTGAAAGAATGATTGAAATTATGGAGAAAAGGAGATAGAAGGTCCATGAAAGAGATATCAGAAAAGATGGAACTGTATTTTAACCGGATCCAAGATGAAGTAAATCAATGTTATCAAATAGCAGAAAAAGCTCGAATGAGAGGGTTGGATCCCGAGCTTTTCGTAGAATCGCCCCAAGCCCGCGATTTAGCAGGTCGAGTAGAAAAATTAATCGGCCCTCAAGGGATTGCAGACATCATACGGGAGTTAAAAAGTCAGAATTTTAATGATGATCAAATCGTATTTAAAGTGGTTTCCGATATTTTAGATCAAAAAATTGGGAATATAGATCGCATGGAAGATAGGGTGGAACGAGCAATTAGAGCGGGACTTGCCATCAAGACCATGGGTGTGGTAAGCGCTCCGCTTGAAGGCATCTCAAAAGTCTTAATTAAAGAAGATCAAAATGGAGATAAATACTTGTCCTTATATTTTGCAGGACCGATTCGAGCTGCAGGAGGGACTACTGCGGCGTTATGCGTATTGATTGCAGATTATGTCCGTGAAAAGTCGGGAATTCCCAAATACATGGCAACTGAAGGAGAGATAGGGAGATACGTGGAGGAAATTAAGCTTTATGATCGTTCGGTACATCTTCAATATCCTTCTTCGAATAATGAAATAAGATTTGCCGTAAAATCCTTATCTGTCGAGATTAATGGAGACCCTACTGAAGATGTGGAAGTTTCTGCGTTTAGGGATCTACCACGAATAGACACAAATAACATTCGGGGGGGCGCTTGTCTAGTTTTAAATGATGGTATCCTTTTAAAAGCTCCAAAACTCCTTAAAATTGCTCGGAGCATGAATATCAATGGTTGGGAATGGTTAGCAGAGTTGAAGAAAATTGCACTTGAAGAAGGGACCGAGGAATCTCAGAACGAGAAGCCATCAAGTAGTGCTGAAAAGGAAAAAAAAAAGATCGTCCCGAATCCAAAGTATATTAAAGATATCATCGCAGGGCGTCCTGTTTTTGGAGATCCTTCCATAGTGGGAGGCCATCGCATTAGATACGGAAGGTCTCGAAACACGGGATTAGCAGCAGGGGGCATGCATCCCGCCACTTTAGCGATTTTAGATAATTTTGTTGCGATTGGAACTCAATTGAGGATTGAACGACCGGGAAAGAGTACCAGCATATGTCCGGTAAGTAGTATTGAACCACCGATTGTAAAATTAAAAAATGGAGATGTCATTAAGGCAACGAGCTATGAAAAAGCGAGAGAGATTTTCCCAGAGGTAAGTAAAATCTTGTTTTTGGGTGATATCTTATTTGGATTTGGAGAATTTGCAGAAAATAATCATGTATTAATACCTTCTGGCTATGTGGAAGAATGGTGGGCTTTGGATCTGGAAAACGCCTTAAAAAGCAATCCAAATACCGTGTTTGATGTTTCAAGCTACCTCTCGGATCCCTTTAATCACATCCCCACGGCAGAAGAAGCGATAAATATCTCGAAAACCTTGGGAGTTCCCTTACATCCCGTCTATTTAGATTTTTGGAACAATCTTACCGTAGAAGAAGGTCTTGCATTGAGAAATGCATTTTTAAAAGGATATTCTAATGGAATAATGGATTTGGATGACACTCCGCAAATAAAAGAAATTTTAGAAAAAGCTTTTATTCTTCATCACCTCAAGGAAGGAAAAATAATCTTTAGCAAGGCCATGAATCTGATTTATAAAGAAATTTTTGATTTGGATCATAAAAATGATTTTCAATCGCCTGAATTCAGCGATATTTTTGACTTTTTCTCTCACATCTCTTCCATTAAAATAAAAAATAAGGCTCCCTATTTCATGGGCACTAGGATGGGACGTCCTGAAAAATCCGAGCGAAAGAGCATGAAGGGCGTGCAAGCTCTTTTCCCATTAAGTGATAAAGTAGGAAGTTCGAGAAAATTGGAAAAAGCAGTGGAACTCGAGAAGATCAATATCGATGTATGCAGAAAAAAATGCTCTCAATGCGGCACCATTTCAATTTTTAATAAATGTCCCAAATGTGGACAGCATACGGAACCTCAAAAAATTTGCGAAAAATGCAAGAAATTTTTTCCGAAAAATGAAGAAACGTGCGATAAATGCGGAAACGTATTAAAATTTTCAAACCAAGCCAATTTTAACATAAAGAATCACGTCTTAACCATTTTAAAAAAATATCGAATGAGTTTACCGGATAATGTTAAGGGAATCATTGGATTAACTAACAAGTTCAAAATCCCCGAACCACTCGAAAAAGGCATCTTGCGAGCAAAAAATGACGTGTTAGTATATAAAACGGCAGAAATTCGATATGACGCCACGGATATCCCGTTAACCCATTTCAAGCCGAAAGAAATTGGCATCTCAATTGCCAAATTGAAAGATTTAGGCTATGATGTTGATCATGTAGGGGCTCCCATTGAAAGCGAAAATCAAATAGTAGAACTTAGGATTCAGGACGTCGTGTTATCCGACGATTGCGCGGATTACCTCATTAAAGTGGCCAATTTCTTGGATGATGAATTGGAGTATTTTTACGGGATGGAGCGTTTTTATCACGTTTCTAAAAGAGAGGATCTGATCGGGCATTTAATCGTGGGACTCGCCCCCCATACCAGTGCGGGAATTATCGGTAGAGTTATAGGATTCTCCCCAGCCCGCTCGATCTATGCACATCCCTTCTGGCATAGCGCTAAGAGAAGGAACTGCGACGGTGATGAAGATGGCGTGATGCTCCTGCTCGATCCAATCTTGAATTTCTCTCGGTATTATTTACCAAGCAAGATCGGAGGAAGAATGGACGCTACCTTGGTGATCTCTTCGGTATTAGATCCCAATGAAATCGAGCCGGAAGCGCATAATATTGATACCTTGAGTAAATATCCTTTAGAATTTTATGAAGCCACGCTCAACTATCCCGCTCCCGGAGAAATAGAGAAAATCATGAAATTGGTAAAAACCAAATTAGGCACGCCCGACCAATATGAAAACATCGAATATAACATTCCTACGGAGGATATTAATGCGGGGGGGTACGTATCCGCTTACAAAACCTATGAAAGCATGGACGATAAAATTGAAGCTCAAATGCATCTAGCACAAATCATTAGAGCCGTCGACGAAAAAAACGTGGCCAAGAAAATTTTATCAACTCACTTTACCCCCGATATATTAGGAAACTTAAGAAAGTTTGCGGTTCAAGGGTTTAGATGCGTGAAGTGCAATGCGAGTTATCGAAAGCCCCCCCTTTCCAATGCCGGTAAATGTACAAAATGCGGAGGGCACGTCATTTTAACCGTTAACAGGGCGGGAATTGAAAAATATATTCCGCGCGCCAAACAGCTCTGCGAGGATTTCAAGCTGGATGAATATACCATACAAAGAATGGAATTAATTGAAGAATACGTGAGTAGTTTGACCAATAATCCTAAAATAAGGCAACAAAAATTATCGGACTTTTTTTAACCTCTTCTTATTATGGTCAATGTTGAGCGCCATGCCCATAAATAAAAATTATAAGGAATATTATATTCCCAAGAATTATAGGAAGTTAAAAGAGCCTTAAAAAAATACGGCTTTTTATCCATGCAGGAGTCGCCAAGCTCGGTCAATGAGCAAGATGTGCTCGACTAACGGCGCTAGACTGAGGCTCTAGTGACATAGGTCTACGTGGGTTCGAAAAGATCACGTCTCCTCGACGATTTCTGAAATCCCACCTCCTGCATTCTAACTTTTCTTTTATTGGGATTTATTCATGATCAAGAGTGATTTTATTGTTCCAGAGTGGTTATTATCTTTTAATTGAAGATCAAGTTATACCATGGTACTATCTTCTAACCTTTCATGTTTTAATTTCAATCATGCTAATAATTACCGATTTTGAATAAAAGTAAATAAATTTTTATTGATAAACTTACATGGTTTTATGTAAGAATCAATGGATTCAAGAAAAATTCCTATCGAATAAAAGGATTGGATATGTCTGTGGACCGAAAAAAGTTGGAAGCCCTATTAAAGTGGTATCAACAATCCATCGGAGAAGATTTGATCGCCGCCATCATCGTAAATCGGGATGGGCTTGTCATGGATGCCTTGACCTCATCGGGTTCTTCGGGAGAGAGCGAGATTGATGAAGCAGTAATCGGAGGCGTTAGTGCCATCGTGGAGCCCGTGTTAAAGCGCATAACTCAAGAATTCAATTCAGGTTCGTTTGGAACGGGTACTTTTGACACGGAAGAATATCGATTAATATTTTGTGAAGCAGGGCCCGAAGCTGTTTTCATTACCGTCTTAAAGGCAGTTGCAGGCGTGGATCCGGTATTTCCGTTTGCTTACATTGCCGCTGAAAAAATTTCCAGAATTTTTGATGGACGGACGGTGAGTCCTGTAATACCAAAGATCACTTCCAGCGATGAGCAAGATGTAATTGATAGAAAAATGGATACTCTACAAAAAATAAAGATTAAATCCGGAGAATATGCCTATAAACTGGTGCTTGCAGGTGACGGGGGAGTCGGTAAAACCAGCATGGTTCATCGTTTTGTAGAAAATACGTTCGATAAAGATTATAAAAGCACCATCGGAACATCCATCATGAAAAAAGAGTGCAATTTTGAAAATTTGGGAAGTTCTGTTAGGTTCGTTATATGGGATCTCGCAGGGCAAGCACAGTTTGCTCGGGTTCGCCAAAATTATTTGGCAAATGCGGAAGCAGGCATCTTAGTTTTCGATGTTTCACGAAAAGAGACTTACGATAACGTGGAAAAATGGTACGGAGAAATTCAAAAAGCATCGGTTAAAATTTCTCAAATTCTGGTGGGGAATAAGATTGATCTCGAAAATGAACGGGTAGTTTCTACTTTAGAAGGAGAAAAACTGGCAGAAAAGCTAAATGTTCCCTATATCGAAACCAGTGCCTTAACGGGAGAGAATATTAACGATGCATTCGAAATATTGGCATTGCGTTTAATAAAACGACATGTAATCACGGAACAGCTTTAAGAAAAAAATTTGGAGAATCTTTCGTTTAATTTTTCCATTCATCTTGAAGCAAATTAAATCCTTGCAGTTCTTTTTTATTTTATGGATTTTATCAAATTTAAAAAAAATCCGTCTTGTGACCTTAAATTGGATAATTTTTTTAAATTAATTGTTAAAATAAGCCCCTGGAGGGATTTGAACCCTCGGCAAATTGATGTTTCTTTCCTAATTCTTGCCATGCTTAACAAGAATTAGTATATACGAATCAATCACTCTACCACCTGAGTTACAGAGGCCTCTTTTCGCTAAATCGAGGCAAAGAACAACGCAATGGCGTAGTTTTGCCTCTCAAACGTGTCGAAACCTAAAGTGAGCATTCTTAAAGTTATAAGGAATTAAGGTATTGATAAATTAAAAATTTTATTAGGGGGAATGATAGAAATTGAGAACGAAGTCTAAGGTGTTTCTAAAGAGGCACTCTTTTTATTATTATTTTAATCCACTGATATCCTCTTTAAATTGGTATAATGCGTTATCGCGAGACCTATTGAAATTCCTTTTTAAACTATTTTTAGCATGCATTAATTATTTAAAGTTCCCCCAAGCATATTTATTAGAACCATGGATTTTTTTACCTGGAACGGTTTAATAAAAGTGATAGAAAGAAAAATAAATATCTCTTTTCCTTCTTTCTTAGTCATGCCTTACTAAAAAGAATTTTTTGAATAGGAGGAACCAATAAAATGAATGCGGATGAGCGCAAGATAGAACAAGTCGGAGAAATAAAATTAATTGAGGAAATTGAAAAGATCATTTCGGAAAAAATGGGAGATTCGCTTAATCGAGACGATTGTTTTTATTTTTCAATGGAAGAGCTTATTTCTCCCGATAAGAAAAAAAAGCAAACCCTTGTTTTTAACACGGACATGTTAGTATCCACCACGGATGCCCCTCCGCAAATGTCCTTTTATCAAATGGGACATAAAGCCGTGATAATGAATCTCAGCGATCTCATCGTGAAGGGTGTCCTTCCAAAAGCAGTCATGATCTCCTTGGGGTTGAATAGGGAGATGCTACTAAAGGACTTTAAACATCTCGTGGAGGGGATCGTGGATTCTTGCAAGGAATGGAATATTGATTATATTGGAGGAGACGTGAATGAAACCAAAGAACTGATAATTAGCCCTACTATCTTTGGAGTTCAAGAAGCATCCAAGATCATTCCGAGAGGGGGAATTCAAGTAGGGGATATTGTTGCGATTAACAGCAAATTCGGATTGACGGGAACTGGATTTGACATCTTGCTCAGCAAAAAGAATAATCAAAATACGCTCTTAAAATATAAAAAATCCATTCAAGCGGTATTAGAACCCCGGATTTTAGGACGAGAAGCTTTGATTTTAGCTGAGAAGAATTTAGCCACAGCAAGCATTGACTCATCCGATGGGCTTGCCAAATCTCTCCAAGATTTAATGCTATCTAATTCGGGTCTTGGATTCGAAATCAGATTTGATGAAAACCTCATCCATGAAGAAGCCTTGCAATATTCCCAGGAAACGCAAGTTCCCTTAGAAGAACTGGTTTTTAATGCGGGCGAAGAATTTATTCATCTATTTATTATTCATCCAAGCAATCTTGAGAAAGCGCGAGAAGAGGTCAAAAGACAAGGCGGTGCCCTTCTCGAAATTGGAAAAATCATATTCACGGAAAAAATATATATTCTAAAGGAAAGTGAGCGCCTTGAACTCAAATCCCATGGGTTTGTACACCTTATTGAAAAGGATTGAAACAGACCGAAAAGAAAGCTTATTCAGTCCAGATAGTAAAAGTTTTATATTATCAATGATTTAATTTCATACTATTATAGGCTATTTAATTTCTTTCTATTGCTTATAATTCAAGATTCGGCGCATTTGGGCTATTGGCGCAGACAGGTAGCGCAGCAGGCTTTTAATCTTTCAAAAAGGAGAAACCTGACGGTCAGGGGTTCGAAAAAAGAGGGAAATTCCACCCTTTTTCGAGTATCCCCTATAGCCCGCCATACTTAACCTTGATAACAAGTTCCGATATTTTCTTGGTAAAAACTTGGTTTTAAAAAAGAACTATATTCAATAATTTTTTAATCACCAATGTGGGATTTATTTTCAAACCATGATACCTTGAAAAAAGGATAAAAAGAGAAAGTAAGATAAGGTCTGCTTTCTTTAATTATTAAATAAAGAGATGCTCGATTAAATCTCTAAAATACATTCACATGTATTGATTGCATGGAAAAATATAAATTACCCGCGGATGAGCCCGAAGAGCTATTAATTAAGTCCCACGAGGAGTCCAGTCCGGAGTATGGATGTAAACCAGAAGAAAGAACCGTTCTCGACCTTTTCGAATATGGAGTAATAAACTTGGATAAACCGAGTGGTCCGACAAGTCATGAAGTGGTATCTTGGATAAAGAAAATCATGAATGTTTCCCGGGCAGGGCATGGAGGCACCTTAGATCCCAAGGTGACGGGAGTATTACCCTGTGCGTTGGGAAGAGCGACACGGGTCCTTTCCACGCTATTATCTGCGGGAAAAGAATATGTGGGAGTAATTAGATTTCATTCTCCTCAAACTCGAGTGCGAATAGAAAAGATTTTCCAGGTCTTCACGGGAAAAATATACCAGCGTCCTCCTTTGAAATCTTCAGTAGCCCGAAAATTACGAGCACGAGAAATATACTACACGCAAGTTCTTGAAATCGAAGATGTTCATGCCTTATTTCGCGTGGGTTGTGAGGCGGGGACTTACATACGAAAGCTTTGCTATGATATTGGAGAAGCGCTATGTTCGGGAGCCCACATGCTCGAGTTGAGGAGGACGAGGGTGGGGAATTTTAGAGAAGAAGAAAATCTGATTACCTTACAAGATTTAAAGGACGCGTTAACAATTTATGAACAAGAAGGGAATGAGGTATACTTAAAGAAATTCCTGATGCCCATGGAAAAAATGGTGGAGCATGTTCCAAAGATCTACATACGTGATACTGCGGTTGACGCCGTCTGCCATGGTGCAGATCTTGCCTCCGCGGGGATTTGTTATATCGATGCCAGAATAAAACCTCAAATGCAAGTAGCACTCATGACACTCAAGAAAGAACTGATTGGACTTGCTGTTGCTACAACTGATGCGATTAAAATGTTGAAGGCAAAATCGGGCATAATGGCTAAGACCAACAAGATTTTCATGGAACGCAACGTCTATCCCTCTTGGAAGTAAAGAATTAGAGCATGTACAAGATTAAGATGAATGGCGAGAATTCTCATTATTTTTCAAGGAGTCCCGATGGGGATATCAAAATACATACCGTATCTGCCAGTTTAAAGAGGCACCTTTACATTTTCAAGACGCTTCCCGGAGTCTTTTCATATAAGAAAATTGATTTAGGAACAGAGGTCATGATTAAGCACATGTATATCCCTACTGAAGAAAGTTTTTTATTAGATTTGGGATGCGGCTATGGTCCAATTGGTATCGTGGTGGGCCATGAGTCTCCTAAAAGCATTATTTACATGATTGATATTAACAAGCGTGCCATCTGGTGTGCAAAGGAAAACGTGAAGCTAAATTTACCGATTAGTGAAAAGAGGGTGAATGTTTTAGAAGGAAATTACTTCGAGCCAATAAAAGAAAAAAACCAAAAATTTGATGGAATTTATATGAATCCCCCCCAGAGAAAGGGGAGAAAAGAATTTTTAAATCTATGTAATATTATACCAGATTATTTAAAAGAGAAGGGATGGTTCCAATTTGTAGTCCGGAAAAAAATGGGAGCCCCTTTCATTTATCAGTATTTAACATCGCATTTCAAGAATGCTCGAGTTGAAATCATTTGCAAGCGTAGCGGTTATTGGCTATTTAATTGTATTTTTAATTTGTAAGTTCACCTTTCCTAATTATTCCTAAATATTAATTATAATAAGAAAATTTTTTTACGAGGAATACTTATAATCGATTAACTCACGAGAAGAGAGGATTTATTTTTTGGGAAAAAAGAAAAAGATTGACGTTCTTCGTCATATACTCGTCCCTCAACACGTACTTTTAACGAAAGAAGAGACGGAAGAACTTTTAGAGAAATACAAGATACGCCTTAATGATTTGCCCCAAATATATGAGAAGGACCCAGTATCCATTGCTATCGGGGCAAAGGAGGGAGACGTGGTCAAAATCGTTAGAGAATCAGGGACAACCGTGTCGAAAATAGAATATTTCCGTTATGTTAAAAGAGAACGATCTTAACCAAGATCATGGATCGTTTTGTATTCAAATGAAGTCTTAATGAATGAATAAATCCATTATTCTTTCCTCAATGCATTTTTACGCGTTTGGGAAGGGATTCAGTGAGGTATTTGCGTGTACAAAAAAGAAAAAATATTTTAGAAATGTCGAATTATTTAATTATATTGAGACTACTTCTATAGAATTTATAACATTTAATTTAAACCATGACATTAACTAATTCTGATAAATGGAGCATTTTAAGGCGCATGTTTGATGAGCTGGGCCTTGTAAGGCAACATCTTGATAGTTACAACAATTTTATTGAACATGAGATGCAAGACATTGTAGCAGAATCAGGAGAAGTCGTTCCGGACATTCCGGGATTTAAAATTAAATTTGGAAAGATCAAGGTCGGAACCCCTAAAGTGAGGGAAGCCGACGGAGCTACCATGGAAATTACACCCATCGAGGCTCGTATTCGGGAATTGAGTTATGCAGCAGACATCACTTTAGAAATGACTCCCGTGGTTATTGATGAGAGGACTCAAAGAGAAGAAAATGAAGAAACCTTGGAAATATACATTGGAAAAATTCCCATCATGTTGAAGAGCAAGAGATGTCCTCTTGAAAATCTTTCCGAACAAGAATTAATTAATCGAGGAGAAGATCCCCTAGATCCTGGCGGATATTTCATAATAAACGGTACTGAGCGAGTGTTAGTTACCCAAGAAGATTTGGCACCCAACAGAATTTTGGCGGAAGAAGCCAGCAGGAGTTCCAGTGCCACTCATCAAGCAAAAGTGTTTTCTACGAGAAGCGGGTTTAGAGCTCCGGTTACCATTGAAAGGAAAAAGGATGGAAACTTGCGCGTTTCTTTTCCTTCGGTTCCTGGCAAGATCCCCTTAGCAATTCTCATGCGAGCGTTAGGACTGCATTCTGACAGGGAAATTTTTGAAGCAATTTCTGAAAATGAAGAAATTCAGAGAGAATTAATCCCAGTCGTGGATGTTGCTTCTGAAATTCAAGTCTTAAAGGATCCCGAAAAGTCCCAGCAAAATGCGCTGGATTATATTGGAAAAAGGGTTGCGATTGGGCAAACGAAGGATTATCGTATCAGAAGGGCACTCCAGGTTTTGGACAGGTATCTATTACCCCATATCGGAAATGCTGAAGAAGATCGCATTAAAAAAGCATATTATTTGGGGCAAATGGCCCAGAAAGTCATGGAACTTGCCTTAGGGTTTAGGGAACCCGATGATAAAGATCATTACGCGAATAAGCGATTAAAGTTAGCCGGAGAGTTATTCACTTCTTTATTTCGAGTAGCATTTTTAAATCTAGTAAAAGATATTAAATATCAATTAGAAAGAACGGCGGTGCGGGGTAGAGCACCCAATATTAAAACGGCAGTTCGTGCGGATGTTATTACGGAAAGGATTCGACATGCCTTAGCCACGGGGAACTGGGTTGGTGGTAAGGCAGGAGTGAGCCAGTTGCTTAACAGGACGAATCATATCGGCACGCTAAGTCATTTAAGAAGGGTTATATCCCCTTTAAGCCGCAGTCAACCCCATTTTGAAGCCCGTGATTTACATCCTACTCAGTGGGGAAAGATATGTCCTGCAGAAACTCCCGAAGGACCAAATTGTGGTCTCGTAAAGAATCTGGGTCTTGCTTCCATTATTTCGGTGGGAACCGATGAGAAAATAATTGAAAATATATTGGTTGATCTGGGGGTCATCCCGATCAATGAAGTAAAAAATGTCAAGGGAGAGAAAGTCAAGGTCTTCTTGAATGGTAAATTAGTGGGCATTCATCAACAACACAATCAATTCATTCGTCAACTCAGAGAGAAAAGAAAAAAGGGAGAAATCGGTCAGTTTGTTAACATAGGCTTTTATAATGATTCAAATGAAATTCAAATTAATTGTGATGAAGGAAGGGCAACCCGGCCTTTATTTATTTTAAAAAATAAGGAATTGTTAATTACTCGAGAAGATATCGATAAATTAAAACAGGGAAAATATATCTGGTCCGATTTGATCCGAAAAGGGATTATTGAATACTTGGATGCAGAAGAGGAGGAGAATGCTTTGATTGCAATGTTTGAAGAAGACATCACTGCCGAACACTCGCATTTAGAAATATCTCCCGCCGCAATATTAGGAATATGTGCTTCCATCATCCCCTTTCCGGAACACAACCAATCACCCAGAAACACGTATGAAGCAGGAATGGTAAAGCAGGCGTTAGGATTATTTGCAGCTAACATGCATCTTAGATTGGACACCAGAGGACATACCCTACATTATCCGCAACAACCCTTAGTGAATACCAGTCCCATGGATATCATAGGAATTAATCAGCGTCCTGCCGGTCAGAATTTTATCATTGCGATGATGAGTTTTGAGGGTTTTAATATTGAAGATGCTATTATCATTAATAAAGCTTCAATTGAAAGAGGATTAGCACGATCTCATTTTTTCAGGACCTATGATGCGGAAGAAAGGAAATATCCCGGCGGAGAAGTAGATAAATTTGAGATTCCTGAAAGAGGCGTGCGGGGATTTAAGTCTGCCGAATCTTACCGATTATTATCTGAGGAGGATGGAATAATCGAACCAGAAACTAAGGTGGATGGAGGAGACGTTTTAATTGGAAGGACTTCCCCCCCGAGATTCATAAAATCATATGAAGAATTCGAATTAATGCAGCCGAATCGTCGAGAAACCTCGAAAAACATGCGTCATAATGAGAAGGGGATTGTTGACACTGTCATTATATCTGAAACAGTAGATGGAAATAAGTTAGTAAAGATAAAAGTCAGAGATTTGAGAATTCCGGAATTAGGAGATAAATTTTCCTCCCGGCACGGACAAAAAGGAGTGTTGGGCTTGGTTCAAGCGGAAATTGACATGCCCTTTACTTCTTCGGGTGTAATTCCAGATATCATCGTTAATCCTCATGCTATGCCTTCTCGGATGACCTTAGGTCAACTATTTGAAGGAATCAGCGGTAAAATTGCTTGTGCTGAAGGGAAGCTGGGAAATGCGACGGCCTTTGAATGGAAGGATATAACTAAATTACAAGAAGAATTGCTTGCCGCGGGTTTTGAATTTAACGGCAGAGAAGTCATGTATAATGGAATCACGGGGGAAAAATATGAGGTAGGAATTTATTGTGCCCCCATCTATTATCAAAAATTATATCATCTTGTCGCAGATAAAGTTCATGCTCGCGCCCGAGGTCCCGTGCAAATTCTCACGAGACAACCCACGGAAGGGCGTGCGAGAGAGGGAGGATTAAGATTCGGGGAAATGGAACGTGATTGCTTGGTGGGCCATGGGTCGGCCTTATTACTAAAAGAAAGATTGCTTGATGAATCCGATAGCTCTGTCATTTTAGTTTGCGAAAAGTGTGGATTATTAGCCGTTTATGACCGCAATAGAGATAAGAGATATTGCCCGGTGTGCGGTGAAGGTACCGTCATCTCAAAAGTAGTATGTTCGTATGCTTTTAAATTACTCTTGCAAGAGATGATGAGCTTAGGGCTGGCACCGAGATTACAATTAAAAGAAGTTATTTAATTATATTAGTCACTTTTTTATTCTCGTTTTTTTGTTTTTTACTTTATTTTTCTGTTTTTTATGCGAGTATTAACTGTTTTAAGGATGGTTGAAGTAATTTAAAAGAGGATTAATTGACTACTTACTATTTGCTACTAAATGTATTTTTATAGTCTTTACGTAAAATTTAAAACTTAAAAAATAAATAAAAAAAAGATTTTTAGATATAAAATTATAATCCGAATCCTAATACGGCATAAGTTTCCGGTACGATCGAGAAAAGTATGTACATTATAAAAAGCAGAAGCAGTGATATCCAAGTGGCATGATCCCATGGTATGTCTATGAGGTATTTTGTGAAAACCAAAAGGATGAGAAAGCCTAAGATAGGAACTAAACGCACCACGTAATTAGCTCCTCCCCCATCAATTAAGTTCCGGATTCCAGCAAAAAGATCTCCGATTGCTCCTAAAATCAGACCTAACACGCCTAAAATAATCGGTAAGAGCAAGACGGTTATTACCGCTAAAAGAAAAATCATCAATCTTTTATCGTGTGCTTTGGCTTTGGACTCTAATACGATAACAATGGCATAAATTATCAAGGTTAGTATAATAATAGCAATAATTATCGCCAATATCGTGAGTAGAGTTGAGCCCAACTGAAATAACATTTGAATTCCTCTTTTTTATTAAGAATGGTGTGTATTAATTATGAAGTATTTTATAAAAATTATATCCTATGATATATAAACCTTTTTTATTTGAGAAAAGGGAGTAAAACTTGCGATAAATCTATTTTCTGAGGCACTGTTACTGGAGAATTTCGCTTTCTTACTCTATAAAATTAAAGTCCAAAATTTAGAAATAAGAAATACAAAAATAATCCTAAAAAGAAGGATCCGAAGGTGATGGTAATAATGGATAACCGAATGGAGGTTTCCCGGTTATATCTCGTGTATAATACCAAGACCAAAAAGAATGTCAATCCCAAAACCAAAAATATCCAGCCAAGAACCCATAATGCGATGGAGGGAAGGTCTGCTAGATTTTTAAATTTAGCTTCTTCTTGTGAAAGGTAGATGACCGAAAAAATCGTCCATGTAGGGTTCCAAGCAATCATGGTTCTGTAAATAAATAATTAATGACCTATTTTTAACTTTTTCAATAAAAATATTAGTTATGATCACTTACTAAATGTATAAAAAGTAAAGAACAGCGATTAAAAAGGAGAAATAACCATGCACTTTTTAGAGCAAGTGGTAAATACACCACAATTAAAAGATCCAGCGGAAAAGCACATGGACGTTCATCGTCACTTCACTAAATATTCTCGTGGGGTATTTTCGGGTCCTGCCTTAAAGATCGCGAAAACCAGTTCAAAAATCACATTAAAAGGTAGTCGAGACTATGAAGATTTGATACAAGAAATCGTGATTCAAGCTCTTCCTGAAAGTAACATTAGTGTAAAGGGGGTTTTAATCACTACAGAAGATATCTCCGATAGAATAGCGGACTTAGGGTTGACTTGGGGGCTCAAAGCATCAACAGGTCAAACCAAGAATTTTAAGGCAGATTTCTCGGAGGAAGTAAGTAGAGAAAAATTATTAAAAATAATAGAAGCTTTCAGAACCTATGCATATTTACTAATAAATTTTAAAAATGATGCTAACTATAAGGTTTCCACGAAAATAAGACTCCCGCAACCCTCTAAAAAACAACCCATGGAGGAAGATATTAACTCGATGGTAAATTTTTGTACCGGGGTTTTAAAAACTAACAAGGATAATGTTAATAGAGTGATTAAATCCGCTCTTTTTGATTTTCAAGGTGAAATTCCTGAAGAATGGAAGCAAATTTCCCTCATGAATAATTATAAAATATCAGACCTTGAAGTTCCGAAAAACTTGAAAGATTCGAAGTTATTACGAAGCCTGGCAATAAGAAAAGGGGAATTAGAGCGCATCATAAGCGTGGATGGTAAAGATTTTAAAAAGCAATACTCTATTGTTGTATGATTAAACCCGAGTATAGGGTTATTATTACGCCTCGAACCAAGGAATCTATAATTTTACCTTCTTTTTAAAAGTATAGGTAAACGAGAACCAATATTTAAAAAGGTAAAATGATCAATTAAGAGAACGCCTTATAATACTCGCGAGTCCTTGAATAAAAAGAAAACTTAATTTTTGTTCCTATCTTATATAACTTAATTAAAAAGCTAAAATGGAAGTAAGAATGGAAGAATTAAATAAATACTTGGAATCTTTTCTTTTCATTATAGGAGGAGATATTGCCATAGAAGTCGGGAAAGAACTGATTCTTTCAGCGAACGAAAACATCACCGACGAGGAAATTACGGAGAATATCAAGGAGCGGATAAAAAAAAGCGGTAAAAAAGTCGATTTCGAGCCAGATGATGAAGAAATCTTGAAATTGAATACCGTTCGAAAAACTTTATATAAATTATATGGAGAAAAACTTGCACAATTCCGAAGAATTCGTGATAAATCCACGGGAAAGTTTTTGCGTTTAGCATGAACTCTGGAATGGTTTATATATTTCTGGTGGCACGAATTCGATCGAATTGAAGAATTATTATTAGAAAAGAAGAAGTTAGTCCAAAGAAAATTGAGGGATAAGCTGAGATTCGAGGAAAATAATTATTTCTTCGTGTGCGAGAGTTGCCAGGATAAAACAGTCAAATATAATTTTGATGAGGCGTATGAACTCAATTTTAGATGTCCCAAATGTGGAAATGCCCTTAAAGCTCAGGACAATCAGGCAATCATCGAGTTACTAAAGAAAAGAATAATCATCTCAGAGCAATTTAAAATTACTTCGGATACGTAGTTAATCATTTTTTTTTCTTTATGAAAGCAATATCGCCTAAATTGCTTCCTGTTGATTTCTTTAAGTATCCCTCGTAATCAACCGGAGTTTCCTTTACTTCATTTACGATTTTAATCCCTAGAAATTTTTCTATTTTTCGAGCTAAAGGTATTGGGGGTTTAATCTTTCCCGCTTCAATACGACGAATAAGAGAACCCCTTTCATGAATCTTTTGGGCAAATTTTTCTTGAGTGAGATTCTTCCGCATGCGAGCTTGATGTATTTTTATTGCGTAATCTTCTGCGATTTCCGTGGAAGGTTCTTCAATTTCCTTATCATACACACGGGATTTCGTTTTATTAACAGGGGTTGATGTTGAGGGTTTTCTTGTAGAGGGAGTTTGAGGATTTTCGACGATCCTTTTCCCGTATTGAGCACAATTTGGACATACTATCATTTTAGCTCCCTCTATTATTACGGTTTGCCCTTTTCCCCATATGATCGAACCACATAATTCACATTCGGTGGAACGAAGTTTCGACATTAGAATGTATAACCTCCTTTATAATTAATTTAACTTATATATAATAAATAAAGAAGAAAACGGTAAAATTTTCTATGGTTTCACCCGATCTTATGTTATAAAATATAAAGTATAAATTTTTTTTTTGTTTCTCTCTTTTTGTTATTATAAATGTGGTAGTTTATTCACATTTATATTACTGTTAATTTATTATATTATTAATTAGAAAAAAAAAAATTTATGACGACTACTAAAGATAAGAAGAAGAAAGAAGAAAGTACCAAAGATGGCGAATATTTGATCACTTATACCCGTCATCTTGAAAAACGGCTAAGGAATTTGGAGACCGAGAAACAACTATTAGATGCAGAGAGATTAAGATTAGAACAGGAATTACACAGTTTAAGGAATGAGATTGATAGATTAAGAGAGCCTCCCTTGGTTTCAGCTACAGTGGTGGATCTTTTGGATGAAAATGGAAGAGCCATCGTAAAAAGTTCCACCGGTCCAAGCTTTGTAGTTAACACCAGCAGGAAAGTGAGAAATGAAAAGCTCGATCCTGGAATGAGAGTTGCATTGAATCAAAGAACCTTTGCTATCATGGAAGTATTGCCCACTAAATTGGATCCTCTCGTAAAAGGCATGGAACTGATAGATTCCGTACCGGATGTTTCATATAGTGATGTGGGAGGTTTACAAGATCAATTGCAAGAAGTAAGAGAAACCGTGGAGTTACCCTTGCGCAAACCAGAATTGTTTAAAAATATTGGTATTGAACCTCCAAAGGGGGTGTTATTATATGGTCCTCCAGGAACTGGGAAGACATTAGTAGCTAAAGCGGTCGCTCATGAAACGGAAGCAACTTTTGTTAGAATAATAGGTTCGGAATTAGTGCAAAAATTCATTGGAGAAGGAGCTCGATTAGTGAGAGAAATATTTAGTTTAGCAAAGCAAAAAGCTCCTACCATTTTATTTATTGATGAATTAGATGCTATTGGCTCCCAAAGGTTAAAAATTGCTACTTCAGGAGATAGAGAAGTTCAACGTACCCTCATGCAATTACTCAGTGAGTTAGATGGATTTGAGCAGAGAGGGGATGTGAAAATTGTTGGAGCAACAAATCGTATTGACATCTTGGATCCCGCATTATTAAGGCCCGGCAGATTCGACCGTATCATTGAATTTCCAATGCCCGAAGAAGCAGGACGAGAAGCAATTTTCAAAATTCATTCCCGAAATCTTAGAATTGATGAAAATCTTAACTTTAAAAAATTAGTTACCTTAACAGAAGGAGCAACGGGAGCGGATATTAAAGCAATTTGCACGGAAGCGGGGATGTTTGCCATTAGAAAAGAAGCAGAAAAAATAATTTTCGAAGATTTTATTGATGCGGTAAATAAAGTAATGAAAAAATCCAGAGAACAAGCTTCGGATTCTAAGCTTTACTCTTAGAATCTTTCTTACTTTAATTTTTTACCTTTCTATTTTTTGATTAGATTTTAAATCGATGGAAGAGATTAAAATGGATCCTAATATCATCCTTGATCTACGCAAGTTAAAGGCTATTGCTGATTACCAATTTGGTCCTTCCATCACGGATATTTTATTTAATAATCTAAACCGAATTGAACTGCGGAAATCAAAGAATACCGGCAAGATCCGATATATCTATGAGGAGGACAAATTATTATTAAATTTAAGACCAAATAATGGTCTTTTTACCCTAAGTTTTTTGTCCGCAGAAAAAATTATTAAGAACACCAAATCTCCCAGATTGAGGGTCGTGGTATTAAGTGAGATATCGGAATACATTCGGAATGGGAGAAACGTGTTTTGCAAGCATGTCGTAAATCTAGATGGAATGCTGCGCCCACTTGATGAGATCATTGTTGTAAATCAAGAGGATGAGTTGCTAGCCCTTGGCAGATTAAAACTCCCTCCTAGTCATGTAATTTCTTTTAATCAAGGGATCGCAATAAATGTAAGGAAGGGATTAAATTCAAATTAAAACTTATAAAGTTAAAAAGTTAAAAAGTTTTCATGCATTTAATTAATCCATGAGTATAGAAAAAAGGTGATGAAATTAATGGTCAAATTACCTAAAGAGATGCAGAAAAAAGAGAAAGCTCGTCCAAAAAGAGCTCAAATGGTAAAGAAGAGAGAAGGGGGATCCCAGTTCAGTTCCAGACAAATGAGGCGAAAGATGCAACAACAAGGAATAGACATGGAACCCATTGAAGCAACGCGAGTTATTATTGAACAACCGAATCAGACATTGGTTATTGAAGAACCTGAAATAGTGTTGATGAAACAAGCCGGACAAGAAATTTATCAAGTAATAGGAGAAGCGGTAAAATTAACCCCAGATCAAGTAACAATTAATGCCGAACAACCTGGTGAAGTCATAGAATCCATACATGAGGAAGAAATTAAACCTACTATAACTGAAGAAGACATCATGCTAGTTGCGGCACAATCGAATGTTGATAAAAAGGAAGCAGAAGCAGCATTAATTGAACATCAAGGAGACATAGCTAAGGCGATATTATTTTTAAAAAATAGAACGTGAAAAGAGAGAGATTATTTACGTAATGTTCATATAGTAATATAAGAAATATCCTCTTGAATGAGTGAATCATTAATGTCCAAAAAAATTAAAGCAAAAGATAGAGCTCCAAAAAAGGTACCCGAAGAAGAAAATCCTTTTATAAAAATTATTAGGTTTTCGGGTTGGTTTTTCCTCATTTTGCTCGGATTTTTTCTAGGTATCTGGGTTTTCTTTGATACACTTTTAGAAATAATTGAGCTCACTTTAGATGCTAGCTCTTTTACGATAATAATATTTTTGGGTACTTCGGGCGCCTTAAGCTTTGGATTAGCAACAAAAATCAAGAATAATGAATTGTTGACGCGTCAATTTTTTATTGATTGGATTGTAGGAGAATTCATTTTTTGCATGTTTGCTATTTTCTCTGTTGCAATCTATCAGTTTTAAGTTCTTTCTAAATCGTGATTTTGAATCATTCTTCCTTCTTTTAGCACATGAAAAGTTAGATCAAAATATAAATAAAGGAAAATTAAGAAGATGGGAGCCAATATCCGACATTTTCTCAAGTAGATAGAAATCAGAAAATTCCTAGTCTCTCATGATACTAATATTCAAACGTATATTGCCTAATCAATCGAGATGGTCTTTATGACTATTTAATTTTTTAATAAAATAGATTTAAATTGAATAGTAAATAATTTTTCATATCGAATCAGCTAATGCATTGATTATAATCATCACAATAATAGTTGAGAGAACTTTATTTATTCTTCCGACAAAATCATTAAGCTTTATAACTAACCCTTTGCGTTAACTGAATTTGAATAAACATATACCAAGGGAGAAAAAATGGATTTAATAACATCTCAAGAAAAAAGAAACAATAAGTCCGTGGGCAATTTGGGGAAGTATAATTATTTAAAACGACTTCTTCCCCGCGTTTTCAGGACGGAAGGAGACATGGTCGAGTTTGATCCATCCAAGATTCAAAAGAGTATCATGATAGAAACGGGCATGGACCCAGATTCGGCAGAACTAATAACTGAAATTGTGGTCAGGCGGATCATATCATCGGGGATCAAGTTTCTTTCGGGCCCTCATATTCGAGAAATTGTTTGCTCTGTTCTTTCCGAACAACATTTTGAGGAAGAGAGAAAATTATATACTCGAATAGGAATGCCATTAATGGATTATGAAGCAATATTAAATCAAGGAGTCAATGAAAATGCCAATCAAGACATGAATCCAGAAAGCATTCATCACTGGGCAGCCAATAAAATCTCGGAGGAGTATGCACTTTTAAGGATTTTAGATTCTGAAGAAGCTAAAGCTCATTTATATGGGGATATTCACGTTCACATGCTAAGGTACTTTGATTTAAGGCCTTTTTGTCAATCATGGGATGCACGAATGATCTTGGAACATGGATTACCCCCCGTTTCCAGCTGGACGCATTGTAGCAAATCTTCTCCCGCAGGTAGTTTACGCGTAGCCGTGACTCATCTTGCCAAATGGTTAGGAACCATACAAGGGGAATTTAGTGGGGGACAGGGCTTCGATTATTTGACCCCGTTTCTTGCTCCGTTTGCTAAGGGAATCTCTGTTCGAGAAATTGAACAATGCATGCAATGCCTCATTTTCGAAACGAATCAGATTTTTGCGGCCAGAGGTGGCCAAGTACCGTTCACATCCATATCTTGCATCCCCACCATTCCTAATAGTTTAATGGAAATACCAGCAATAGGCCCCCATGGTAAAACTGTAGGTACTTATAGAGATTATAAGGCAGAATGCTTGAAATTATTTGATGCTTTAACAGACGTGTACATCAAGGGAGATTCCAGCGGCAAACTCTTTGCGTTTCCAAAACATGAAGTAAAAGTCAAAAAGGAATGGTTGCGAGAGTTTGAACCGTCCTACTTGAAATTAATGGAAGAAGCTGCTACCATGGGGACACCGTACTTTTTAAACATGTGTCCGGATTGGATGCCCGATGAAATTCACAGTCAATGCTGCAGAAAATTTCTTCGAGGAGATGAAATAATTAGCAAATGCATTTTAGACCCCGAAAAAAGAAAACTTACTAATATCTGGGAAAAGTACGTTACAATTGGATCGCTTCAAAGCGTGAGTTTAAATTTACCGAGATACGCGTACCTTTCTCAGGATGAGGAGGAGTATTTAAAGATCTTGGATAAAAAGATGGAGTTATCTGCCCGGATCTTGAGAAAAAAATGGGATTTAATGGAAAAGCGGTTGAAGACGGGGCATTTACCTTTATGTAGTGGAAAAATAAATGGCGAACCAATTTTTAAGCTTCAAGATCAGAACCTCTCAATTGGTTTTACCGGATTGAATGAGGCTGTAAAAAGTTTAACTGGATCTGAACTACATGAGAATAATGATGCATATGCGTTAGGGAAAAAAATATTGGAATACATGGTCGCAAAGTGCAATACAATGACGGAGCGTGATAATAAAGCTTATTCATTGTGGGAACAACCTGCAGAAGCATCCAGCAATAGATTTGCGAGATTGGATTTAAAACATTTTCCCAAAAAAGCTATTCCTCAATCCAGCGGTAACTCTGCATATTATACCAATTCAAGCCATCTCCGCTATGATGCTGACGTTCCTTTATGGGAGAGAATCAGAAAACAAGGGGATTTTCATCCGATTGTTAGCGGGGGTGTGATTACTCATATATGGTTGGGAGAGCAAAAGCCGGATATCGAAGGCCTATGGGACCTTACCAAAAAAATCTGCCTAAATACAAATACTGCCTATTTTACATACACCACGGATTTTACCTATTGTCCTTCTTGCGTGCAAATGTTTAGAGGAGGACAGTGGACATGTCCACAGTGCAAATCCACGGATGTAAAAGTATATTCTCGCATAACAGGATACTATAGTGAAGTGAATCGATATAACGAGGGAAAAAGGGCAGAATGGGAATCTCGCAGGAGAGAGCACCTTTTTTAAAAGATTTTTAATTTTAGATGAATTAGATAAAGAACGAGCAATTAGTAAAAAAATACAATTAAAATTTTAAAAGTTCATATGGATGAGCACAAGGAGAGCCATCAGAAATAAAAATTTCATCCGTACCAATATTAGCTATCCAAGACCAAATAGTGCTGGTAACATCTCCTCCAAATTCGAAATGATTACACACGCCTTCTTCATGACTACTTAAAAAATATTTTAATTCCTCGATGGTTATTTTAGAATCCCGTCTTTCATACCAATTTCGCATTTTATTGAGTCGTTCGTGGCTATTGGGAAAGTTAATCCTCTTATCTTCGTGCTTTTTTAACCTTTTTGTTTCGTAATGATTGGTAATCGCCATGAACCCCTCTGTGCTATCTGTTACAATAACTTCATCCTTTGCAGTCTCAACCCGCGAAATATTATTTTTTTTATCGGCAATTAAATAGATATGACCGCATATGTGGGGAATTTTTTCAAGGAAATTAACCGCCTCTTTCGTGTTCTTGAAGTTATCTAAAATCCATCGCGTAATAACATTCATTCTTAACCCGGGACTCCATTCTGTTTTATAAAAGGGGATAACGTGCATGCTCATGGCTAATCCCGCTTTATTTACTCCTCCATATCGTCCAACCGCATGATCCGTGAAAGAAAGATTAGATATACCGTCTTTGGGATCATTCTTAATAACAGTAAAATACTCTTTAAAAGATTCCGTCCAATCATAATTTCGAGCAAATAATGGGGAATTTGTGGCAGAATGATCGCTACTAATAGCTAAAGAAGAGCACCCAAAATCAATTCCTTGCAAAGCTAGTTCTCTTGCTCGGTCTATCATGTCTTTTCCTAACGATAAAACAAACGCATCTAATAGAGTAGAATCAAATCCTGTAATGTCAATTATGCCTTGTAACTCATTGAGAATTCCGGGAGAATATTGTTTGACATGCTCGCGACATTTTTGAGCAAACTCTATTGTTGGTTTGGTGGCAGGAGGTAATTGAAAGGATGCTTTTAACAAATTCCCTGCTTGAACTCCAATATCATAATAACTACCAGAAAAATTTAATTTAATCAAGATATCACATCTCAACGCTCTTTTGTTACTTCAATCAATGCAGCTCCTTTAATAAAGATTTTCCTCAATGTTAATGCTATTTTTGGTGCATAAGCAAGGAGAAAATTATTATTACCTCCAACATGAATAAGATCAAGGTTGACATTAGAAATCATTAAGGAATTGATTGAACATCACCATGGCATGTTATCAAAAATAATAAATACTGTCAGAGGGACTTTAAATTTTTTATATTAATTTAGGGGATAAATCAGGGGATATCTCAATATCTCAAAGCTTTTTTTGCCATGAGAGCTTTCTTCCCATGATCATGAAGGATGTCACTCTTAATGAATTTCAGGATAAAATTGAAAAATGGATTTTGAATCATGGTGGCTATTGGTCACCCTTGGCAATGCTTGCCTCCATCATGGAAGAGCTCGGTGAATTATCGAGGGAAATTAATCATCTTGAGGGAATTAAACCAAAGAGAGAAGTCAATGATACCTCGAGCTTGGGAGAGGAGCTCGGGGATCTTTTATTCTCCGTCATCTGTGTTGCTAATCATTACAAGATTGATCTTTCCGTTCATTTAGATCAAGTGATTAAAAAATATGATTGTAGAGATTCGGATAGATTTACATGAACAGACCTATTCCAAGTTAATAATATAACATGGACCACGGAGGGCGCAATTTTAGCAGGAAAGATACTTTACAGTGGTACTTATAGGAAGCAGGTTGAGAATTTCCTCACGATTCATTTAAAAATTCCCACGTTTCTATTTTAAATGTTTTAACCTCCTTTCCAATCAATTTTGAAATTTCATCTTTTTTCTCCAAAATTAATTGATCGGTGGGATTATCTTTTTCATGAATAAAGAGAAGCTCCTTATCCTTCCAATTTTCCTTTTTCAATTGTTCTATCATGTTTTGGCATTTTTTTTCAATGCCTTTTAATGCTTGCTCGGATAAATTGGGACTAATTTTCCGATAATCTTCAAAAAATAGCGGTCCTCCCGTGACAAATAAATTTCTGGGATCAAAACCAACCTTTTTTAATCTTTTTTTAATCGTATTGGATGAGATTAACGCAATATTTCCCTTCTCCATTAGCTCACGTAATCGAGGCAGCACGTTCTCTTGAGATTCTATTGATTCTTTATTCGTTTCAAGCATGCTATATTCCGAAAAAATCGGTTCTAATTGAGATTGTAAAGAAGAAATTAGTTCCTTGAAGAAAAGCGCTTGTTTTTCATCAAATTCATAGTTGGGAACTGCTTTTCTTATTAGCACTTTTATATCCATTAAGATATTTATAGCCGTTAAAATTGATTTCACTTGGTTGGCTTTAATTTTCATGATGACATGGAATAGTGCTTAAATATTTATAACACAAATATTAAAGACTTAATTTTCTTAAATATTTTATAAGTAATAATATTAAACTAGTGGATATTTCATGGCTAAGGATAAAAAAAGGCGGGAATTTAATATAAAAACCGCCAAATATTTTACTAAAACATGCTCGAATTGTAAAAAGGAATATCCCAATTGGTTCACTAACTGTCCTAACTGTAATACCCCCTGGGATTCGGATCTAAAAGAAGAGCAAGAAGCGAAGACAAGCCCCAGTAAAAATATCAAAATCATTGCCAAAATCTCGGAAGAGGATTTTGATTCTACCATAGAAACCGTTCAATTGGTTTTCAGCGCGGATAATGGAGAATCTTGGTACCAGATTAAGATGGATAACGAAGAGTTTTATTACATTGCGGAGATCCCGGATGTTTCCCAAGGCTCAGTAATAATCTATTATATAGAAGTGAATTTTCCCAATGGAGAAAAAGTAATCGAAAATAACGATAACAATTTCTTTCTTTATCACGTGGGAGAATCTCAAGATGAAGAGACTATTCCAGTAAAAAATGAGAAAGAATTCCACATCGAGCCTTCAAACAAAATTGTTCAACTTTCCAAAAAGGAGGAAGAATCGGGAAGTTCTCCAAAACCGATTATAAAAGAAGGCGGGCTGAAAATCTGTCCTTTCTGTAAATCTAGAATAAAAAGTAGTTTGCACGTGTGCCCCATTTGCGGGAAACAGCAAAATTAAAAATTAGTGAAAAAAGAATCGGATCCTGTTAGATTAATAGTGATTTAATTATGATGGAAGTGAATTCAACGGAGTGCCGACCCGCATTTATTGCAAAATGCGTATTCTTTTGAAAGAATTGCCCCGCAATTCCTGCAAATGACGATATCTTTGTTTTTCTCTTCTGCTTTTTTCTGAGCACCTAAAGAAGCAAAAGTACTTGGAATGGAGCTCCCTTCTTTTTTTACGGATGAGAAGGTTTCGGAAGTTTTCGGGGATGCCGCCTTTTCCAGGAACCCGAATGGAGCTGGTGCCGTCTCCTTAGAAGGAATCGACGTTTCTGATTTTTTAGATAACGTTTCAAATAAATTACTTTTTGGTGCTCCCTCTTCGGCCATCTGTTCCTTCTCTTCCACGGGTTTTTGGATGGCAGCAAAAAAAGAAGGACTGGTAATTTCTTCTTCCCCTGATATATTTTCCTTGGTCTTTTCTTTCTTTTTCCTTTTTTCCAGCTTTTTACGCTCCTTTTTGGATAATTCTTCAGAGGCGTCCTCAGGGGTTGTTTCGGAAGATTCACTGATAGGAGCGGTCGGAAAACCCGTGAAAGGCGTGGAAGGGGTGCGAGTTTCTGTTGGTGTTTCGCGTTTTGGTAAGATGAACGGTGCTGCTACTTCAGGCTCCTTAACAGGAGATTCTTCAATGGTCGGTTTATGAAATGCTTTGGGGGGAGGGACTGGTGTCGGTGTTTTGGAAGAAAAGGGAATTACTTTTGGTTTATAAGATTCTCCTTGCGTGGGTTGAGGTGGACGCGGTGGGGGAGTAATATCTTGCGTCGAGGTCTTGCCCAAAAATTCATCAAAAGATCGTTCTATCTTTGGTGCGGGAGGAGGATTTAACGCGGGCATTTCATTAGATGGAGCTTCTTTGGATGTGTAGAAGTAATTAGAAGGAGGGGGTGAAACATTCTCCACTGGAGAAGGATTTGTGGAAAAGTAGGTTTGTTCCGGTTCTGGCTCAGTATAGGTAGGCTCTTGGGGCACTTTTTTAAAAGGTTCGGGAACAGGCGATTGCATGTAATCGCTTGCTGGTTCGGGCTCGGCCATTAGTGGTGCAGCAGGTTCAACACGAAGTGGCTCAGTATATTGTGGCTCCGCATGAGATATTTCTGGTTCTGGAACCCCCGGAGAGGTTGCCGTAATAATATTTCCGGGGCCGAATACGGTGCTTTCAGCAATAAGCCTTTCCGGAACTCCCTTACCAATCATGAGACAAGCAAGAATATAAAAACAGTCCCCAACACCATCTCCGGTCTTGGCGGAAGTTTCCATGTAGTATAAATTAAATTTTCGGGTAAAATCATTTATTTCTTCAGCAAAAACAGCCCGCTGATCTTCAAGATCACTCTTGTTGCCTACTAATAATAAAGGTATTACTATATTCGTGTTTGCTCTAATTTCCTCAATCCAATTAGGCAGATGTTGAAAACTTTCATAAGAAGTCACGTCAAAAATTAATAATCCTCCCAATGCGCCCTTGTAATACATGGGACGTATCGAGGAAAACCGTTCCTGTCCACCCGTGTCCCAAATCTGAAGTTTAGCTTTCAATTCGCCCTCTTCAGTATTAACAGCAATGGTTTTTACATGAAAGTCCACCCCGATAGTCATCTTATAATCTTCTGTAAAGAACCCTTTCGAGAAGCGGAGGGTTAAAGCCGTTTTTCCTACCCCTCCATCACCTAATACTACGCATTTGAATAAAAAGTCATATTCCTCAACCATATCAATATCTCCCCGATTTTAATTTTGTTCAGTCCTACGATTACTTAGTTTTTCCATAGATGATATAATATTAATATAATAAATTTATGTAATTTAATTTTATTTATCTTTCTTGCTCCACAATATTTAGGGTTAGGATCGATCACGTATTGACATCAGAATAAAATTTGGATCTCCATCCCTCGTGAATAGAAGATTATAGCGAAATTAAAACGATTAAAAAGGGATGATATGGGAAACCTATTATAAAGCTCTTTTTAAGATAATGCTGAGCCAAAAATAGGCAGTGAAAAGTTTTTAACCAACAAGCTCGTGTTTTAACAGAAGTCATGAAATATAAAGATGGAGCCAGAGGAGAGAAGGGTTCTCCAGCAGGGCACTCCCATTGGAATTGAACTCCCGTCATCAACTCTGCAGGCTGACGCTCCACCACTAAGCGACTCTGGCTCTGTAGAACAGCAATGGGCCCGGAGGGTAAATGTTGGTGCGAGCAGATGGCTCTAAACTTTACAGAAACCGGGCGATCTCATGTTCGATTGTTAACCCAATTCGGTTTATACGAGAACCTTGTGTAGTAATATTAAAAATAAAATTTTAACTTTGTGGTTTTGGACGGGGCGACGTTTTTTCTTTCATGGATTTAACAACGAGTTCCGAGTCATGCCTAAAAATCGCGGAAAATAGGAGGAATGGGGGAAATGATATAAAATGAAGGGAAAAGGTAGGAAACTCATGATTGATGAGAGCAACAATCCTCTTAATTTTATTAGGTTGAAAGATAAAATTAACATTTTTGAAATATTTAAAACAAATTTTTTTACATTAGGTTCATTTTTTTTTGTAAAAATTATCGGAAGGTTTTAGAATGAAAGCAGAAGAGATAGACTTTTATCATCTGGGATTTGAATTCATGGAAACCGAGACAATGTACGTGGCGGATTATAAGGATGGGGCTTGGAGTGAAGGGAAATTGGTCCCTTTTGGACCGTTCGAGATTTCCCCCGGCGCATGCGTGTTAAATTATGGTCAAGGCATCTTTGAGGGCATGAAAGCGTTAAAAACTAAAAAGGGCGAGATCGTGTTATTTAGACCCGAAGAAAACGCAAAGCGGTTAAATGAAAGTGCGGAACGATTATTAATGCCGGCTTTTGAAGTTGAGAAGTACGTGGATGCGGTTAAAAAAGTAGTAAAAGCCAACCAACAATATGTTCCTCCTGAAGATAGTGGCGGAGCCTTGTATGTTCGCCCCATTTTAATTGGAAACGGTCCCATTTTGGGCGTTGCGCCCGCACTAGAATATAAATTCATCATTTATGTGGTGCCCGTGGGACCTTATTTTCCTGAAGGGTTTAAAGCCATCGATTTAGAGATTTCGAAAAAATATACCAGAGCTGCACCCGGAGGAACCGGATATGCTAAAACGTGTTGCAATTATGCCGGTACGATGAAACCTGCCAAAGAAACCAAGGCGAAGGGATATGCTCAGATCATCTATTTGGATGCGGAACATAAGAAATATTTAGAGGAAGTAGGAACAGCTAATATTTTCGTCGTTATAAATGGAAAGCTGGCTACTCCCAAGATAACGGGCACCATTTTACCGGGGGTTACCCGAAAATCCGTTTTGGAGCTAGCCTCAAAAAAGCTTGGAATGGAGGTGGAAGAACGGGATATCTCCTATGAAGAGTTATTTGACAGCACTTGCACGGAAGCCTTTTGTACGGGAACTGCCGCCGTGATTACCCCCATCGGTTCCGTGGCCCTTGAGGATAAAAAGCGGGTATATAATGAAGGAAAGCCAGGTAACATCACGGTACAATTATATGACCTCTTAACGGGAATACAGAAATTAGAATTAAAAGATGAATTTGGTTGGGTCGTAAAAGTGGATTAAAATAATCCAAGTTAAGTCTCCGAAAAACATCCCAATGTTTCTTGCATTTATTTCAGATTAAATATACACTTTTTATTTTTCCTTTCTCTTTTTATTACCATTTTAAGATTATCGTCATGATTCATTTCATTCCATGTTGATTGAACATGATGATCGGAGATCTATTAAGAAATGGATTCCATATTAAAGGTAAGAGCTTGAATCAGATACTCGTACAAATTGGAATTTCCTCTCAAGAAATATAACATGAAAGCATGGTGGCCAGCTCTAAAAAATGCAAGGTCTAAAAAAAGAACAAAATAATTAATTATTCCTTTTCTCCTCATGAAAAAAAAAAGAATCCTGGTGTTGGGAGATACTCATTTAAGGGGAAATGAGCCCCTGCCTAATGGCTTGCTGCATGAAATCAAAAATGCGGATTATATCATCCATTTAGGAGATTATATTTCCCCTTCCTTGGTAACTTCCCTCATGCACATTAAAAATCGTACCTTTCTCGGCGTATTTGGCAATGCGGACCCTCTCAGCATCAGGAAAATGCTTCCTGCCATTAATGAAGTAACGATTCAAGATAGTAAAATTTGCTTTACTCATCCCTTTGAGGGCGGAGATATAGAAATTACTGAAAGACGGGTACTTTCCAAGCTAAAAAACAAAAATCCGGATGTTATTCTTTATGGCCACACGCATGAACCCAGGATTTATAAAATAGAGGAAATTCTAATCATAAATCCCGGAAAGGCCTATACGGAGAAAGGCACGTTTGGAGGACCAGCTACCTATGCATGCGTGGAAATCGATGCAAATGTCAAGGCACAAATTAAAACTATTACCGAATAACTAATAACGTAAAAATCTCATCTTTTTTACTCAAGGTTTCTTGCGAATGATCTGATTACAGTTATAACATATTACAATTTCCCACTTATTCTTCCTACCCAGAGTAAAAAGGTATTCACAATTATTTTCTAACTCATGATAACAATTCGGACAGAGTTCATTTGTATAATCCTCATCATATTCCACTATTTTTGCACTACTCATGCACATTTTTCTCAATTTCCGATTTCTTTGAGTGAGTTCTATCATAGCTTTATTCCCAACATTTGGAATTATACTCTTTCCATGAGGAGTAATAAAAAGTACACGAAATTACCAGCTCATTTTAGAAGGAACAATCCTCATAAAATAAAATTCTTGCATCCAAAATAAATGCTAGTCAACCTAATCCGCCAAATAGAACGGAAGCAAGGATTATATCATTGAAGAGAACCTTTCTTTAGGTTAATAGGGTTGAAAACCCGAAATGGGCCGTCAAGTTTTTGATATATTATCAGATATCCCTGTATTTCCTTCAAACTTCATGGGAAAAAAGAAAAACAGGTTGGTTTTCGAAATTTATCGACTGAAACTTACATGTGGAAATCGATAATAAGAGAATATATCAATACCTTCAGGAAAATCTTAAGGATTATACAAAAATTAAAGAATTTATAAATACTATGTATTAAAAAATTTTGCCAAACACATAAAAATATTCCTTTTATATATAAGTTCAATGAATGATAAAAAGGAGATACTCGCAATAGCCCATCGGGGGGCGAATACTATTGCCCCTGAAAACACCCTTAAAGCTTTTCAAAAAGCCATTGAGTTAGGAGCTGATTTTATTGAGTTTGACCTCTGGCGCACGAAAGATGGACATCTCATGGTAAGCCATGATAATTCTCTATTGAGAAGAGCTCGTAAAATTGGATTCATGACCAAAAAGACTTTATCAGAGCTCAGATCTTTAACTGTGGGCGATAATGAAAAAATACCCCTGCTCTCCGAAGTTATAACGCTCGCAAAGGGAAAAATCGGATTGATGTGCGAGCTTAAAGCAAGAAATATTGCTTCCGAAGTAGTTGAAATCCTGGAAAAAGAAGGGATGCTTGACTCCTCCATCATCATCTCTTTTCATCACGAACAACTTGTAAAAATTAAGAAAAGTAATCCTTCTATAAAAGTGGGGGCAATTCTACCGACCGGAGTAGGGTGGATCCTAAATTGGATCATAAAAAAACCGATGATAACCTCTGCCAGTAAACATGATTTCTTTTCAATCAATCTATTTTACCCGCTAATCAATAAAGCGTTTGTAGATTTAGCCCACAAAAAAGGACTGCTTGTCTATCCTTGGACCGTTAATTCAAAAAAAACCATGAAAAAACTCATTAAACTTGGCGTGGACGGAATTCTCACCAATGATATTCAAGCTCTAAAAAGCGAATTAAATCCCTCCTGAAGAAAATCTATAAATCTAGTCATTATCTAATTTGTTTTTAAAAGAAGCAAGCTCTTTTCGTAATAAATATCGAATAAATGGGGGTAAACGAGGATTTTTATCACCTATCTCTCTTGCTCTTTCTAAATGACTTGGATTAAAAATACCTTGTTGGACCTCTAAAAAAGTTTTATATACATGCGAAGTATCTTTGAAAAAGTCCATGCGTTCTTTGAAAGCCCTGTTCTCAAGTGATTTATTGGTTGTTTCATACATTTTTTCCTTATTTCTAGTGCTCATTTTTCTCTCCTTTTAATTCTGATTGTTGCGAATGCTTTTATTTTAGATTCATTAAAAGAATAATATCAAATTAAATAAAAAGCGCTTGCGGTATAACTTTCCCCCAAAGACTTGGAAAGAAATTGAATTTGGACTTTAAAAGAATTTAACTCGTGAATTACTTGAATGATGCTTTAAATCATGATCTTTAATCAACATTCTGTTTCCAATTGCATGATCAGTACACGCTTATTAATCAATCAAATAAATTAGATGGGAAAAGCATTTTTTTAATTTTCATAAAACGCGTTTTAACGCCATATTATATACTAAGATTTTAACGATCATTATTCTCTTAAGAGCTCCACATTTTAAAATTACTTCAAAAAAAATTTCCCTTCAAAGTCATCTTAAACGTCCAAATTGGAAATATTCTGAAAAAAAGTATTATAAAGAAGTAGTGAAAGTGATTGAAAGTGCTTGCTCTCTGACATTCGAGCAAGCAGTTAATTTTAGAAACGAAAATTGGAAAGAATATAGCATTGGATGCATTTTATGCGGAAATCTCTGTAAATACATTGAACAGTTTAATTTACCATCTCAAAATGATGTGAAAAACCATGATGGAACGCTAAAAAAATGGCTAAAACCCGAGTAAATGATGTCTATTCCTCATAACGCCATATAATGTGAAGAACCTAAACCATATCACTCGACAATTATGAATTGAAAAATATTTAAAAATAAAATTTAATCGTGAACATAAGAACAACATTTCCCCTTCTCTTTTTACGTGCAGCTTCACGCTGCATTCATTTCTTGTCTTTCTTTTCTCCGTTTTCCGTCAACAAATACTTTTCATGCTACTTCTTACACGCATTCTTTTCAAATACCCTCAAATTCTAAGCCTGAACCAACAAGCCCATTTCAACGCCAAACACTCGTGCTGTTGAGAGTGGCGGGCTAAACTGGTCGCCCAAAAGCTTCCAGCGTACACCCCCACCTCACCAACCCCGTCTTTTACGGGTGCACTCGTCTCGCTCTCACGGTACGCGTCACCGCATCCCGTCCGACTTCTCAGTTCACACTCACATTCACGCTATAAGTTCTCTTTCCATCACGCGCGGCGATCTCGCGAACACTTCTCAATGCTCACGCCACTTCATGCCGGAAATCCAGGAGATGACCTCTGACCTTCACAGGATGCGTCTTATCACCTCCACCCGCATGAATGCAGCTTTACCTAATCCGTCAAACAGAACGAGATTGGGAGATTATTTTCAGGACCAGCTTCGTGCTTAGATGCTTTCAGCACTTATCTGTTAGCGCGTGGCTGCCCGGCAATGCCTTATCAGACAACCGGTAGACTAGAGGCGCCCGCAAATTGTTCCTCTCGTACTGAATTTCCGTTACCCTCAATCTCCCGACAAACCCAGTAGATAGAATCCGACCTGTTTCGTGTGGATAAAGATTGGGAAAAGCAGATTAACTCTTTCGTTAATTCCGTCAAACTTATAAAAATCAAATTTTTAAAATCAAGAAGGGGATTCTTAGGGGTTCACCCTCATTGACTTTATTTTAATTTGTTAACTTGGTTTACTCTTCTTTCTTGAAAATTAACTTCAAATTCACTATTAGTGAATCCCTTACAATCTTTCATCCAACTCACGACGGTCTGAACCCAGCTCACGTTCCCTTTTAATGGGCGTACAGCCCCACCCTTGGCAGTTATGTGCGCTGCCAGGATAGGAAGAGCCGACATCGAGGAAGCAAGCCACGAGGTCGATAGGAACTCTTACTCGTGACAACTCTGTTACCCCCGGGGTAATTTTTCTATCACGTCAGTCATCCACACGAGATAAACTAACGATCGCTAGACCAGGCGTTAGCCTCAGGATTCCTTGGTGATCAGAATCCAGTCAGGCCAGCTTTTGCTCTTAAACTCTTCAGCGGATTCCTGACCCGCTTGAGCTGACCATTGGTTTCTCTAGATATTTTTTCTAGAGAGAGCCGCCCCAGCCAAACTGCCCACCTGCGGGTGTCCGACACTTTTGGTGCCGTTAGTGGTTTCAGGAGAGAAAGCCGGTATTCCAATGTTGCTCCGCTATCACCGAAATGATAACATCTACGCTCCCGACTATACTCTGTATCTAACCCAAAATCACAGCAACAGGCTGCAGTAAAACTCCACGGGGTCTTCTCGTCCCACCAGGTATCTCCGGACCGTTCGCCGGAGTGTAATTTCAATCGTCAGAAGGCTGGGACAATAGGGAGAACGTTGGACCATTCATGCACGTCTGAACTTACCAGACAAGGCATATGGCTACCTTAAGAGAGTTATAGTTACTCCCGGCGTTTAGCAGGACTTATTGCGGTTGTAACCGCTGTTTATCGGACTGCCACTGGCCAGGTTTCAGCTCCTGTAAACAAGCTTTCGCTCTATCAGGAACCTGTGTTTTTGTTAAACAGTCGCCCCCCCTGAGTCACTGCGACTTGAGAACCCCCGTACACTGTAAGGCGTACAGAAGTTCGCAAGCAAGCCTTATCCCAAGGTTACGGCTCTAATTTGTCGATTTCCCTAGCCTCCTTTACACGAATACGCCTTAGGCTACTCACCTAGGGGCACCTGTGTCGGTTCTGGGTACGATCACGGCATTCCTTGCTTCTGCCTTTTTATTAAGTCCTGGGCTCGGCGGAACCTTCCACAATTGGATGGCTATTCATGGTTTGGGCTGGGTCTAAGATTTACTCTATTCACCAGCGTTATCCATTTAAATAGGGAGATATTCGATGGCCCTATTCCACCTTCCCGGAACTGTTAGCATGAAGCCGTGCGTCACCGCAAGCGTAGTGCCGTGGTACAGGAATATAAACCTGTTTCCCTTTCGCGCATGTCAGTTAAGGATGCGCTTAGGATCGACTAACTCTTCGCTGACGACGCATTGCGAAGAAACCCTTGC
>CAYLZE010000024.1:0-52939 GCA_964388035.1 uncultured archaeon
TTGATGTTCATAGCATTATTCGGTATCGAATTTTTTAATAATATGAAAAAAGAGCAGAAAGGAGGAAATCACGAAATATGAATTGTGTCAAATATTGGTTGGTCTGTAAAATTTGTACGGTTATTTACGCTCGAAGTTTCTTTATAAGGTTCACAGCTTAAAAAAATAGGAACAAGAACTTAATAAAAATTATATTACCGTTAATTTTTTCGAGATATAATTAAATTTGCGATATTGGACGACTTCAGAAGATCTTTTCCAAATTCTACGAGTTTTTTCTTTTTTTCTTCGTCATTCCACAAGTCAGCTTCGAAATTTTGGAACTTGATGCTCTCGATGGCGAGGTTAGTGCGCAGGAGTTCATGGAAAATTAGTTTTAAATCAAAATTGCAGGATTTCACGAGCATTTCGTCGGTTTTCGCATTTACGGTTTTTTTAATCAACGATCCGAGGGAACCTCCGATTCGGGGAGAGATGAACCGCAGCACGGAATCCGTCATGAAGGTGGTCATTTTCTTCAAGATCTCCATCCATCGATTTTGCGAGACGTTAAAATGAACCCATTTCACATCAAAGCCGTGTTTCTTATCGGGATCCGTTTCTTGAAGGAATTGCATTTCCTTGATGTTATCATTTTTTAGAAAACTGATGGAAAATTCGCGGGAATCATTAATCAATAATATTTCCCCATCTTTACTATCATATTCTTTAATTTTCTCTTTCGGTACTTGAAATAGTTCAAAACAACTATCAATCGCCTTTCGCACGACAAGAGCAGGATTATTCGTGATTTCTCTCAGGTCTTTAAAGGACTTCTTACCGATTTCTAGGCAGTGTTTCAAATGAGTATTATTCATTACATGGATTTTATTGGATAGACCTTGTGCATCTCCTTCAATGGCTTTCAGGAATTCTCCAAGATTATCGAGGGAGGTTTTCTCCTGGATCAAGTCCACAATTTTTTGAGAAATTTCCTCGCTAGCATTATCGTTTAGGAAATCGTCAGATTCTTCCATTTTTCCCATCAGCTTCATTCTCTTCTCCTTGATCTTGGATCTCACGTCCTTGATATATTCGATTACCTTGCGGGATTTTTCATCTTCCTCTTTATCCATGTTCTCTAATATTTGCTCTTGAATTCCGGGAAATAACCTGCCGTCCAATTTAATATCCTCGGGGCGAAAGCTCTGCTTGGGGGAGAACACTGTTGAAAAGGCAAAGAACAATCCACCTCTAACATCTACCAATTTAACTAGCCTCCATTCAAAGTTTTAATATATAGTAAAAGATGAGGTTTATATAATTTTGGATGGGATAAGAGGGTATAAACGCAATTTAGAACGGGCTATAGCGAAGAATCTAAAAGTAGTATATTAAGGAAAAATGAAGGTAATGCAGCTCGCAGACGTAAACTTAAAGATAAAATAGAGAGGAAAATTGAGTGGATTCTTACAGCAACTATTCGATTTCAATTGTTTCTAAATCGCGTCCTTCATGGGCTGCTTTAAAGGCCTCATGATATTTTGAGATTTCGTCATGCAATTCCCTTAATTCTTCATTTTTCAAGATGCTCTTAAAGAAATTATTGGTAGAATCATACACTTTTTTAACAAAAGTATCGATTCTGCTCATTTCATAGGCAAGTTCCTTGATAGAATCGTATTTTATTTCCAAATCCACGATTCTTCTTCTCAATTCTTCTTCGAGTTTTTTCCGGGTTCTAAAGTGAGTCCAGATAATTTCAAAGACGAAATAATTAGCGAATTGGACAAATTCTGTCAATAAAGCGATGCCAAATGCTATGACAATGCTCCCCGTAACGATAAATGCTGTTGAAAACCCTAGCAAGATGGTAATCGCTCGGTATACAATGCTTTTAAATAAACTTTCTTTCCATTCGATTTTCTTTATAGATTCCATTACAATCGCAAGAGTTAAATTATTGAATTATATTAATAAGAACGGGTATATATTTTAATTTTTTTAGAAATATAATCTTTTAATAAAAATTAAGTTCTAATCTTGGAAGAGGAGATATAAAGATGAAGACCTTGCCGTGAAATTATCACAATAGAAATCAGCTTCGGTGAAATGATTCTTAAAACGTGAGAGCTGTTAATACAAAATTAAAAGATAGCTATCTAAAGAAAGAAGAAATCATATCTTTAGTAATCTACCATGGTTGGAAAATTAAAAAACGAATAAAAACAGAGATTCAATAAAAATCTATCCCCCTTGCTTAGGGGGTTTTTAAGAAATCAGATTACTTTGACACTTCTCTTCGTTTTAATCGTAAATCCTTGCCGTGGCATCTTCTACATTTCTTAGCTTTAACTGGATTTAAGGCTCCGCAACTGCGGCATACACTTTTTTCTAGTAAATGGTACCGGGCAATTTTACGTTTTTCGGGGTCATCTATGGGCATTTTATTCTTTCTCGCTACTATTAATTGCTACTTTATAATTTTAACAAGTGAAAGATAAAATAGAAAAAACACGAAAATTAAAAAATTTTCCTATAAGAAAAGGTTTCCATGATAAAATTAAAATGAAATGCTGAATACAGAATTCATAAGTGAAAAAGTATTTGGAAAAACGTGAGTAGATTAAGATGCCCAAGCAAATAGTAGATGAAGAGAAGTTTATTAAATTATCAGAACATGCGGTACATTGTCGCGTGAAGAGATTAAAAGACGTGGTAAAGCTGAAATTGCGCACGAAAAAAACGCTCTATACCTACAAGGTAGATCCCGCTTCTGCAGAGAGGTTACTTTCGGATATTAGTTGCGAGATTATAGAAATATAATCCTATAAAGACTTATTTTAATCTTTGGTTATAATTCGTTATTGTGTCTTTTCTTGGCTTAAAATAGCATGTTCTATTTTTGAAATAATCAACTTCGCTATCTCCCGGTAATTCTTTTTTTATTTATAGTCCATTGGAACTTATGACCTTATTTTTTATCGCAAAATTGCTCATTTATGAATATTCCCCCTTGATCTTCAAGTTGTGAAAATTGAACTTCAAGAATTTCAAGTTATAAAACCTTTTTCTTCCCATTTTTTTCCCATATTATAAATGTGGGAATAATCGTGGCAATTTTCCCATCGAATTCCCAGAAGTTAAAGCTATGAACGTTCAAATTCGAAAGAATTATATATTACCTCATTAATAGTATAATTAGAATGCATTTGGCATTAGAAGATATATTTAGAAGTATGCCCTCATGAGGCAATATTCGAGGAAATAAAATGAATGCTGCATTATATTTTTTTAATCCACGTTCTATTGCAATTATCGGAGCTACAGCGGATCCAAAAAAATTTGGAAATGCAGTTACTAAAAACATTCTTGAAAATAAAGTTCTTCAATGTGAGATATACTTAATTACCCAAAACTCGGAAGATATTCAAGGTAAGAAGTGCTATAGGTTTCTTTCTGAAGTACCCGGAGAGGTTGATCTTGTCATCATCCTGGTTCCCGCGAGAATTGTCGAGATTGTCATTAATCAATGCATCAAGAAAAAAGTTAAGGGAATTATCATCATTACAGCGGGATTCGGGGAGATCGATGATATCGGTAAGCGAGTAGAGCAAGAAATCGTAAGGAAATGCAAGGAAAATGGAATACGAGTCATGGGTCCCAATTGCGTGGGAATTCAGAATTTAGAAATGGGTTTAAATGCTTCTTTCATTCAGACGGCACCCGGGGGATCTATTGGCATGATTAGCCAGTCGGGCTCGATCGGATGTGCGTGTTTCTATGAAATGCAGGAGTGGAATTTGGGGTGCTCAAAATTCGCCAGTATTGGAAATAACGTGGATTTCTCCTATTTTGAGCTTTTAGAATACTTAAAGGAGGATGAGCATACTCGCTTGATCAGCATCTACATGGAGTCGATTAAAAATCCAAAAGAGTTTCTAAAGGTTTTAAGGCTGCTGACTCCGGTTAAACCGGTCATTTCTTTAAAAGGAGGAAAAAATGCAATCGGCATGCAAACAGCAAGCAGTCACACCGGTTCTCTAGCTTCGGACAATCGGATTTTAAAAGCGGCTTTACATCAAGTTGGAACAATCCCTTGCGATACTATCGGGGAATTCATCACAGCAATGAAAACATTCAGCTATCTCCCCCTTCCTAAAGGGGAAAAGATCGGGATCTTGACGAATTCCGGGGGAACCGCGGTATTATTTTGCGATCACTTGGAGCGTTTTAATTTGCAACTGGCTTCTTTTTCCGCGGAATTTATTGATAAAATCACACCTCACGTGATCCCGCTAGTGAAAAAAGTTAATCCTCTGGACATGATTGCGGGGGCCGGGGAAAAAGAATATTTCGAAATTACCAGAGCAATGTTAGAAGATCCTACTATTGATATTATAGTAGTAGGATTGGTCATCCCTCCCTTTTTAGAAATGGACCCCGGGGAACATTTCAAAGGAGCCGTGAAGGCATGGAACCAAACGGGAAGAGAAAAACCCTTGCTAATTCTTAATTTATTTGGAGAACATTTTTCAGGAATTAAGCAAATTTCAAAAGAAGAAAAGATAACTTTCTTCACGAATCCGCTTGATGTTGCACTTTCCATTAAATTTTTGATTGAAAGGATGAAATTTTTAAACCATTTGAATGAGATTGAACCTTGAGTTATAAAGAGTTCTGATTCCATGAAGTGCATGAATGGACAAGAAATCCATGAAGAAAGAGACTGAAGAAAGAAACATGCATTGGAAAAACCATTAAATTTAAAAGATACCTTTCCGCTCTAAAGTCATGTCTATAGAACATGGTAAAAAAATTTATAAATTATTGATCATGTTTTCTCAAAAAGAACTAATCAGTTTTTATTATACCTTAGATTAATCTAAATATAGATCAATTTATTTAAAGAAATTCTTGGTGTTATAGAAGATTCGAGCATTACCAGCATGCAGAACTTGTGTGGCGACCGATTTTCTCTGTACGAGCTGTCAAGACAAATTCGATGAAGGAGAACTGACTGAATTTGAGTTGGATTTAGCCAAAATGCTCGTGGAGCTAGAAGAAACGGATCCGCGCTTTACTTTTCTGAAGGATGTGGCATTTTATAAGGCTATAGATTTTGAGGATGTCGTGATTTTAATCATTGGAAAAGGAGATAAATTGCGCATCACGCAAGAACTCGTGGATTTAATAAAAGAAACGTATGAAATTGATAAAATCATTTTAGTTGAAGAGAGCAAGAAACCGAGAGCCGTGGTTGAGAGTTTAATCGCGCCTGGTAAATTAATCTCCTTGAACGAGATATTTTTAGCCACGGGGGATATTGAATTTAAAGCAATCATTCGATCGGAAGATCAAGAGCATATATTATTCACTAAAGAAGAATTGGAAGAATTAGTTCTTGAATTAACGGGCAGGGTAACAAGAATAGAATTCCAATGAAAGGGCACCATCAATAGAGAGTAAGTTAATCGTTTTTTACCAGTCAAGAACATGGATGAACTTAAACAGGTAATTTTAATTAGAACAGATTTAAAAATGGGCACTGGAAAAAAGGTTGCTCAAGCATGCCATGCTGCCGTGGAATCTTCAGATAGAGTGAGGATTCAAAATAAAGCAAACTGGAAGGCATGGAAGAATGCGGGGCAGAAGAAGATCGTTCTTAAAGCCAAGAGCTTGGAACAATTGCAAGATATTGTCAAAGAGCTGGAAAGGCAAAAGATTCCCCATTTTTTAGTAATGGATGCAGGCTTGACCCAATTACCTCCAGGAACAATAACCGCCCTGGGAATTGGGCCGCATCCCGCTTCTCAATTAGATAAAATCACGGGAGATTTGAAATTACTTTAGAAAGGAAATGAACTTGTCAGAAAAGGAGTGGTTTACCCAAGCTAATCGGGATTACGAGAGAGAGGTTGAAAGAGCAGTAGGAATCAACTTTTTTAGCACATCCGAAACCAAGGAAATAGGGGGTATTTATAAAGATAATTACAAAGACTTCATCGTTAAGGAAATAACAGAAGACGGGCAAGTCTTGGAAATAAGAGAGGATTCCAAAAATTACGCCTTTTCTCAAGATGATTTCGATAAGTATACTACCTTTAATTTGATAAAAGTGAATAAAGATACCTTCGAAGCAATTGATCTGATTTGTAGGGAACTAAACATTCATCCGGCACAAATTTCTTATTCCGGATTAAAGGATAAGACCTCAATTAGCGTACAAAAAGTATCCATAAAAGGAAATTACGTGGAACAACTGAGAACTCTGAAAATAAGAGATATTTTTATCAGGGATATCTATCCGAGTAAGAAAGGCGTGAAATTAGGAAGTCATTGGGGGAATCATTTCGTGATTACCTTGCGACAAATTGAAGACCGAATAGATCTCAGCCAAGATATTGACCATCTTTTTTATAAATTAACGAAAGTTGGGTTTCCTAATTATTTTGGCTTGCAACGGTTTGGAACCTTCCGACCCAATTCCCATTTGATTGGACGGTATCTAATTGAAAAGAACTATAAGCTGGCATTTGATGAGTTTGTCACTTCGATCTATCCCATGGAATCGGAATCAGCCAAGAAAGCAAGATCCTGCTTAAAAGAGACAGGAGATTATAAAAGAGCGTTTGAAATCTTCCCTCAGAGCCTCCATTATGAAAAAAGAATGTTACAATACATGATGGATCATCCTCAAGATTATGAAGGAGCGTTCAAGGTGCTTCCCGACGATTTGATAAAACTCATTGTCAGCGCCTTTCAGTCATACATTTTCAATAAAATTCTTTCTCTAAGAGAAAAAAAAGGCATTTCGCTTTTCACGCCGGTTAAGGGAGATGTTTTCTGCATTTTAGAACAAAAAAATGGATGGGCCACTCTGGTGAAATATCTATTCGGGAGTTATTATGATGAATGGTTATTGAAAGCCATGGAAAAAAACCGGGCTGCCATTGTCGTTCCTATTATAGGATATGATATCGATTTGAACTCGTTTCCTTTAATGAAGCAATTATTCGAGGAAGTGGTGAAGGAAGAACAGATCCGTGCTGAATTATTTTCCAAAAGCGTATTGGAAGATTTAGAATTGAAAGGTGCCTTGAGAACCATGATGGTAAAACCCGTCGGATTGCAGATCTTAGAATTTAAAGACGATGATATTTATTCAGGGTTTAAAAAATTGAAATTTGAATTTTCTTTAAGTAAAGGAAGTTATGCCACCATGTTATTGCGCGAATTTCCCGCCCGTGAAGGGAAGTGAACATGCTGGTACTAAAAAAGTGATATTTTCGTCATAAAAATTCAATTAACTTTCACATCCAGGATTTGATTTGTTTCATTTCCCAATATATTTTTTACCTTAATACATATCATGTAATTTCCAGGTTCGGGATAATTCCACCAGTCTGAAACAAGAGACAGTTCTCTTTTCTTTTGGGTTCTGAAGGAAGTCCATGAGGATTTAAAACAGGATTTATCATGATCAAAATCGATTGCCCAATAGTCTATCCAATCGGACCAGGCATTAATTTTTTCGGAGATTTCATCGATTACCTTCTGCTTATAGGGAAGACTATAATTTATGAGTTCAAGCTTTAAGCTTAATTTCTTTTTTTCATTTACCTTAATTTCAAAAATGGGCTTTTCCCATTCCTGTTCTACTTCGGAAATAGTTTCAGAAGATTTTAGTAGCTTTTTGAGGAAAAAATCATTTTTATCATGGTGTTTTTGCTGCAAAATTTTAAAGGGTTGAGCGAATTGAGAGAATTTCACGTTCCAATTGATCAAATCATTGCTAAATTGAATGCTAAGTAAGCGCTTTCGGGTGATGTGAATGGCGTGATCGTGGACATCGCAGCCAATCCACCTTCTTCCTAATTTTTCTGCAACAGCTAACGTAGTTCCCGTCCCGCAGAAAAAATCTGCCACGATATCATCCTGATTTGAGGAGGAGAGGATAATTCTTTTTAATAAACGTTCCGGCTTTTGCGTTGAAAAACCTTGATACTCGGGGGTATTCGCTCTTACGTAGGGAACATCAAGCCAAACATCTCGGGGAAAGATCCCTTTTCCATCCACGTATACTTTTCTTTTTAGTTTTTTACCATCATGACTTCCTCCTCGATAATAGAAAGTACCCAGCTCATCTTTTTTCAAGTTATCCATTACCCGATTTGAATATTCCATGTAAATGTTAGGATCATCATTAAAAACATAATTACTTGATTTTGAATAAAAAAGGATAACATCATGGGATCGCATGAAGAAATTGCGAGTATTAGCAGAGGCAGCCGGATAGAACCATATGATTTGATTATGAAAATTTTCTTTTCCGAAAACTTCATCCATGAGAAGCTTGATATAATGGATGGCGTGCCAATCCAAATGCACGTAAATGCTACCATTATCGGCAAGTAACTCTTTCATCAAGAGGAATCTTGCATACATGAAATCCAAATAAGCATCAATACCACCCTCCCATGAATCCGCATATGCAGTTTTTCTTATCCAGTATTTGGAACCCTTGGAATATTTTCCTTCCCCAATCCGCAGATTAAAATCAAAATCGGAGCCCGTTCCAAAGGGAGGATCAAAATAGATAAGCTGAATTTGGTTGGGAAATTCATCCCATAGCCCGCGTAGAAGAGCCATGTTATCTCCGAGAAAGAGCATGTTATACCATGAGGATTCGTCCCTTGAACCCATTAAACCCTTATCTTGGATATTCTTACTGATCTCGCTTCTTTCTCCAAAACCTTCGATGATGGGATCCTCATGGATTTCATTTTCTTCGAACGATTCTGATGGCTCTTGGAAAATATTTTCTACCTTCTCTTTGGTCTCTTTCTTACCGTTCCAAGTTAAGCTTACCAAGCAAATCACATTTATTAGCGAAAAATTTAATTTTTTTGGACGTTTAAACATTATAATTTAGGAATAAAAAAAGATTCTACGAAAGAGAATGTTTGATAAGATTGGTGAATGGAGAAAAACCCACTATACAAAGAATGTCACGTCAGAATTACAAGGACAAGAGGTGATTCTCGGAGGTTGGGTACGTAATTTCCGCGATTTAGGGGGGTTAAAATTCATTAACCTTCAAGATAAGTACGGAGAACGCCAGATCACTCTGAAAAAGGGGGTAGTATCCGATGAGGTTTTTGAGAAGGTAAAACTGGGCTATCAAGATTGTATCATGGTGCGAGGCAAGGTCAAGGCATTTAAAAAAGCACCGGGAGGCGTGGAAATAATCCCCGAAGAAGTGCGCATTTTGAACAGGACGCCGGAAAAACTTCCCATTGATATGACGGGAGAGACATTATCGGAATTGGATTTGAGATTGAATAATCGCGCTTTAGACCTTCGCTCTCTAAGAAATCAGGCTATTTTTGGCATTAGGGGGGAATTGCTCAAGTCGGTGCGAGAATTCTTGTACGAGAGGGATTTCACCGAGATCACGACGCCTAAAATCATCGGTTCCGCCACGGAGGGAGGAACGGAATTGTTTCCGATCATGTATTTTGATAGGGAAGCTTTTTTAACCCAATCTGCTCAATTATACAAGGAACAATTAAGTGGCGTTTATGAAAGAGTGTTTGAGATCAGCCCTTGTTTTAGAGCCGAAAAATCCCACACCCGAAGGCATCTCTGCGAAATCTTCACGTTAGATGTAGAAATTGCCTTTGCTGACATGTATGACGTGCTGGAATTATTAGAAAATTTGATCCACCATTCCATTAAAAAAATACGGGAGAATCAAATGGAGTCCTTGGAATTTCTCGGAATGCAAAAGAAAACGACCTTGCCAAAATTACCTTTCCCAAGATACCGCTATGAGGAGATTTTAGATTTACTCGAAGAAAAACTCGATATAAAAATAGAATTCGGAGAAGATATCTCTACCGAAGCGTATCGAAAATTGGATGAGATTTTACCGGGATATTATTATATCACTCACTGGCCAATGGCTGCCAAGCCTTTTTACATCCAACCCTCAGAAGATCCCATTTACAGCGAATCTTTTGACCTGCAGAAGGGTTGGTTGGAATTAACTTCGGGGGGCACCCGCGTGCATGAAAAGGAGCAGTTAATCAAGGCCTTGGAACAGAAAGGGTTAAATCCCGCTTCATTTGAATCCCACACGAGCGTGTTTGGGTTTGGCATGCCTCCTCACGCCGGCTTGGGATTGGGGATTGCACGATGGGTAACCATGTTATGTGGGTTAGAAGATATTCGGGAAGCAGTGATGTACCCCAGGACTCCCGATCGCTTGACTCCCTAATTCTTAAATTTTTATATGATTTAGTTTTTATTTGATCCTCGTTTTAGATTAAATAAAATGGAAGATAATCAAGTAGAAAAATATTTAAAAGCGGGCAAAGCGGTCATTGAAGCAAAGAAACTGGCAAGAGAATTGACCCAACCAGGAATTTCCTTTTTGGAAATAGCGGATAAATGTGAAGAAAAAATATATGAAGAGGGTTGTGAATTAGCATTTCCCATTAACATGTCTTTAAACGAAGTTGCAGCTCATTATAGTCCCCCAATTAATGATACCACACTCGTGCCTCAAAAAGGGTTATTAAAAGTAGATTTAGGAGCGCATTTTGATGGATATATCGCTGATTCTGCCATTACCATTAATATTGATGAAGATCCCACCTTACAAATATACGTGGATGCTGCCAGAGAATCACTTAATGCCGCTATTGATATATTTGGTCCCGGAGTTAAATTATATGAATTAGGAGAGGTAATTTCCAAGGTCATCCTGTCTTATGGAGTGAAACCGGTTAGAAATTTGGGGGGACACGAGTTGAAACAATATAATCTCCATGCGGGTCCATTTATCCCGAATTATAAAGATAAGCGGCATGATCAAGTACTGAAGCCAGGAGATGCCTATGCTTGTGAACCTTTCACCACCACGGGTGCTGGGATCGTGTTTAATGGCAACCGTGCTTATATCTATCGGTTTAAAAAAAAAGCTAAAAAAAACATGCCCTACGAAGAAATAAGTTACATGAATAAAATCGATACCGAAACCAAGAAACTACCATTCTCTCCGCGGTTTTTATTAAAAAAGCAGCTCATTCCAGAAGACAAGATAGAGAGAATTGTGGATAGTTTCGTGCGAAAAGATATCTTGGATTATTATCCCATTCTAATTGAACATGAGAGAGCGCTCGTGGCTCAAGAAGAACATACCATAATTATTGATAAGAGTGGTAAAACAGTTGTCACCACCCGAGAATGATCTATTCTCTAAATTTATTTTAGTTATTTTATCAGCGGGAGAGGGCAAACGATTCGGTTCGCTCTCTGATACCCTTCCTAAATCGCTAATCGAATTGAAACATTGGAATGATATTCCTATACTACAATACACCCTTGAAAGGTTTCATGAATTTGGAATTCAGCAATATTATATTATCATGGGCCATTTAAAGGAGAAAATAGTTCAATTCGTGGAAGATTTATTTGCTAAAAACCCTTTTTTTAAGGGAAAAATAACGCTTCTTGATTCTGGAATGGAATATAAAAAAGGTCCTCTGTATTCCTTCTATTCCATTTTTAATCATCTAACAAAGTTTAAGGAAGAGAATTATTTCATGATCATCCCGGGAGATACCTTTTTTGAGCAATCCCTCCTAAAAGAGTTAAAAAAAACTATTTTAATGAATGAACCATTGTTAACTAGCTTTCCATTGCTGTTTTATCATTATTGTTCTTTGATGAATGAAGAATCTGAAAATTTCCATGATTCTGAGACGCTTTCAAAGAAAATCTCGATTGTTGGATCCAAAAAGCAAGAGAGCGGGGAATATCTCGAGAAAATTGAATTAAGGTCCGTCCAAAATCTAAGAAAAGAACGAGATGCGAAAATGATTAAACAAATCATTCCCGCGTGCGTGTTTAATTTCAAATTCATGCAGGAAATAATAACATCCCGTCAGGAAATCCAGGGAACTACTTTACGCGATCTATTGAATTTCTTCGCTTCAAAAAAAGGGGAAAAAATTCTGGTAAGAGAGATTAAGTATTCTTTGCCTATTTTTGATATTGATCGCCTATCAGATCTGCAAGAGTTCGAGAGGTATTACTCTGCCTAGTTTTTAAAGAAATGAAAAAAAAGCGGAGAATAGTGCAATTAGTTAGAAAAATTTGATCGATTCTCTTGATACTTAAGTTATTTATTCCTGTACTTATTAATGAAAAAATGCTAAGGGATTCGGGCGTTACCAAGATTGCACTTTAAAGTAATGAAATGAAGTCCATTAAAAATCAAGGGAACAATGAAAGTAAAGTTACCTTCAGTTAAATCTCGAGATTGATGAAAATCATTGGTAGAAAGTTATCTAAGATCTTCCAGCATGAAACCCGATCCGCGAATAATATATAAAATTGAAACATGTTCCGAAAAATCGTTTACCTATCGGAATTACTGGTTAAATTCATCGGAATTTTATTCTCACCATCTTACTTCGAAGAGTCCAAAAAGTTGATAAGGATTCCGAAAAATCAAAAAAAATAAATCTAAGCTGTTAAACGGGGAATTACTTGCATTCTCCACTGGTTACTGGTTAAAACGCGTGATAGCGAAAATTAAACCATTGAAATATACACTATTCTCCTAACTATTCATATGCATGTTCACGTATTTAAATGTTAGCATCATGATTTATTATTATAGCCATGCTTTTATTTCATGCATATAACCATCAACCACAAGATTATTTAGTAGTTTTAATTATGGATCTTGCATCATGGAACAAGTTGATTCTGGGAACATAAAAGTTTTCATTACTGTTTTCGGAGTAGGTACTTTAGAAGGGTTAATTATTCGGCATCTTGCCCCTCTTTCGGCGGATATGTTATTGAATAAAATGCCCCTAGTATTACGAGGGCGATTTAGTTTTGGCACGAAGAAGTATTGGACCTTGCCGGGAGTTGGAATCCATAAAGGATTAAATGCAAGATCGGCAAGGAAAAAGGTGGAAGCGGGGGAGATCATATATAACCCAAAGTCCGATGAGTTGATATTCTGCTTGGAGGAAATTGAGATGCCGGACAAGGTAAACATCATTGGCAAAATTACCACTTCCAATCTCGACTTGTTAAAGAATGCAAAAAATGGATTGAATACTAAAATAGCAAAAGATAAATGAAATATTGAGAAATAATTAATGGCCATTCAAAAAAAATTAATCCTCGCATTTTTAATATTTTATAGCGTTACTATCCTCTACTTGTTGCTTTTTTTATACGTTCCCGAAGTAAATCAATTTATCATCTCCTCCCGCAAAAGTTTAACCATCATTACCGTAGGCGCTGGCTTCCTTATTGCCATCTTCATTTCCTTCATCATTTGTTTTTTGGGTAGTGCAAGTATTGGATTTCCAGTTCCCTTTCCAGTGGTGCTTTTTTCGCTTTCAAATTCCATCATTTTGAAATATCTAAATAGGGGGTTCTTGTTTGATCAAATCCTCGGCTTCCCCAGTTTTTGGGGGGAAATTGTCGTTTTATCCATCACGGGGGGATTAGGTAGTGCATTAGGGGAGTTAACAGGCTATATGGTGGGGTATGGGACTAAAAGAATAGCGGAAGGAACAGATTCCACACTGCTAGACAACATGGATGGTTTCGGTCGGTTAATTTTAAAGAATAAAAGAAGGATCCCTGTTTATGTCTTCATTTTTGGGGTTAGTCCACTTCCTGATGATTTACTATTTATTCCATTGGGATTGATCAAGTATCCTTTATGGAAATGCATCCTTCCCGGATGGTTAGGGAAAAGCATTACCATACTTTTTTATTGTTGTTGGCCCATCTTGATTGCACTCGGTTTTCAATTAGGAGGAATAATGACTACTGATGCATCTAGCATTATTACCGAAGCCTTGATCTTATTAATTACTCTCACGATCATGTTTTTCATAATGGCTTTTAATTGGAACAAATATATCAAGAATAAAATTTCCTTGAAGAAAGAGGTAAGCGAGTAGAGCTTATGAAAAAGGGTATTTTTATAGAGCTGAGGTAGAGAGGATTGGAAATTCTTTCTCCTTGAATGTAAGAATTATTCGGTTATTGATTCTTCAAGCAATTCTTACAAACAAATACCACTTTCTTTTTATCCGCTTTCTCTTCGCAGAAATAAATCTGTTTCCAAATATAAGATCCGCATATTTGACACACTGCAGGGGTTCGGCTTTCACCCAATAAAGGACCGAGATGTTTAAAATTCACTGACATAGTTTTATTCTAGTGTTTTGGTTTTTATAGTAATTTCAATTTGAGAAATTAAATCTTTTTGATTGTTACGTTTATTGTTATACTGTTTTTTTTTATTTTGTCTATAAAAAGGGCGCGATCCTAGCGAAATGTTGGTGATTTCAATACCGGGATACATGCGTTGCTTTAAGATTTCTGCAACCTCGACTGCCGTCGAAATTTCTTTTCCCTCACCTTTAATTAAAATATTTTTCGCTCCCGTCAAGGAAAAAATTGCGTCTTTTATGATTTTATCCTTATCTCGACGATCTTTGACATAGAAAGTTTGTTCATTATTCATTAAAAAAAAACTCATAAAATATGATTAAAAGAAGGTTAACATAGTAAAAGTATTAATCTTCTAATTTAAACTATTTGAAGAAATCTACAAATATAATAAATGTCCTATCTTAATTAAATTTTAGTTCTTTATAAAGTTAATAAAAAGATCACTTTCTAAGATTCTTATAAGTAGAGTTAGGAAAACGGATATTAATGTAATAATAATACCATGAAGGTCATTTCAATTTGTGGTCTGCCGGGATCGGGAAAATCCACTGCAATTGATGCGATAAAAGATATAGGGCATGTGATCACCATGGGGGATGTAATCCGACAAGAAGCCCGTTTAAGAAATATTCCTGGAACCGGAGAAAATCTGGGAAAAATTGCACGAGAATTACGGGAGAGACATGGTCCCGAGATTATTGCTAAGAAATGCGTGGATATGATCAAAAGTTTAGGTGAGGAGATCATTATCGTGGATGGAGTGCGTTCTCTTTCGGAGGTAACAATTTTTAGAACATATTGGTCTTTTCCCATAATTGCAATTATTGCGAGTGAGGAAATAAGGTTTAAAAGGCTTCTGGAACGTGAAAGAAGTGATGATCCCAAAACTATTGAAGATTTAAGAAAAAGAGATAACAGAGAAATCGAATTCGGACAAAAATGGGTAATAGAAGCAGCCGATTACAAGATATATAATGATTCCACGATAGAAGAATTGAAAAAGAAGACGAGAACCCTCGTGTTGGATATTTTAGGAAAAGAATAGGGTTTTGTTTCATTTAAGGTAGTCTGCAATTGCCCTTGCAAGACTAACTTTACTGGTCTCGTTATCAATGGAATCTGTTGAGATGATATCATCCGCACCCGCGGTAAGAATGCGATATTTGGCTTGTTCCAGCAATAGCGCGTGCGTTGCTACAGCGTATATTTTTCTTGCCCCACTCTGTTTTGCTAATTTTATGGCATTTGCCATGGTTCCCCCAGTTGCGATGATGTCGTCTGAAATGACCACATCTTTATTTTTCAGGCTCAAGGAACCCGACATCGTGATTTCTCCCGTTTTGACGTCTCTTTTTTTCTCAAAAAAGTCCACCGGGATATTTTCTCCAAAATGCCGTGCAAATGCTCGGGACCTCTCAACAGCACCTTTATCAGGAGATACCACCACGATATCACGTAAGCCCAAGGTTAATAGATATTCAGCCAATATTTTCATGGAATCAATATTTACCACTTTATTGCAGATTAATTCTTCCAGCACGTTAGGAGCATGTACGTCCACCACGTATAATTCATTAATCCTCATGGAATCGATAAAACCTAACACGGTCTCCGCGAATTTACTTTCTCCGGGTCGAAAGATCTTATCCTGACGAGCATAAGCCAAATAAGGGATAACAATGATCACTTTACCCGCCCCCATGCGCTTCACGGCATCAATCATCATGAAAAGCTCAAATAGACGGGCATTTTGGCTACTATTCGCGCTGGGACCTGTCGATTGAACGATGGTGATTTCATTTCCCTGAATGAGGGTTTCATCCTCAATATTGATTCTAAGATAATTTTCTCCATCGGGAAAGGTCTTGGCTTCTGTATTAAGGCATTTTATATCGAGTTCTTTCGCAAGCCGCACGCCCAATATCTGGGAGGCAGGTCCTGCAATAATTATTTTTTCCAGTGAAACTCACTTCCGATTATTTTTTTTAATAATGGTAATCATTTCCTTATATGGTCCTAATAAATTCCAATACCTTTTGAAAGAGCTCTTCTCTATGTCCCTTAAAAGAATGACCGCCATCTTCATAGGAGAGGGCATTATTATCGCTTAATCCTAATTGTTCCTTTATTTGAGCAAAATTACTGTAGGGAATAGTGGGATCATTTTTACAGTGAGCAATAAATATTCGTTTATCGTTGGAAGGTTCATTTTTTAAAAAATACCTGGGACTCATTTTCAATATTACATCTTCGGAAAATCTTACCTGCGTAGTGTGATAATCAAATCGCGTGCAAAGAGCCACGAGTTTATCTATTCTCTTATCCATGAAGCCACTCGTGAGGATAATTGCACCGCCCAGACTGCGTCCGAATAAGGCTATCTTATCATTCAGGACTCTATCTTTTTGAGCATCGAGGAGCCAACTAACTACTTCTTGAAGATCCGAAAAAATCTGAGGAATCATTTTATCCCAACGGGAGCCCGTTTGTTTCTTGGTTTCTCCGTGACCACGATAATCATAGGACAAGACATAATACCCCGCTTCGACGAATTTTTCCGTATAATACTTCACGAAATAACTCTCCCGATGATCCAATAAGCCCGCCATGTTCATTATGAAGGGCGTCTGTGGGGGTGTAGAACTCGAGAAATAAATTGAGCTCTTGAGAACAATATTATCTTTAGCTATGGGAATATCATGATCCTCTTTTAGAATTTTAGCCATGATGATTATTAGGAAGGCTTACTTCTTATTATATTTTTCAATTGCTCGTCTCAGGGTACGGATCGCAAGTTCTGCACAATGCTTGTGATCTTCCGGTAATCCTTGCAGAGCAGCATCGATATCTTCAGGGGTTAATTTTTCTGCTTCTTCTACCCCTTTTCCCTCAATCATCATCATGGTTTGGCTTCCTGTCGCAACGGAGGCCCCACATCCATCCGTGATGAATTGGGCTTTTTGTATGATATCATTCTTAATATTCAGGTAAAATGTCATCTGATCCCCACATGGTCCTCGATATGCTTCTTGGACGGTGGTCTCTTCTTCATTCAATTTGCCCCAATTTTTAGGATCATGAAACAGCTTTACGATATATTCGTTAAAATCTTCAAGTTCTTTATTTATAATTTCCTTCTGTAAATTTTCTACAAATTCATCAAATTTTTTCTCAAAATCTTCATTCGACATGTCGATCGTAATTATTAAAGGAAAGTACTAATTTAAGATTGAAAGGGATAACAAGCAATAAAAATTTATTATTTAAAACTAGTTGCCATGTTCTCAAGCTTTATTCATGTTTAAGGACGTGAGTCTCTAAAGACTGAATCGATTCAGCATCCTGAGGTTGGGTTTTATACTTCTTCATGATTTCGATTATGCTTTTATTGATCTCTTGATGTTGAGATAAGCAAGAACTACTTTTAAGAAAGTCTTCTCCATGTCGGATGGCAGCAGTATTCTCAGTTATTTTTATCAATTCCGTTGCCAACACCGAATTTAAATAAATTAGATCTGCCATCATGCTTTTTATATACATTAATAAAGGTAAGGTATCGCTCACTTTTTTTATCACGAGTTTTGATTACTTTTAGATCAGTAAATATTTCTTAAAATTTAATTTTTAGCTTCCCAATCGCAAGTTCTTGCCCATTTGACTACTTATAAAAAGTTAAAATAATATATTTAGGGAACAGTATTTTACCTATAATAATCAGATATTCCATTTCTATTATTGAGAAAAAGAAGATGGTGGATTTTAGGGATTATTATCAAGGTTTGGTTTCGCTCAGTTTAATGATTTTCATTTTTTCACTTACCTTCATGCTCGGATCCGTGTTGATGAAACCATACATTGCGCTGGAGCCCAATGACCTCACCATGATTATCATTTTATGTGCGATTAATTTTTTCTTTTGCTCCTATTATCTGATAGAAGCATCCCTTTTCAATAAAGTAATGAGATTGGAAGATAAGCAGCTCATAAGATACGGAAAGCGGATTGGCGTGATTTCTTGTTTTTATTTGCCTCATGTAGCGGCTCTAATCACGTTTGCTTTTCAACAAATCCACGGGTTAGAGAAAATGATGCTGGTACTTATCATATTAATGGAACTTCTCCTCATAGGTTTGGTTTTTAAGCAAGTTCATGATTTAGTATTTAAAGATCAGATTGAAAGAGAATATGAACTGGAAAAAAATCGAAAAAGATATGGAAAGGCGAAATTAGAGCAATTACATGATTAAGAGTTAAGCTTTACTCAGTTTTTCGAGCGCGGTATCTATCATCTTCAATTTAGTACTGTATTTTTCCATTAGCTCCGCAAACTTGTGTAAATCTATTTCATTGCTTTCTTTTAAATTCTTAATCTCGTTGATAGTTCTTACGATACCCGCTTTTTTATCCAACAATTTTTCTTTTTTGCTATAGGGGATCTTTTTTTCTAATCTCTTGGTCTGAAATTTCTTGAATCTCTTGATATTTAAATCTTTAGGCACGAATTTCGTAAGATATACGGTAGATTTGGGGACGAAAGGAGCTAAATTCTCCGGAACTATTATGATGGGTTCGGGATCTTGGATTTTCTTTATTTCTTCATAATCGAGTAGAGCTTGATCCTTTTTGCCTAGAATTTCCTCCACTATTTCTAGATTATGCTTAATGCTCTCTCTTTCTTCATCGGTTAATTCCTTTAAATTGGAGACCATGTTTTCCCAAATTTCCTGGGATTTCACAAAATACCACAGGGCCTTTTGGTCCAATCTATCTACTTTATCCTTGTTAATATTGGTAATGGAGGACTCCATGGAAGCTCTTGCCTTCAACTTACATGCTTTTCCCATATCATAATGAAACTGGGCTCTTATTTGTTGTTTCTTTTTCTCATCATGTTTTTTCAAGTAAAAAAGGCGCTTGGATAATGCACTCAATCCCGCATATAATTTTGAAGCAAAATAGATGTTTCCAACCGTTTCTTCTTTTAGGGCAGCAATACTTTGAGCAATGATTCTTGCTTCTTCCGAATTCAACTCAAGTTCTTCCGCATTTAGGAGGTATCCTTTTTCATCTTGCTGAATAGATGCTGCACTAAAGTAAGCTGCAGTCTTAAAATATTTACTCGATTCCACTACAGCTATAATGGCATTATCCCATTCCTCTTTTGCCTCATAACTTTCAGAAAGAGAAGAATAGGCTTTTGCCATCACCCATAAAGTTCTTGCGCATTCAAAAATTAAATCAGAAATCTCAATATCTTTTTCTAAAAAAGAATCATGGAAATGGGAGGTAATGTCCAGTTCTTTTAATAACTGGGCATGATTAGAGTTTTGATAATTAATGTTCAAAATCATGGTATACTCCAAGATCAAATTCAGATCATCAAGGCTAAATGCCTCCTCTTCTTTCTCTAATGCTTCTTCTAGCTGTTTTATTTTGAAATGCAAAAAGCGAATTCTTTGCATTTGCTCTTCCGTGAATACGGGGGTCTTAACAAACATGTTATTTTTATTGTTAAATTTATGTTATGATAAGGTAAGGTATTTTTCTATAATAGTTTATTCATTTTTATCCTCAGATCACCATAACCTTTTTAAAATGATGCAATTTTTAAGAATTAAAGTATCTTAAACCTAATTTTCAATAATTCATCTTAAAATGGTATTAATACTTTAAGTTACGCAAGCAAAGTTCCCCTATAAAAATTGAATATCCTTAATGAAGAAGGAAATGTCAAAAAATACGATAGTAATCATAGAATATGTAAGTGCGGGGGGATTTAATCAAACAGAAATTCCCTCATCCTTGTTTTGTGAAGGATTTGCCATGTTAAAAACGTTGATAGAAGATTTTTATAACTTAGATTTCGAGATTCATGCTTTATTGGATGAGAGAATCTCCTATCTTTCAAACTATTTGAAGGTCATTGAAGTCCAACTAGTTGGAAAAAAAGATAATTTTTTTTTTAAATTTAAGGAATTATTAGATAGAACGGAGTATTGCTTCATCATTGCTCCCGAATTTTCGAATATATTACATGAATTAACCAACATTGCAAAACAGAGTCATTCTAGGATCCTGAGCATGGGATTGGAGGGTATTGTTTTAGGAACCTCGAAATATAACACCTATCAATTTTTTCTAAAAAAGGGGATCCTCACTCCTAAGACATGGTTGCTTCCCTTTCAAGAAAAAAACCTTGAGAAAAAACAAGTACTTCAAAAAGCATTTGAATTAAATGGGTCTCTCATTGTCAAACCTGAAGATGGTGTCGGAGCAGAGTCCATCCATTATTTTAAAAATGCAGCTGATTTCCGGAAGCGATATGATCATTTTATCAATCAAAAAGACTCTAAAAGAAATTATGTTTTACAAGAATTCATTAAAGGACAGGATTTAAGTGCATCCCTAATTGGGTTTTCTAAATTCACTCCCGCTCTCTTGAGCATAAATACTCAATTTATCAATTTTGACAAGAAAGGTGGAAGTTCGGAATATCTTGGAGGCAGGACGCCCATAAATAAATTTGAAGAAGTAAAAAAAGAGTTAGTTCAAATCAATCCTTTATTAAATAACGTTAACTTATTGGGATATTTTGGATTAGATTTCATATTGGATAGGAAAAAGCACCTCTCTTTCATTGAAATTAATCCCCGATTGACAACTTCGTATATTGGGGTGCGAAACGTCATAAACAAGAATCCCGTCCAAATAATTCTTGATGCAAAATTAAATCGGGACGGTCCTCCCGATATCCAAAGAATGCATCATTCCACTTTTTTGAGAGTGGAATTAATAACCACAAGAGAAATGGACATAATGGAATTGAGAGAACAACTTCTTCCCGATTTATCCAAAAAGATACCCGAAATCATAACTCCCCCCATTCATCTCACTCATTCTCATTCGGAGAAAAATTGGAGTTTTTCAACCTTTATTGCCACGAAAGCCAATAATGAAAGAAATTCCAAAAAAAGATTAAATGAAATAATGCGTGAATTGGATCAAGCCGGTTTTAAGAGGATAAATTGATTTATATCTTTTTAAAAGAAGATAAGAAAAAGTTAGCATGATTTCTCCTCCAACCCTGAAATTGTATTATCTTATTAGTGATAAGAAAAGATTTTTATACGAATGTACCTAGATCTTTGAGTAATAATGAGTAATGAAAATGATGAAAAAGAGGGTACTTACTCTCCCCCTTTATTAAATTACTTGCGCGAAGAAATTCCCATACAAGAGATAAGGGACTATTCTTCCCCCGAGCGATTGGGTTCTATCGATTTTGTTAAGGGATTTGCCATTATCGTAATCATGTTAGCACATATAGCCGCAGCATGGTTCAATAGAGATTGGATATTTTTATATGGAATCGCGTTTGCGCTTTTAGATTTTTTAGGGCCCTCCCTTTTCATTTCTTTGTCTGCGCTGAGCGTGGTGTTTAGCGTCAAAAAGAAGAAGGGAAAAGTGAAGGAAAAGGTTATCAGGGCAAGAATATTCAGTCGAGGTGGAATGATCATTCTCATAGGGGTCCTGATCAATCTGCTAGTCGGGCCTTCTCCCGAATATCCGTTTCCTTTAAATTTATGGGGGTGGAATATCATCATGTTTATAGGATTTTCTCAAATTTTCTCCTATTATGCATTGAAAGTTACCAAGATCCGCCGGGCAGTGATAGGCGTGTTTATCATCTTCATTTCTGAACCCATACGTAATGCATTATATTACGGGATGGATAAGGACCCGTTAGTATGGTTGGCTCATTATATCATAACATCCCCCGAGGTTAGCACACCATTATTACCCTTTCTTTCTATTTGCTTTATCACCACTATCTTTGGAGAAACTCTTTATGATGCCATGATAAAGGGTACGGATAAAGCGTATTATCATTTCTTTAAGGTAACCATGATCTGGGGAATTATTTTAGTGATATTCGGAGTTTCAACGGGATTACAATCCATGCCTCCCGGTTCTGTTCCTTTATCGGAGTATTCTCACTTCGAATTATTAGCAATTGCAAACATGCAAAATTTTGTGCATTTTCCCGGCATGTGGGTGTTTCTTATAAGAGGAAAGTTTGCTAACATGTGGTATAATTTAGGATGGGCATTCATTATCATCGCAATCTGCTTTTACATGGTTGACATTAAAAAGGTGAACAAAAATGCATTCAGTTCCATGCTTTTTTACTATGGAAAGATTTCCTTGAGCCTCTTTTTATTTCATTACGTATTCATTACCCTTTATTCTGGTGATTTGGACCTTATCTCGTTTATTCCTGCATATTTAGGGTATGTGGGATTTCTCGGTATCCTATTCTATGTCTGGTTCGAATACTATAACGGCGTGGGAAGTCCCGAATGGATAATGATCCAAGTGGGACGAGTAGGAATGAAGACAGAGGAAACCGTAGTTAAAGAAGCAAAAGTAGCATATAAAATTACTAAAAAAGGGATTATAAAAACGGAAGAAGCTATCAAAAAAGAAAAGGAACAATTACGCCGAATAATAAAGCCAGAAGAGGATGCGGAGTGATTTCTCAAAACGATGCTGGATTTAAATTCTATTATTTAAAAGCTATAAATTAAATATTTTTATAATATTAATCAATTTTATATCAATAAGCTTTTTATATTAATTATTTTAAAATGATTTGAAAAAGAGAGGTTTTTAACATCGCATCAAAGAATTTATACAAGTTTAAGATAACGATATTCGGGCCAGCCGAAGTTGGTAAGACTTCCCTATTAATCCGATACATCAAGGATTACTTTTCGGAAGACCTCCAGAAAACAATTGGCACGAATTTTCTAATTAAAGACATAGAAGTCGATGGAAAAAATGTGCGGTTACTGCTGTGGGATATCGGGGGTGATGAGCGCTTTCAAGTGATCCGGACCCTATATTTTAAGGGAAGCAATGCTGCCTTAGGTGTTTATGCGGTTGATTCCACGCAGTCATTATTAAAACTTCCGGGTTGGATAGCCTCCATAAAGAAGAGCGTTAAGACGCAGATTCCTATAATTCTCATAGGAAATAAAACGGATTTGAAAAGAAAAGTTGATAAAGCAGAAGCAGAAGCCCTTGCCGAGCGCCTCAATGCGGAATATTTAGAAACCTCTGCTAAAACAGGAGATAATGTTGAATTGGCATTCGAAAAAATAGCTTTGGCTTGTTTGAATGCTCACAAAAGTAACGGGGAAGGAGAATAAGCGAGGAAACAACTTTACCTAATTTCTAAACTAATATTGAACTTTTTCAAAATTTCCATTAATTCTTCCGTAGTGGTATAGGTAATTGAATTAATGTTTAATTTTGATGCCTCACGGACATTATTTAAGCCATCATCGATATATATTATTTCTTCGGGCCTACATCCTGCTTTTTCTATGGCAAATTGAAAGATTCTTGGATCGGGTTTGGTCAAGTGAACTTTAAAAGATAAAATTAACTCGTCAAAATACTCTATAAATTTCCATTGCTTAGATTTTAAAAATTCCCAATGACTTTCATTTACATTAGATAAACAAATTAATTTATATCGATTAGTATCTCTTAATTTTTTTAAAAGCGAAACAATATCTTCATTGACGTGGGCGATGACAGAATTAAACGAGAGAAAAAATTCTTCTTGGTTTAATGCACACAATTCTAATAATTCACAAGCTTGATGATAAAAATCTTCATTTGAAATAAGCCCTTGATGATAAGTGTCAGATTGCCTCCAGAATTCAAGCAAGAGGAAAGAACCCGGCTTTTTCAAGGGAGAAAGCTTGATGACATCATTGAAAAAGCGCTCAAATTCTAGCTCGACGAGCACTCCACCCAAGTCAAAAATAAAAGCTTTAAACGGCATTTTATTGGTTATTATTGATGATTATTATTTCCTAAAAGAAATCTTTGAGCTGATTTTTCTGAAAGGCACGGGTAATTTATATTTGGGAAATCCCTTAGTATCCTCCTCTAGCAATTCTAAAAGCTCTTCTAACATTACATCATTTATTTGTTTCGAAGTATTCTTTTTTGGGCCGTAAGGTTGTCCCACTAGTCGTTTACGTATGGAAATTGTTTGATTTTCTACTTCGTTTTTGCCTATTACCAGGACATAAGGAATCCAATCGATTTCTGCCTGTCGAATTTTCTTTCCAACCGTTTCTTCTCTATCGTCAAAGTCGCACCTATAGTTATGGCTATTTAGAATGGTCAAGAGTTTCTCGGCATATTCTTTTTGTTCTTCTCCGATAGTTACGATCCTCACTTGAATGGGTGAAAGCCAAGTCTTAAATCCGGGTATGATTTTATCCTTATTTCGAATTGCCGTTTCGATCAAACCCCATAGAATTCGCTCCAAGCCCCCTGTAGGCGAGTTGTGAAGGATGATGGGATGCTTTTTTTGTCCATCTTCATCAAAGAATGAGATATTATATTTTTGACGTTGTTTCCCTTCATTATCTACCATGTATTCTAAGGAACTTTCCACATCAATTTGATTTGTTGAGAGGGTTGCGCTTTTGTTTTGCGCCGAAAGAACCGGTCGTTCAAACTTTAAAACAAAATAATAATACCTATCTTCCCATAGCTCCAATAACACGGGATCTTCTTCTTTCTTAGAGAGTTCTTTGATCCATCCTTCATTTTCTTTATAAAAATCATTAGTCGTGCGAATTATCACGTAAGAGGGGATTCCAAGATCTTCGAGCATTTTTTTGATTAAATCATATTGCATTTTAAATTCTTCCACGGAAGAATCTAAATCCTTACACAGAGTATGCATGTCTGGCATGATAAATCCGCGAAGACGCCTCAATCCGGTCAACTCTCCTTCTTGTTCTCTTCGAAAATCATACTGTTCCCACTCATATAATCTCAAGGGAAAGTATTGAGGTTTGAGGTTCATGGTGCTTACCATGTCAAATAATAGGAAATCCGAAGCAAATCGAAGTAAATACCGGTCGTTACCAGATTCCACCCAATATGTTCTGGCAGGAAAACGGGCCGTCTGCGCGGTCAATTTATCGTTTTTTACCGTGTACATCAATGGTGTATCAATCAAAATAGCGCCATAATCTATTATTTTCTCCTCGATATAATTCTTTATCAAGTTTTTCATGATCACGCCCTTGGTATACCATCTTAAATTGCCCGCGTCCGTATTTTCATCGAAGTCCACCAATTCAAATTCTTTCATGACCTTAATATGGGCGGGTTCTATTCCCTCGTCTTCTCTCTTAGCACCTAATTCTGAATTTAAGAAAGCATAGAAGTCTTGCTTTTTAATTCCTTTTAGGGGCTTCACTTCATGATTTTCATTGAATTCAATATCAAGTTCTTCTCCTTTTTGTGTAACTATTTTAAATTGAGAATTGGTCACGTGTTCTTCGGGTTGGATGTAAAGTTTGACATCCCGGTACATTTCTGCTACTTCATGCCCAATGCAGTTAATTTTGAAAGATTTATACCAACCAAAGGGTGAATAGGAAGCTTCTATTCCTTTGTCTTCCAGATTCTTTGCTATTTTTGGGCAAACCTCCATTGCTTCGGGCTTTTTACTCAAGAACTTGCTTAAATGCGCCCAAGGATATACCAATACTTTATCTACTTGATATTTATCTCGCTCCTTGCATAATTCCTGCAATTCTCTGGGATTCCCCTTTATCTCACCTTTCTCTATTTTTTGATTATACGCGCGAATTTCTACGTTTTTCGCTCCAACTTTTTCCGGCATGCTGGTGATGAGATAAATTGCTTCTTCAATCACCTCTGCACCTTGTTTTGCAATTAAATCGGTATCATAAGTATCCTGATCTTCTACGGACACGAATGCTACCAAGATTAATCCTTCTAGATGGATGACCTCTTGGGCAAATTCTTGAGGATTTGAGGTAGCTTCTTTATTTTTTACGACCTCCACATCTTCAGAATGAATCAGTAAAATTTTCATGTTAACCAGCGCAAAAATTCTAATAAAATCGTTAATTTTGATAATTTAATTGTAAAAGGATTTAATATATAATTGTAGAAGGAATGAATCTTAAAAAGATTTTCGCAGAAATTACACAAAAGCTTGACGAAATAGAAGAGGAAAGGGAAAAAATCTTAAGGGTATCGCGAGAAATGATTCGTAATTGTAGCTTGGCCATAAAATCCATTCATCGAAGAGAACTGGAAAAATACCAGGATCTGATCTCTAACATTAAGTCCATGCATGAAGAATTGAGTCGCATGGTTCAAAATCAGCCCATCTATTTTGGAAAGCATTTAAAAACAGCAGAGCAAGAATTGGCAGAAGCAGCATGTCTTTTTTCTATCATCAATGATCGAGAGATTCCCTCTCCTAAAGAACTTAACATGGATGAAGTTAATTATTCTTTGGGCTTAGCAGATCTTATCGGTGAGATAAGAAGATACATTTTAGACAACATGCGCGTGGGAAAAATGGATAATGTTAATGACCTCTTGGAAAAGATGGATGAAATTTATACCGAATTGTTTTCTTTAGATTATCCAAAAGGAATCACCCAGGAATTGCGGCATAAAACAGATGTGGCACGAAGCTTGATCGAAAAAACGAGAGGGGACGTTACCATGGCAATGCAATTGGATCGAGTTAAAAAAGAAATAGGGAAGGAGGATTAAAATGCCCTTTGATCTTGAGAAAATCAGGTCGAATGCAAGAACTGACTATGAACAAGCATGGTTAGGAACCAAAAATCTTCTCACCTTAAAAGGTAAGCTTTTTTCGATCCACGGAAAGGGCAAAGCTCATTTCATGAATGATTTCATTTGCGATGCAAGGAAGGAAATGATTGAGTTGGGTTTTGAAGAATTGATCTTACCCATGTTCATCGAAGAAGACCAAATCTATAAACAATATGGTCCAGAAGCCGCCTTGATATTAGATAGGTTGTATTATCTTGCCGGGCTTCCGCGTCCTGATATTGGGATATCAAGCGAAAAACTATTAGCGATAAAAAAGAGAATACCTTCCTTTACAAACGAGGAAGGATTAAAAAACATTTTCCGAAGATATAAAAAAGGGGAAATTGAAGCCGATGATTTGATTGAAGTATTTGTAGAAGAATTAGGGCTGACCGAAAGTGAAGCTTCGGAAATCTTGGATAAAATTTTTCCCGAATTAAAAACTCTTAAACCCATTCCTTCCAAGTTGACTCTTAGAAGTCATACCACGGCTTTATGGTTTAAAGTGTTAGCCGAATTATATAAAAAGAGGGAATTACCCCTTCAATATTTTTCAATTTGTCCTAAATTTAGAAGGGAACAAAAAACGGATGCAACCCACTTATATTGCTCCAATACCCTTTCCTTGGTCATTGTTGCCGAGCAAATCTCGTTGGAAGATTGTCAACAAATTGCAAAAACAATATGTGAAAAATTGGGATTTGAAAATAGCCGCACGAATATTAAGAAAGCAACCTCCAAGTATTATGCTCCCCAGACCGAATTTGAAATCTTCGTGGAGCATCCTACCACAAAACAATGGATTGAAATTGGAGATGGGGGATTTTATAGCCCAGTGAGTCTAGCCCAGTATAATATTGCTCATCCCACCTTTAATATTGGGTTTGGAATCGAGCGGATTTGCATGATTAAAACTGAAATTGAAGATATTAGAAAATTGGTATATCCGTACTTTTACGAAGAGACTTCCTTTACGGATGAAGAGATAAGTAAGAGTCTCAAGTATAAATTAGTCCCATTGACCGAAAAAGGCATCGAAATCAAAAATGCTTTATTAGACATCGCACAACAGAAAAAAGATGTTGAATCTCCCGTGGAAATTATTGCTTGGGAAGGAGTGTTAAAAGATAAAAAGATTCAAGTTTCAATATGGGAAAAAGATAAAGGAGTATGTCTATTGGGACCTGCTGCATTAAATAAAATTTGGGTCAAGGATGGAAACATCCTAGGATTACCCGTTGATAAAAGTCCAGAAAATGGAGTGGATACGGGAAAAACGTATTTAGAGGGAATCGCGAATGAAATGGCGTACAATATTGAAGTGTTGCTCGATCAAGGCATAAACCAGTATGATCATCGCGTCAAGATGTGCTATAGGGCGTCTGAGATTAATATCGAGGTCGGGGATATTTTAATGGAGTATATCCATTCAAAACAAAAAAAGATTGATTTGAGGGGTCCTGTATTCATGGGGCTTTCCTATAAAGTAATCGAATAATTTTAGCCAGGAATTTAAGATGAATAAAAAAAAAGTTCTCATTGCAGGAACATTCGATTTAATTCATCCGGGACACATATTTCTCATTAAGAAAGCTGCTGAATTGGGGGAAGTCCACGTCATAGTAGCGACGGATAAAAATAGAGAGGAATATTCGGGTGAAAAACCCATCGTGAACGAGCTGCAAAGATTAGAGGTGGTTAAGAACCTCAAAGATGTAACATTTGCTCGTCTCGGTCGCCGTGATAACAACACCATAATAACCGTAAAGGAAATCAAGCCTGATATCATCTTATTAGGACCGGATCAGAAATATAGCATTGAAGAACTAACCCGGCAATTGGCATCCATTGGGCTACAGAATATTGAAGTAAGGCGCTTAGACCAGATTTATGACAAGTTCGAATTAACCAGTTCTACAAAAATTAAAAAGAAAATCATTGAAGAATATAAGAAGGGTAATTTGAAGTATAAATGAATTCTAAAAATAATGATATTGCAAATATCACTCCAGAGAATTATAATAATTGGTTCAGCTTATATCATCTTTCCCAATTATTGAACAACCAAAGAACCATCAAAATTAGTAGTGGGGAATTAGGAACCATCTTACATGTATCCCAGCAGACCGCTTCACGAAGAATTAATGAATTAACGCAATTAGGGTGGATCACCCGATTAATTGAAGGAAAAACGCAAAAAATTCAAATAACAGAACAAGGATCCTCAATATTATTATCCATGTATAAAAGCCTCAGGGATCTTCTTGAATCTATTTTTATTGTGGGAGAAGTTTCGGAAGGAATGAAAGAAGGTGGCTATTATGTTGCAATTAAAGGTTACTACGAGCAGTTTAAAGATAAATTGGGTTTTACCCCATATAAAGGAACCCTTAACCTAAAATTAAACGATGCCGATAAAGAACTCTTGCGCGAGAAATTGAATATAAAAAAACCCCTAATTATTGATGGATTCAAGGATTCAAATCGTGAATATGGACCCGTGTATTGTTTTGACGTGTATATATCCACTTTTCAAGATAGAAAGAATAAGGTAAAAGCAGCCATTTTAGATATAAAACGAACTCATCATGAAAAAAACATAATAGAAATTCTGGCTGAGCCGTACTTGAGAGATTATTTTAAATTGCAAGATGGCGATAAACTCATCTTAACTTTCGGAACGGAAGATTAATTAATAATGCGTCCCAAATATATCTCCTGCTCATCTTAATTCTACTTGATTCAAGCTTTTAAAATAATGGATGTAAGGTTAAATAAAAACGTGCTATTTTTCTTCCTTTAAGGGCAGGGCAGAAGATTCTTTTTTACTTATAATTTTATTAAATTTATAAAACCGATAGATGGCTGTTAGGATCACGAGCCACATGAAGAGAAATAAGAGTTCTGGTAAGAATCCGAAAAAAAAAGCTACTATTTGGCTGATCACTAAGAAAAACAAGCGTTCTGATCGTGCCATCAAACCGAAATCAAAGTTCTGCGTTAAAAAGTTTTCGGCTCTTGCCCGCGTATAGCTTATCATTAAAGATGCGAAAAAGCTGAAAAAAATGATTATTTTCACATCTATGACGTTCCATAGGGTAGAGTTCCAGCAATACAACAAGAGTGCTAAAAATATGATGAATTCAGAAAATCTATCCATCGTAGAATCTAAAAAGGATCCTCTCTTGCTTGATTTATTGGTTAAACGCGCTAGAGCCCCGTCCACGCCATCAAAAACTCCACACATGAAAATGAATATCGCGGAAAATAATAAACTTCCAAAAAACACTAAAGAAATGAGACTTAACCCCGCAAAAAGGAGCATTATCAAGGTGATCATGTTCGGTGTAGCGCCTATTTTTTGCATCGCTTTTGCCAATATATTAATTAACGGCTTGAATAAATATCTTAACCGAAATTTTGAAGGCATGATTTTCTCTACTTTCCATGAGCATTTTCCGTAGTTTATGTTATAAATGTATAATGTTTTATTTGTTTTATTTATTTAATAATTTAAAATAGAGAGAAGAAAAGAAAATGAAATTACGATTAGTCTTAAAAACAGTGACAAAAAACAATAAAGAAGTCGTTCTTAAATTTAATATCGCTCCCAGTAAGCATTTGGGATTCATTAACTTCGTAAATCTTGCTCTTAATCAAGGGAATCCAATAACGCTCTCATTTGAAAAAATTTCTAAAGAGGGGGAGAGAGAAGCAAGCAAGGTTGCCGGAACTTTTAAGCTTGAAGGAAAAGGCGATAAGGCATTGAATGAAATGGAACAAGAAATAAAAGATACGTCGAGTGCTAAAGAAAAACAAAAAAGAAAATAGCCCTTTATTTTCATGTTATAAAACCCTATCTTAGTTAAGGATAATTCCAAATTAAAATCGATCATGGTCTAATATTTTTTAAGTAAGGTTCATGCGCAATGGGTAAAACTGTTAAAATTCAGGTGCCGGGACGAATCTGCATTTTAGGTGATAAGGTAGATTTGCTCAAAAAGCCGGTCATTGCAATGGCAATTAATTTAATGATGGAAATTAGATACAAAGGGACATCCGATGGAAAGATTGAATTTATTAGCCGAGATACAAACGAGAAAACGATCTTTTCATTGGACGAGACTCCTTCCAAGGATATTGATCTCGCTTATTGGAGCGTCTTATATGAAAGAATTCGGGATAAAATTAAAAAAGGATTTAGTCTAGAGGTTAAGTCTGACATCCCTATAGGTTGTGGACTGTCTACTTCTGCCGCATTATCCGTGGGATTTTTAACCGCTTTAAATACGGCATTGCAATTAGATTATTCCCCCTATGAAATTGCGGAATTAGCTTATTTAGGTGAGAATCATGATTTAGGCATTCAATGCGGACGCATGGACCAATATTCGATTGCTTTTGGGGGAGTTACATTCATTCATACGGACGATCGCCCCCGAGTGGAATATTTGGATGTAAATGAACTGCCGATTGTTGTCGGAGATTCAATGGACGAGAGAAAAGCGTCATCCGTATTAAATCGGATAAAAAAGCAGATCTTGGAAAAAGACCCACCCACATTAAACGCCTTTAAGATAATTGAACAGTGCGTATATAGAGGCAAAGAAGCTCTTCTCGCGGGAAACTTTAAAGAATTAGGCAAATGCATGGATCTTCAACAAGAACAAGAAATCGTGTTAAATGCACACACGGAAAAAATATTGTCGCTCTGTTCTGCCGCTAAGAAAGCCGGGGCTTATGGTGCAAAGCAAATGGGCGCGGGAGGAGGAGGATGCATGCTTGCCCTTTGTCCCGGGAAACAACAAGAAGTGGCAGACGCAATCGAACAAGCGGGAGGAAGAGCGTGGATCTTTGACATTTTTAAATACGCTTTAAAGTCCTAAAATTAGTGGATTACCCTAGTTAATTCATTGAGGCGCGATTTTGGAATTAATGTTATAAGATTACTTGTTATCTTTTACACTTAGAAATTTTGAAAGGCATTTTCTTTTTGGATTATCATCCCTAATTAAACAAGATTAATTGCATGATCAGTTTAAATTCAATTCGCGGTATTACTATTTTTTATATGGACGAAATACTTCTTCCCATTGTTTCTTTTCAAGTATCAAATTTTTTTTCACATCAAATATTATGGAGCGTTCGCTAATACCCCCCAAATCTTCTCTTTCGATTGAAATTTTCAGAGATTCCAATTCTTTCTCCAATTCACGAAGACTTTCTTGATATATCTCTGGATGGGTTACTTTCTCTTGACCACCTCCAAAAATAAGGATGGATAAATCGTCTTTTCTTGCACCTTTTTTTAACATCTTATATAAGAGGGTATCGAAAGAAACTTTCAGCGATTTCAAGCTATTCTGGTTCGTCTTTTCTTGCAAGATATCCGCATAACAAGCTCCAAAAACCTCATGTTTCGAATCCTTCAGAAATAAAACCATGCCCACCCTTAAGTCATATATAGCAATCTTGTCGCTTTTAGTTGGTTGGGATTTTAGATCAATAATTGCATGATACCCCAGGGGGACTCGTAATTCCCCGTAGAGATTGGGTTCCGTAATCTGCAGAGAAACTTGCCTTTTTTGCTTAGTCTTTTTCTTTAAGGAACCTCTTGCATCCTTGCTTTGATCGCCACGAGAAATCTTTTTTTCACACGACTCCAACTCCATAATACGTGATTCTACTTGTTTTTCCAAATGTTTCAAGAATCTTATCCTTTGATTCGTACTCTCCACTTTTTTCTCAACTTGAACTTCCTTCACTTCAAGATCCCTTTCCTTGTTTTCTATCGATTCTATGCGTTTTTGAAGTTTGATAATTAGGGCAAGGTACTGATTATTTAAATTTTCAATGTTAGAAACACGTTTTTCCAACATGATCACTTTATTTTCGAGAGCCTTGGAGGATTTAAGGGGGGGGAGTGGGATGTAAGTTTCTTTTATAGGTACATCCTCTGTTCGATTGCTCCCATTGGTCGGGATATCTTCATCATTTCCAGCTTTCACGTGATGAATAGGTTTAACCGGGGTAGATATAACATCTTCCTTGTTTGTGGCGAGAGTCTTAGGTTTCTTCAGCTTTCTTGTAGTGGGGGATTTTTCCTGCCTTGTTTCACTCTTCTTCTCAATTATTTGATCCTCTTTATTACTCATTCCATTCATGGAAAGTTCCGGAATGGTAAGAGTAATGTGCTTGGTTTTTGTCCCATCTAAGTTGACTGGCATCACGCGACCCTCTTTTTGAATGATGTTCTTCTTGTTATTCTTCGATTCCCTTTTAACGTAGATTTTATTATTGGCATCTATTAATTTAAAACAACTTTTTGAGTCCCAAATAATTTCTGTCTTTCCTAAAACTAAAATACCACCTTCTACCAAATGCGCTTCGAGCATTTTTAATACTTTTTTCCTTGAAAGTTCGTTTAAATATATGATAAAGTTCCGGCATAAGATAATATCATAGATACATGATTCTGCGTGTCCCTTAGTGAGGTCTTCCGGCAAGAATTTTACATTTTTTTTGATTTTTTCTTTTAAAGTGTACTCAATAGTATTCTCTTGATTCTTCTTTACAAAATAAGTATCAATATAAATTTGAGGGGTCTCGTGTAACGAATATTCTTTATAAGTAGCCCTTGAGGCTATATTTATGGCATTTTGGTCAATATCTGAGGCGATTATCATGTAATTGGGAAATTCAGGAGTACTTTGTCTTATTTGATCTAAAAGCATGGCGATAGAATAAGGTTCTTCTCCTGAAGCACAAGGACAAGACCACACTTTAATAGTATCCGCCTTATTCGAAAATTTGCGGGTAAGAAGATCCTTGATTTCTTTAAAAACCTCTTGATTTCTAAAAAAAAAAGAATAATTGACCGTAAATTTATCAATGATCTCCTTGTTTTCTTCCGGATGCAGCCTAATATATTCGAGATAAGCATGTGGCGTGGAACATCCTAACAAGGTCATGCGTGTTTTTATATTCCTTTCCAAGTAAGAGAGGTGATAACCCTCCAATTCCATACCCGTGGAGAGAGAAAGAAAATCAACTAATTCTTCCATTGAACCGGAATTAATTTCCATTTTCTCCGTGAACCATCACCCGAGTACCCCTTGCTTACCTGCATTTAAACAAGTCTTGTTAATTGAAGATAAATAAAGAAAAGCTTTTTTCTTACTTATTAAAAAAGCATGCGTTTTTAAATGTTTCTCAAGGCAAAAGTATAATATTTAAAACTTGTTGACTATTGTGAGCTATAAACAATTATCCAATTTAATGAAGTTCATTTTTAATAGCCTTTTACAACTATTAAACACTTTTTGGGAAGGGATGTTCAATTTGTTAGAGATATCTGAAATGGAACGCGTTCCATCGATAAGTTTAAATATTTTCGAGGCAACATTATCGCTTAAATAAAGATTCGGGTTTACGTTTATTGATACTTGGATTTTCGGAATCATGGTTTCATATTTAGAGGATTGCATGGTCTTTAGTTTTTGGTCTTTTTCCTCAAGATGCATTTTTTCAGTTAATTGTAGAGAACTTATATCCTCATGTTCCCTTGAGCTTCTATTTTCTTTTTGCTCTTCTTCGATGCGTTGATTCACGATCCTTTCAAAGGATTTAAATGCCTCTTGTCGTCCACTCCATTTTAAAATTTGGTCAATATTATACTTGTTCATGAAGGTATTAGACAAGGATCGTAAGGTTCTTTGGACATCATTACCATTCGACTCTTTATCATGGGTGGCAATGAAAATCAAATTAGGAATACTTTCATGCTTGAAAAAGGATAATTTTAAGTCCGAATTCGAGAGCATTAATTCTTTTATGGAGCCAAGATTTTCAAAATGATCAGAGAACGAATTTAAAGCAGAGAAGAATCCCGAAACCATGACTAAATCATGATGATTTGAAAAAAGGGGGGTGGAAGCCAGTTCAGAAGATCTTGAAAAAAGTGGGACTCCATCCTTTATAATTACCACGTCTTTAATCATTTTTCTTCAGACTCTTTCATTATCCTTTCATTCTACCTAAAATAATATAGGAAAAGAAGGAGATTACTAAGAACACGTTTTTTTCTTAATCATTTAATGGTCTTTAATTAAAAAAAAGGATATAATATTAGAATATATATGGTGATTTTTCTATATTCTAAATATTGCTTTTATAGTGAGGCAAATATCCATTCCTCCTTATATTACTTTCCAACAAATAGTGCCTCTCTTTTTTCTTTTAAAGCTCTCATGGATTCAGTAAAATCCTTGCTTCTGACTGTTTTTTTCCACATTTTATTTTCCAGGTCCATTTGTTGTTCCATGATTTCTCGAAAATAGGAATGGATGGTTTTTTTCATCAATTTTATTGCTAACGAGGGTCCTTTAGGAGGAATCAATTTTAAAGCTTGCTCTCTTACATGAGGTAATAAAGCATCTTTAGGGAGGATGGCGTTAATCAAGCCCAAGTCCAAGGCATCCTTAGCCGTCTTTTTTTCTCCAAAAAATAATAATTCTTGAGCTTTATGAATTCCAATCATGAGGGGTAATAATACGGTAGTAGCAAAATCGGGCATTACGGCTCGTTTGACAAAATATAGAGCCCACCAGGCATCCTCGGCCATGTATACTAAATCAGAACATATGATGGGAAACGTGAATCCGCCTCCTACCGCCAATCCATTTATTGCGGATAGAACCGGTTTGGAAAAGTCCCAAAATTTCAGACAGAGAATTTTTGAAGCCATATCTGTCAAATCAATTTCCTTTTTTACCGTTTCTGGCACTCCATCGAGCATATCTTGGCTAAAATACCCTCCTGAAGAAAAAGCACCTGCTTCTTCACAGCCCGTAAGGATCATCACTTTCACCTCATCATCCTGTTCAGCATGATCTACAGCATATTTCAATTCTAAAAGTCCAAGGGGGGATAAAGCATTTTTCCGCTCGGGCCAATTTAAGGTGAGGGTGAGGATTCCATTGTTTTCTTTTTCATACTTTATTTGCGTGAAATCTTCGGGATTCATATATAAGTTAGAGCAAAAACCTATAAAAATTGTTTGAAAATACAAGCCAGCGGTGAAAAGGTGAAAAGGAACTCTAAGATATTAATAAAATTTTGGAAAGTAGTGTTCTAAAAATTCAAAAGAAATTAATTCTTTTAATACACGATTATCAGTGAAGGATGACCACATCAAAGCTATTATTCTTGCAGCAGGGAAAGGAAATCGCATGCAACCTTATACTAAAACTTACCAAAAAACCATGATTCCCCTTCACGGAAAACCATTATTGGAATACATTATCGAGGGAGTCATTCATGCTGGCTTGAATGATATCATTATCGTCGTAGGATACAAGAAAGAGCAAATCATGGCCTATTTCGGGAATGGAAGTAAATGGGGTATAAATATTACCTACGTGGTTCAAGAGAATTTAAACGGAACTGGCGGAGCCTTGTTATTATGTGAGGGTTTTGTAAAAGAATCTCATTTTTTTCTAACGTGGGGAGATATTTTAGTACCCTACAAGGTTTATGCAAAAGTAGTAAAAACCTTTAAGGAGGAGGGAGAAGATTTTATTTTGGTCACCAATTACATGGAAGACCTACAAAAAGGCTGTGCAATAATCCCAAAGGATGGATATTGCATGAGAATGGTAGAAAAACCGTCCAAGGATACCATTAATAGTAAATTAAACAATTGTGGAATTTTTATATTATCTAAGGAGATTTTTGAGATCTTGCGTTTTCTTTCGCCTTCAGAACGAGGGGAAATAGAATTACCTGAAGCAATTAACCTCGGGATCGATACCCGCAAATGGAACGTCCGCATTCATCGAATGGCAGCTTCTCAATTTAGAGGAGATTTCGGGGATTTAGAAGTATATGAAAAATTAAAAAACGATAAAAGTTGGCTAGATAAAGTATATTAATTCTCTATAACCTGAGCTAACACTTAGCCATTATATTAAATTTCATTTATCCTCAAGAAATAAATCCTCAAATTTCATGCCAAGAGCTTGCGATAATTTTGCTAATTCGGATTTAGTAAACCTTTCTGTTAATTGTTCGTCATTTATCTCTTTAAGTTTAGCTATCTTGTCAAGACTAATACCGGTTTTTTTTGTGATTTCAATGGTTTCATCAAGTGTCTTGTTTCCAAGAATATCCCTTATCTCGGGTTGATAATAAAATATATCTTCAATGGTTTCATTGAATATTTCCGCAATTTTAAAGGAAAGCGTTAAAGAAGGGTTATAGGATCCTTTTTCCATGTAATAAATGGTTTGCCGGGAGACTCCTACTAAATCAGCCAATTCTTGCTGGTTCATGTTATTCTCCTCTCGAAGTTCTTTAATCCGTGATACCAATTTTTTCTTAAATTTCATGTTACCTCTCCTATCCAATAACCCTAGTGTAAAAAGGTTTCTCTCCTACAAGACAAGGATGCTCTTTTTTACCATATATTTCAAAAGCTACACGTCATTTTTATTGTATTCTTAAAAAAGATATAGATAAAAATTGTATAATGGAAAAAAATAAAAAATTTACTTTACTTTAAATAGATCTTCGACCTTACAGTTCAATACATCTGCAATTTTCATTGCAAGTGTGAGACTGGGATTATATTTACCTTCTTCTAAGTATTTTATCGTTTGAATCGGCACCTCTATTTTTTCAGCTAATTGAGCCATGGAAATATTAGTCATTTCTCTCAATTCTTTAATCGTGGTTTTTAATCTTTCCCCTTCCCGCATCTTAGAAAGGATATACGAGATGAAGTTATCAAAAGCAAGTTCTTCGGGTTTAAAAATTTTGTCTTCCAAACCAGAGGGGATTGCTGAATACTTGGTCATCATTTCTTTAATTTTCTCAACAATCATATGGGGTTCTTTTAATCCAGGAATGTATCCTTCTGCTCTAACAATTCCTTTTTGGGCAGCGGCGGCGGCAGCAGCGGCAGATCCGGCAGTTTCAACATTCAAGGTATAGGTACCAACCAAGCGATCAAAGATTCCCGTGGTAATGTTAAAATTTTGAATTCGACTATAAGGAATATTTCCCTTGGTCTGAGTAAAGACCCCGTGATTGATCATGATCTCATTTTCAGTAATCGTAAATGAGAACTTCTTAACAAATGAAATTGAATATAGTGCTGTAATTATTAAAATAATCATATCAGGAAGGATGATAGTAAAAAGGATCAGGTAGATTAAAATTGTCAAAGTGAAGTTCGGTTCAAGGAAGTATATTAAAAGGAAAAATGCCAATATACTCGCTGAATAGATGATTAAACTTATGCCGGATTTAAGTACTTGCTTCCTCATGTAATCCATACTAATGGTTCCTTCATGAAAAGTCGGTTTTTCACTCAATTTATTTTCCTCCTTTTTTTATTTTTATTTTTATTAAAAGATATTCTTATGTTAAGTAAACTTTACATCATATTTAAATGTTTTCAAATGCAATATTTGGGCGTATAAATGGTATACAATAGGAATATATCGGTATCATGTTAATTTTGCTTAACAAATAGATTTTTATTTACAAAAAAAGGATGTGTTCCTAAATAGAATATTGACTAGTAATGTGATTAGGTGTATAAAAAAAGAAAGATGAGTTATAATTTATTTTCGATTTTTATCATGGGCAAATTAAAACGTTCTTGATGGCATTGAGGACATTTTGAGGGTATTTTTATACTTCCGCTATTAAAATTCATGATATATCCACAATGCAAGCATTCCACGGGGGATACTGAAATTCTTTTCCCCTCTCTTTTGAGCTTTCGGGCAATAAAATTAAAATCATCCAATAACGATTGGAGATCCTTATATTCGAGTTCCCTCATTAAATCTTTCACATGGAACTCTCCGTCTGCTTCAAAAATCCAATCATGAAGCCTTTCTTTATGAGTTTTCCAATTTTCTTCTTCCATTCTTTTTTTTTCACCTTTTTTATTCGATAAATCAGTAATCACTTTTTATACAATAGCAGAAATTCAACACCAATTTCCTCAAGATAAAAAACTTAATTCAGCTATATAAATGTTTTACTCAAATTCTATAATAAAAACCTAAAAATTAGTTAAGACATCCAATTAAATGGAATAACAATTGAGACTTTTTAAGTAAAAATAAATTAGAGGAAATGATACTATCTTTTTTTCTATCTAATAAGAGGGATTAACATGGGGGTATAATACCAATTGGAAAGGAAAGGAGTATTATAACTTGATACGTTTGACCAAATTTATTATTTTTAAACCACAAATTTTTTTTTGATATTGCTTATTATTATTTAATATTAAGAAATGCAATTGTAATCATCATTGAAAAAATCATAATTAAATGAGTTGAGCATAAAGTGGGAACAAAAGATAGGTATTTTGAAAAGCACAAATATGAACCGGCAACGGGGACTTTTGCTACGGCATTAGTATTTACTTTCGTTGGGATATTATCTTTAATTTTTAGGGCATTGAGAGTAAACTTCATCGGATTAAGCGAGTGGGGATTTTGGTTATTCATACCGGCTTTTTTCATCTTTATCGGAGCCTTCAGTCAATTATACTCCAATTCAAGACATAAAAAAATGGTAATGTCTGCATTAATGGACAGAAACATGCAGGGCACGTACAAGTTAGAAAGTATTGGGGACGAAATAGGAATAGATCCCAAGAATATTTTGAGAGTCCTCATGGATCTACGAAATCAAGGAAAGGTACGATATCAATTTAATTCAAATACGGGGGAAATTATTTTAGGAGAAAATATTGTATATAAGCCCGTCAACGAATATGCTACTATAGAAAAGAAGGAAGTTCCCTCCACGCCCCCAGAGAGTAAGACATATTGCGTTTATTGCGGTCAATCCTTGCCTGAAGGAGCTAAGTTCTGCGAACATTGTGGAAGTAAAGTGTGAAAACCTTTTGGAATTCCCTTTTTAATTATAATCACTTTTTTTGTTATTCTTTTTTACTTTGTTTATATCCTTTTATCATCTAAGGCATTTAGAAATCTCCTATGAATAGGTTTCTTTATATTTTTGGATGATTCGATTTAAATTTTTGAGGGCTTTAATGGTGAAGATCATGAGATATTTAGAGTGAAGTTGATCATGTTTTTTAGTTATATTATGGGCGAGCTCGTGAGCAGCGATCATTATCCACAAAATAGGAAGGGGAAATTCTCTTTCTAAAGATTCATCCACCATCATGGAATAATTAAATATTAATTGTCCCCTAAAATTGAAAGCATGTACGGGGGTGTTAAAAAGAGCTACGGATACAGTATCAGAGTTTCCATCCATCACGTCTATGATGAACTCTAATATCATTTTAAACTTTTTCAGGGATCCTATCTCTATTGACTTTACAGGTTCTTGACCGTAATAGAAAAAATTTCCTTCTTGCTGTAATGTTAGTTCGGGGATGGGAGGATTTATTTCGAGACCGCCAAATTCCGCGTTAGCAGGAAATTCCATGGTTTTAAACAATATTTTTTTATTTTTTTTGAGATCCTTTTTCAAATTCCTATCAATTTTATAATAATTGACCAGCTTTCCTTTATCGATATGGAAAGAATCCGCAATTTGTGAGTTAATTTCTTGAATTAACTCATTTTTTGACGGGGGATCCTCGATTATTATTTTTAATTTATTTTTTGAATAGGGCTTGCTATTTTTCTCACTATTTGCAGGCAATACATGAACTCCAGACCCATCTTCTTTTTTATAAAATTCATAACTTGTTGGTTTCCAGGTAAGGGAAGGTTTTTCCCGTTTTGAACTGATCCTTGGCAAATTTTCAAAAAGATCCACGTTTTCTTCTTTGATACTATTTTGGATCAATCCTCTATTGGGGGTCTCTCGATCCCGTATAATTAATTGAAGATCAGGAGCATTTAATTTCTTAATTTCGAGTTTATAAGTGGAAAATCCTAAATTTGTTAAAGTATCAATTTTATTTTCTGATCCTAATAATTTTTCAATCAAGGGGCTCATGAGTTTGGATTGAGAGATATTGCCTTGAAATAAAACGGAGGAGATGGCTCTCGATAAATCGTTTAAGAATTGGAGGGGGGCTTTTTGTTGGATGCCATTAATAATCCCAATGGTTTTGGATTCGGGATCATATTCCACGGAATTCCCGGAAATGAGAGATTTCTCGCTTTTATAAGAGAGTTCATGGTATATTTCTTCACAAGTGATGTATTGGATGTGCTTGAGTTCATTTTTCCAATCATTTTTATATTGTAAGCTTGTTTCATTAATAATAACCTCCATGTAAGGAATTAATTCCTTCAATTTGCTCTCGAGTATCCTTATATAATCGGACTTTTTAATTATGCCCTTAAAAATTATCTTTTTTTTTATTATTTCCGAAACCTTTTTTACACCTAATGCTTCCAGGAACTCCAATACCTTATTATTTACAGTTGCGATTTTTAAAGCAGAAAATTTTGCTAAATACGACTTCTCATCCGGAATATAAATCGCTTGAGGATATTCAAAAGACTTTAAATCCTCCGTTATCACGATTTTTGATTTAGCGAGCAATTGTTTTTTTTTATCACTCAAAAACGGGTATCTATTTCCTAACGTGTTATATAACAGGAATAATCGCGTTGTCTCAATATCTTTTTGAGCACAGTATTCCACCAAAAAATCTGCAAGATCGTCCGTAGTTAATGCTGTTTTTAGCCCAATTTTTTTGAAAAAAGTAATGGAATTGGGATAATGAGATAATTTTAATAGCTTCTTGCTCTCTCCAAATATCACTTTTGCTTCTTTAGAGCGCGCAATTAGATGGTTTGCTCGCTCGAAATGATTAATCTCGGGCACATATATTATTTTTTCTAAAGCTAATCGTTTTTTAGCCCGCAAGCTTAATTCGTTAAAATTATTCGATTGCCCTAAGAAGGAATAAATGGTATCAAGAATCCGCACGTGTTCGGCTTTCTCGGTAGATTGGGCATTCTCTAGTTTTCTTTTTACGACCTCATCAAGTAAATAACGCGCGACATCTTCGGGTGCTGGCTTTTTACGTAATTGTAATTTATCTGCTAAATCCGTGGGGAGCTTGATCAAGGAAAGGGGCATGGATTCCCCTAATAACTCTTGTATCTCTTTACTTTTAAGGTAAACCTGATGCGGATATTCAATTCCTTTAGTACTTGGAATGCATTTCTTCTCTTTTAATAGGTTGATTAATGAATTTTTATCTTCCCGTTCCTTATTCTGATGAATTGCATCAAATATCAGTTCAAGGCGTTTTAAAACGTGTTTAATTTGTTGGGTTTCATTTTTTTTCACGGATCGAAGATATTCCATTAAAGCTTGTTCTACCGCATTTTTCAAGTGCTTAATTCTTGGTTCCTTGTTTATTCCAAGTTTTTCGTAAAACTCCATTCCAATTTCGTTTCCTTCCGCATTCACATCAAAATACGCAACTGAATTGGCAAAGATTTTCTGATTATATTCTGTTAAGAAATAACAATCGCGTGCTTTTACCTTGTTTCCGTTGAGAGAAGGGATTAAATCAAGGACTTTAAGTTCTTCCAAATCAGATTTGGATAATTCGTGGCTATTTTCAGAAAGAAACTTTAACACGTCCAAATCAACGATCTCTGCTCCTTTTTTTTTAATCAGGGAGAGAACATGGGAAGGTGTAAACTTCTTGGAAACCCCTAATATTTCCAGGTACTTTCGACAATTTTTATTTTTTTCAAATGCCTCGGGAAGAAACACTATTTCTTGTACCAGGGGTTTTGGTACTTCCACTTCATTAAAAAATACTTCTTCTGGGTTCTTAAATCCGCGATTTGTATAAATGATGGGATGGTTAAAATCATAAAGCCCCCTGTTATAAAAAAATGCATAATACGGGATGATCAAGTCTAGATCTTTTTTAGTAAACTTGCTTTTATTTGAAATAAAATAATTCAGGATCTCATCATCGTCTAATTCTTTAAGGCCTAATTCTTGCAGGTAGATTCGAACTTTCTTATTTTCAATGAACAGATGATGAACCACTCTCTCTGGTGGATATAATCCAATAGTTTCGGTTTTGGGGAGATATAGATTCCCTGGAATAGCTTTTTGGCCCATTTCATTTGGTAAGGACTCTGCGTGGAGCAATTTAGCTAAGTCTTTACCATTTAAACTTTTAGAATGATTTGAAAAGTAAATCCATGCGGCATGTATTTGTTCCAAGTCAATAACTTTATTTCCGCTAGCAATTTGCTGTATTAAATCACTAATTGTTAATTCCTTGACGCCTAATCTCGCCAATAATTTCTTCAGGTGTTCATTTGGTGGAGGATTTAAAATTTTGATTGCAGGGACAAAAAAGGGTCGTAATTCTTCCTCAACAACCGCTCCATCAGAGGCTTTAATCCAATTTCCATTAATATCAAGCAAATTGGCATGAAGAAACTTCTTTATTTTAGTATATATAAATTCCTTGATGTAGGATTCAAAAGGACTATAGGGTGCGTCATAATATAATGTTTTCAAGAGGGCATTAAAATACTCGGATTTATTCTCCTCCACTTTTCGAGTAATTTTATCTTTAAAATAAAAGAGCGCTATTTCGAGCATTTCCGAGGCTTTTCTTAGAAGAAAAGAATTGAATTTTCCTGCCATGCCTTCGGTTGAGAATCCTTTTCTTGAAGTCTCGGGGATAAAATTACTAGATAATACAAACCCTAATCCAAAAGGGGTTTCGGAAGGAAAAATTATAAAGATAGGATAATCCAATCTATTAGGATAATCATTTTCTAGAGAAAAAGCGAGATACACCGGTAATTTCGCATTTTCGATAATTTGCGATCCATGCCTTGCATATTTTTCGGGAACCAGAATGATCCTTTTAAAGACTAACCATTCACCATGATTCTCCTTGGATTTAAACCTTTTCTTTATATTTTCAATAATTTTTATTTTTAAAACTTCTACCTCCGCCCGTTTATCCTTGATTCTTTCCGAAGCTTCAATAACTTTTTTAACATGATATTCCTTTTTCGGATAGATAAGCTTAATTTCATTTAAATTAGAAGCAAACAACAGATATGGGAACTTTCGTAAATATTCATTCAATTTATCTAATTTTTTAATATCATCTGATGACAAGCGGGGATGAAAGGGAAGATATAACCGGGTTCCATTAAAAAATTCTTCGTGATGCCGATTTATGTAAGGATAAAAATCCTCTTCTTCATGATTCATTACAAATTTCAATATGGTATTTCCCGAATGATAAATAGGCGTGTCAGAAATCGATAATACAGATAACGCGCCTAAATTCATGGCTCCCGTTTTTTCGAAATCTTTTCCTCCCAAACAAGGAGTTAATAATCGCTTGATGTCATTAGAATCAAAAGGAGTTCCATCATTTGAAACTTCTATGCCCTTAGGCATCTTTACCTCAAATTGAATCATTTTCGCATTTGCATCGTCCGCGTTCTGAATTAATTCCCGAACCCATGTCCGAACGTCAGAATATAGGTTTTCGAAGCGATGGGTGGTCTGATAGGCGGGATATACTATGCGTTCTCTCTCGAAATTGACATTTTCAAATTCTTTTCCTAATTCCATTCAATTACTCTTCTTAAGATTCTTTTCTATTAATCTTATAAAAGAATACGGGTAAAAAATTTTAAATTTAACGATAATAAAGAAAAAGTCCCTACGATGTCCGTATTTATATTCAAAAAAAAAGGGTGAAATACTGGTTAATATTATGTTTTTTTACCATTCGGGTAATTTATTGCCTAATTCCCAACCAAAGAAACACTACAGAGAATATAGTACCTATTCGAATAAAGAAGGTAATGATGCCAGGATCTATCAGCGCATCTAAAGCTCCACATATGATGAAGAGGAACCATCCTAAAGATAAATAGGAGAATTTTCTCCGGATCATTCCTGTAGATTGGATACTTTTGTTCAAAAAGCCAAACCCGTTAAAAATCAGTCCTGATGTTAAAAACACGATCATCAGTATGAATATAATGGAAGAAAGGGAAACCGATGTATTCAATAAAGCCGTTCCTTGGGGAAGGGGGTTAGGGTAAACAAATATTGCTTCGGGATTTGTCAAGGAAAATACGAATAAAATTATTTCAAAAATTACTACTAATGCCCCATAAATGATTAAAATGAGTATTTTTTTAGTTGGCGCCAACAATTCTGCTCCCGTATAAAGACCAAAAAGAGTCACGGGTCCTGTCCATATATAACTTAATAGCCCATATAACCAATACGGTTCTAAATTGGTTCCTGTAATTAAAATCACCATGAAATCTGTTGCCGGACCTAATAGAACGTATCCTATGCTAATAATGCATAATCCCGTAATTCCTAGCAATTTTGCTTTTAGTTTTACTGCAGTGAGGAGTGCATAAATACCAAAAATGGTTGCTATAATTACAACTATGAAAGCGGTACCCCCATCTAACCATCCTAATTGACTTAACTCCGCCATTTTAGATCACGTCTATATAAATAATTCTTATTTTAATACTATTTTTACTTTCAACCTTTTAAATATTTCATTTTTTTCTAAATTGATAATGAAATAAAGAAATGTTATCATGAATCGATTAAGTGAGTATTGTCAAGTGATTATCATGAGTAGAAATAAATGCTTTCATCAAGAGGATAGGATGGAAAAAGATTAATTGGTTTCTATTTTTATTCTAAATAAAGATTTTAGCTTATTAAGTCATTCAGATTTCAAATACGGGCATAAAAAAAAGCAGAAAGAGAATTCTTACCAGAAGCAAGAGTCAATTCTTGCTTAAATTCTAATGATTCAAAAAAAGAATTCAATTCATACCTAAAAGAAATTACAATAGCTCTTTTTTTGGCTGTTCTTAATACATGGTTTAAAAAGGCGTGCATGGGAGGATACGAATAAATATAAATGAAGTTATATTTGCTTAAATCTTGTTTAAACAAATCTGCTTTTTTAAATTCCATTTTCCGCACGAGTTTTCGGGGTATTTTGCTAGAATTTTTAAACTCCTTTATTTTTTGCTGAGATAATTGAAAAAAATGATCATCCAGTTCTATTCCCACTGATCTTATCTTATATTTCAAAGCGGCATGGATAACAACTCTCCCGTCCCCCGATCCTAAATCGATTAACTTTTGTTTAGCCCCTTTTTTCAGACCAAAATCTTGTTCCAAAACACGGAAAATTTTATCGATATAATCCCGATCTGTTTCCAAGTAAGGAAGCACTAATTTAGAAGAAATGGTGTAAAAATTATTCTCGTTCATTTTAGTAGTGAAGATAAGGTATAATTAATTGGCATGAAAAATATAATTCCTTCTTGATTATTTAAATTAATGAATCAGTTCCTATTAAGAAAGTAATAAAAAATATAAGGATAATATAAAATAAGAGAATTGATAATATTTATTTATTGTAAGGTCATTTTCTATTCATGCGATCTTGAGTAGAGATTCCAATAAACTAATACTGCCATTGTATTTAAAAATTATTGCGTGAAACTGATACATATGATTGACAGAAAGTTATACGAGATACTCAATCGAGCGTTAGGCGAAACTTCGATTAAAAATTACTCCTCAGAATTTTCGTCTCGGATCATTGTTCAAAAGGTATTATACCTATTAACTCACGGGATTTCTGCACCTAATGTAAGCTTGCCCTATAAATGGGAATTCTATTTACACGGTCCTTATTCTTCAGATATTGCTCAAATGCTTCATCACATGAATGATGTAAGGGATGAAATCTCCCATAAACAGGTGGATTTAACTAAGAAGGATCTCATGAGTTTAGAGAATTTCCGTCAATTTAGAGAACAATTAATGTCTTTAAGAGAAGAGGAAAGAGAACTAAGCAATTTACCTAAGGCGGAATTATTTGAAATTTTAGGTACTTTAGTATATTTAGCAGGACAACTTGAAAAAGATGAAATTAAAATTCGAGCAAAATTTAAAGCTTTCAAGCCATCATTAATTCAAAAATTAACTGAGAATGCTTTTTCTATGCTATACCAACTATTAAATGAGTTTGGATACATTTAAGCACCTATTAAAAATACGCTTTAAAATCATGAAGACATTAACGGGATTACCCGCAAAAAAGTATATTTTAGACCCGATCCACGGACCCATTCCCATTACGGCACTTGAATATGGGATCATTTCTACTCCTCTTTTTCAGAGACTTAGAAACATCACGCAGCTGAGTCAAACTCACCTCGTTTATCCTGGAGCCCTCCATAACAGGTTTCAGCATTCCTTGGGAACGATGTTTGTCATGGATAAATTACTCAACACATTGAGGGAACGAGAACAACTACCTGTTGATACTTCTAAGCAGGAACTCATTATAAATATAATGAGGTTGGCTGCATTGTTGCATGATTGCGGTCATTTACCCTTCTCCCATACTTTTGAAAATGAAAAAGAGCAAAGAGACCATGAAGTTTTCGCAAAGTGGATCATAGAGACCAGTGAAATAAAAGAAAAGGTCGAAGAGCACGGTATACCTTCAGAAACCATTAGTGGAATAATTACGGGAGAAATTAATATAAAGGATGAGCATTTTAGCGAGCTCACAGAATTGTTACCTTTATTAAGTTCTAACGCAGATTGCGATCGAATGGATTACTTGTTAAGAGATTCTTACTTTACGGGGGTCCCCTATGGAAAATATGATATTGATCGCATTACAAATTTTGTTTCTCTTGACAATCGGCAAATATGTTTTTTGGATAAAGCTCAAGACGCCTTAGAAGATTTCTTGTTTTCCCGGTATCAAATGTATAAAATTGTCTACATTCATAAAACCGTGATAGGATATCAGCTCTTATTACTTAAAATTCATGAAAAATATATCAAAAAATATCAGGACAAAATAAACCTCCCTTTCTTTCTTCCTAATGAGGATGACTTTAAAAAAGCAAATAATGAATGGTATAATGATAAATTTTTTAATCTTACTGAAAGAGATTTCTTTACAAGTATCAATTTACTCTTAAAATCAGAAGTCATGTCTTCAGATGAAAAAAATGATTTGAAAAACATGCAAGATAGGTTTATTTATAGAAATCCAATCAAAAATTGTTACATGTTTGATAATTTAGCTACCATGTCCCAAACCGAATATTGTGATAAAGAGTCAGAATGTTTTGAAGAATTATTAAGAACTCATCCCGAGATCATTGCTCATTGGTCCTTCTTAAGATATAACCCTAGCGAACCAATTCAAATCGCAGATCCTATTCTTAAAGAAGAACATGAAGATCAACAAGATCCTAAATTTATACGAATTTTTGATAGGAAAAATAATAGGATCGAACTTCTACAAAATAGAGCAAATTCATTTATAAACTCGCTCGCAAGTCATCACAGGATTCTCATTTGCTATTATCATAAACAACCAGAAGCTCAAGATATTATTCGCAATTTAGCCCTTAAGTTAATATCTAATGAAATATAAAACAGGATCTTTTAATCCTCATTTTTCCTATTTGGTATTGACTTGGATTTCTAAGAGACTTGAAACCTAAAGATCTAATGTTTGAGATATTAATGATATTTAATTTTACCTTAGGAGCAGCATTTTAGATCTTTTCAATGTTCAAAATATAGATCAGTGTTCTAATCCTCAATAAATTAGATTACGAGAATTTGAAAGGGGGGAAAATGAGAATCTGATTTTGAAATCAAATTGAATGAGTTCGATAGAATGTTATTTAAAAAAAAGGGAGTGAAAAAAAATTTAAAAAGTTACTAAATCTTATGGTTCCAGAATTACATCATTACGGAGCGTACCAATTTTTTGTATTGTTGCTTCAACTTGATCCCCCGGAATTAAGGGACCAACTCCTGCTGGCGTGCCCGTAGCAATGATATCATCTGGTTCTAAAGTTATGAACGCCGTGATGTATTCAATCAAGTAGGGAATTTTAAAGATAAGATGCTTGGTGTTAGAGGATTGGCGAATTTTCCCATTAACTTTTAATTCAATATTTAAATCATTAACATCTCCAATTTCATCCGAAAGCACGATGCGGGGCCCCAATGACCCAAAAGTATCCATGGATTTCGACAAGTACCAGGGTTCGGCTTTTCGAATTGCTTTCAATTGCATTTTTCTTGCCGTGATGTCATTAAATACCGAATAGCCCAAGACATGATCATTGGCATCCTTCTCAAGCACCTTCTTGCATTTATCCTTGATGATAACAGCCAATTCAATCTCGTGATCTAATCTATTAAGCGTCTTTTTTGCATGCAGTTTTTTTGGATAGATAATAGAATCTCCATCGCCTATTAAGCAATTAGGAGTTTTTGCAAACAACACAGGCTCTTTGGGAGCATCTTCTCCCGATTCTTGGGCATGATCCAAATAATTTCTTCCTAAACAGATAATTTTTGAAGGTTTAACTTCTATTTCTCCAATGCGTACCATTTTTTTAGTCCGAAGAAAATATTAATTATAAATCATGTAGAGGTTATAATAGATGAAGAAAGCTAGGATACCTTATAAAAATACCTTCATCAAGGTTCTTTTGCATCCCTGTTTAAGATCATGCTCGGGAGAAATTCTTATTATTTCAAATTAAAAGATTCGTGGGTTTTTTTTTGATCGTAGCAAGAGAGAACAGAAATTAGTAAATAAATTGTAATGCTTTTTCTTTAATAATTTTCCGAATTATTTGTGATTAGAAATAAAAATTTAAAAAAAGTGAAATCTTTCATGATAACAAATAGAATTTTTAAACCAGCTAAATCAAGGGGAGGAAAATATTTAAGCATAATTACAATTTCGATAGCAATATTATTTTTAATAATTTTTTTTGCAACTTATCCATTAAATAACAACATTTCATACTCGGTTATATTAATAAGCATATATACCATTACTATTGCAGGATTGATTTTGCTGATTTATGCATATTATGAACTGGAATACATCCTTACCAGTGAAAATCTTTTAATCAAGTGGGGTTTAAAAACAACTAAGGTACCAATAAATGAGATCGAGAGAATAATAAAGGCACCGACGAAAATGTATCAAGGGATAAGATTAGGAGGGGTTGGAGTACCTGGATATTTATTCGGCAGGTTTAAATATTTAATACAAGATGAATTTGAGACCGTATCTTTATATGCAACCAAGCTGGATACCCTCATTTTCATTGAAACAATAGATAATGGAAAAAAGAAGTTTTATGGAATTACTCCTGCTGAAGAAGAAGAGTTCCTCACAGCCATTAATGAGTCAAGAGGAGTCAAGGAACTTCAAATTAAGGATAATGAGAAGACCTTCCCAAGTTTTATAAATAGGGCAAGGGATATCAAGTATGCATTGTCCTTATTCATCCTTTCCCTTATTATTTCTGTTTCAGGCTTGATATATTTCTTAGCCATCTATGTCCACTTACCTCAAACAGTACCGCTTCATTTCGATAGTAATTTCATGCCCAATCAGTACGGAAGCAAGGTGAATCTACTGGGAGTAATCTTCCTATTTATATTCTTTGGGATTGGATTTAGCTCCTTGCTCTATTATTACATCCATAAAAGAACTCATTTAGATCAAACAAGATATGGATATAGCATAATGTTTTTACCTTTAGCAATTAGTCTAATGTTCTTGATTATCACCATAATCATCTTGGTTGAGACCTTGGCTTTTGCTTAAAGGCTGGCGGAGTTCCATGATGCATGCCCTCTACGCATGTAAATTTTAATCCAAAATAGAAAAAAAGAATCGCGAAAGTAGCAATATCAAGTAATATTCCTAAAACTTGATACCTTGGGAATACTTTACTGCTTTTCTTCTTATTTTCCCCTCGTTAGAATATCTTCTCTTCGAAATGTAAATTTACTAAGGTAAAAAAGAATAATATCGCTAATACCAAAAATTAATGAAATGATCATGAGATTGAAGATTTCCAGTGGGATGATGCCTATTTCGCTTGAAACATAAATTACCGCAAGTGGGGCAATTGTAATTATTCCTAGTTGCTGGGCAGTGCGCACATCATTTACTCTGGTAGAGATGATAATATTTAACTCGATGGTTAAGATTACTCCCAGTGGAGCCATTAAAAACAAGATAACCCCCATGAACCAGTTTGGAAAGTATAAATATCCTAACGGGTTAAGAGTAAATAAATCCATCAATACCATGAAAATAATAGAGCTGAAATAAGTAGACAAGATGGGGGGGATGAATGCTGCGATGCTTTTTCCCATGAGAATTTCTCCTTCAGTAGTCGGTGTAGCGAGTAGAGGCTCCAAACTCTTTTCTACCTTTTCTCCCACTAAACTGTAGGAAGCTGTTGTGGTTGTAAGCAGTACCACCTCGATGAGCAGGAAGAAGGAAAATGAATTCAAAAGAGTTATCAATACGAGGGGGTCAACACCATGCGATGAAATGTAAATGATAATAAGAGGCAAGCCAATTGCCACTAAAAGGGGAAAAAGGATGATAGAAATAATTATGGCTCTTTTTTTCCTCAAAATACTAAATTCTTTAGCTGCTATGAGCCAAGCTTGTGATAGTCTCATTTTGTTTCACTCACTATTTTTAAATATACATCTTCTAAACTCGATCTAAGCTCAGCAACAAACTGAACTTTTCCACCCGCCAATACGATTGCTTGTACCAGATCGGGATTTTCTTCTTTAGCATTTGCCACATCAAGGATTAATTTATTTCCCTCAATCGTTATATTATTTGGAGTAAGCTTTTTCACTGCATTTACTATTGGATCGTTCACTTCTTCAAGCTGAATCACCGTTTTAACGCCTATAAGCGACCTTTCTAGTTGATCTGGGGTACCGATACTCAATAATTTCGTCTTTAAGATTCCAATTTTATCGCAAATTCTCTGGGCTTCATCAAGATTATGCGTGTTTAGAAAAATGGTCTTTTTTTCTTTCTTAAGCTCAAGAATGAAATCTCTCAAGGTCTTTGCCGATTCCGGATCAAGATTTGCGGTGGGCTCATCAAGAAAGAGGATCTCGGGATCGTGAATTAATGCCCTCGCCACCGCAATCTTCTTTTTCATGCCTTTCGAGTAAGTTCCAACAGCTAAATCTTTTTTATCCCATAGCTCAAACATTCGAAGGAACCGTTCAATATTCTCCTTCCGTTGCGTCTCTGAGACACCATATAACTTGCCATAGAAGTCAAGATTCTTGTACGCACTGAGATCCTCATAGAGACCCGCTTCATCGGGAACGAATCCTATGATTTTCCGTATCTTCAAGGAGTCTGCTTTATTGGAAATATCATATTCGCTTATTTTTGCACTTCCACTTGTTTGTGACATTAAACAACTTAGCATTCTCACGGTTGTAGTCTTGCCGGCTCCATTTGGACCAAGCAACCCGAAAACCTCGCCCTCTTCCACGTTGAAGGTAAGATTTTCAACGGCAGTTATACCGCCGAATTTTTTGGTGAGATTTTCCGCTTTTATCATGATACCTACTTATTGAAGGGAATTTCTTCAAGTATTAATAGTTGAGGTATTATATTTTTACGATTTTTAAGCTCATCCTTCATTCTTCATTCTTCAATCTATACGAATAATATTCTAAAAGCTCGTAATCATTTTCATTACTTTTGATAGTATGAATGATTAATACTCAGAGATATTTGAAAACCTTTTTAACAAAATTCGAACGATTTCTTCATATTCGTTGGAATGGATAAAAAATGACCCAATCAATATTTATTACTGGTGGCACGGGTTATATTGGCCAAAATCTCGTAAAAAAGCTTCATTCGCTTGGTCATAACCTGACGCTACTCGTGCGAGAATCAAGTGACTTGTCTCCTTTTGAAGGGTTGGATAATATTACCTATAAGATGGGAGATGTTCGGAATTTAAAAAATTTACAAGAAGCTGTTCAAGATAGCATTGATGTAATATACCACTTGGCTGCGTATGTCAAGATTTGGGCGGAAGATCCC
>CAYLZE010000025.1:0-52667 GCA_964388035.1 uncultured archaeon
CAACACCCGATTTACAATCTTCTTGGGGCGGAGGATCTTGATCTCAAGGAGCTTAGAATATCTGCAAGCTATTTTGAAAAAGAAGTGACATTTGTAGAATCTACAGGAATAAATCTTAGAGTTCACGCCTCGAAAATTAGTGATATCATCAATGGATTAATCCGAGTTGGCTTCAATATAGAAAACATTCTTGAGCCTAAACCATCGGAAAGAGATGCCATCCTTCCCGAAGAATGGTATAAAATAATGGTAATGATTCCTTCAACCTTAATTTGTAAGGTAATAAAAGATTCAAAACAGAGTAACCAATAATTTTTTAATAGATATATATATCACTTAAATTTGTTACCGCCCTATGTCGCACTTTTTCCTTTAAGTAGATATACTGCGCTAAATGGGCATCCATCCAAATAAAAAGGGTATTCAAGATTTCAAATGTTAATGTGAATTGTTTTTTGCCTATCGAGTATAATAACTGAAACTATATTTGAATAAAAAATAATATTATTATAGGAGTCCCAATATTTAAATTGAATTGAAATTGTAATGGGAGATTAACATGAAAATTGCGGTTGATGTAGCGGGGGTCTTGCTTGATAATTTTATAACTTTTATTCAGATTTATAATGAAAAGTATAATACCAGTTATTCTAAAGAAGATATTAAATATTGGGAATTTTTTGAAGAATTAAATTTAACCATTGAAGAATTTCTGAATTTATTTTATAAAACATTTGAGAATCCCGCAAAAATTCCGTTCATAGATGCTGAAGCTCCGATGTACCTGAAGAAATTAAATCAAATGCATGAGATCTATCTTCTCTCTGCCTTAGATTTGAAGTATAAAGAAATAATGAAAAAACAATTAGAGTTTTATCATGTCGTGCGAGGTATCCATTATAAGGACATGATTATTGTTCCGGAAACTCCGTATGATATAAAATTATCACATTATTTTAAAATATACATTGATGATAATCCTCATTTGGTAGAACCGATTAAAAAGTTAAAAGATAGATATTTATTGTTATATAATCAACCATGGAACCAAGATGCATCTTGTTCCAATAATGCGATTAGAGTAAGTAATTGGAGAGAAATTTATCAAACCATTATTAGTTTATAACATTTACGTTTCTCTTTTTTGAAGGATTTCTAAAATTTAATAAGCAGTTGACTTGAAGAAAAGAGGTCACTGAAATATCAAGCTATAAAAATTAATAAAATCGTCATTACCTTTTTAGAATATCTCCATACTTTTTAATTGGAGGGATTCCATGCTTTTCCATGTATAAATCATCTAGAAAGACAGCGAAACTCGTGATAGATTTAAATCCTAGGGATTTATAAAATTTTACATCTGTCTCTACTACTTGCTCTTGAAACGGGAGTTTTTCTCTAACATTCTCAAACCATTTTGAAGATAAGGAACAATCCAACCAATATTCCAATACTTGAGCATTTTTAATCCCAAAGTAAGATATTAAAGATTTTAACTTTTGAACTTGCTTGACATTTCTTCTGCTTGTATTGTCATTGATGGGATGACGATACGTGCGTTTTATTGGAGCAAATTCCAAAAAAATATCCTTTTCGGGTCGAATGAATTGAGGAGGTGTTAAAGTAGACAAATAAGCGAGAAATGATAATTTAGCATCTGGAAAAGATTGTTTTATTCCTTGCAGAATCGTATTCATTAAAATTAATTCTTGATCTGAGTCGGAAAGAGATTTACATTCATCACAATGACAAAATATATCTTTGCCATCATCTTGCCAAAAATAGTAGCGATCCGTGCTGGGCTGAATGATTTTTGCTAATTTTCGTGCATTATTTCGTATGATATTTAGAGCATCGTGATTAGATACGCAACAATTATAATCAGAGGTACGATTTCCTTGATAGTTTACACGAAAATACTTGGGATTGGATTTAAAATAGTCTCTTGGAAGTAACCAAGATAATACATGTAGTTCATATTCAATATCGATTTTCAAATCCTCTGCCTTAGATAATAAATTTTTTCCGCGTTTAGATTGAATAAACTGGATCACCTCGTTTTGATCAAAAGTGTGTAGAGCTAAAAGATTTAAATCAGCATTTTTAATCCATTCCAGCCAACGTTCATTAAGTTCTTTTAGGAGTATAACGACTCCCCTGCGTTCAATCATTAAATTATCTCTGGATTATATAAAGTAAAATTAACTATACCACTAAATAAAAAATTTGTTAAACAATTAAAAAAATTTAATTACTATTTTTGTTATCTAACTAAACTAAAATTTACTATAATTAAATGACCTTTATATCTGAAGAATTTATCTGAATAACTCGGTTCTTTTGATCTTTATAAAACAATTGCACTTAATTTAAATCAAAAATCCTTTGAGAGAATTAAAATTAAGGTTAGAGAATTTCTACATCTAATATGCATAATATCAAATTCTATTCACTTTAAATTCGCCAAGATCATTGCTCTGAATTCTTTAACTCTTATAGGTTTTAGAACTAATTGAGTAAATCCTGCTCTTGCAAAGATCTCCTCTTTATTTCCTTGAATGGGAGAAGAAGAAACAGCTATTATGGGAATATCTCTGAATTTTTTTCGCGATCTTAATTCCCTGCATATACTTAGACCATCCATTCCCGGGAGATTATTATCCAAAATAATAAGATCGGGTTCTCCATTAAGTATCATAGTTAATCCTTTATCTCCGGAAGATTCGATAAAAGTCTCAATATGGTCGAGTTTGTTGAAGATAGCTTTATATAATGCAATGTTTTGCTTTTGGTCCTCTACAATATATACTTTTTTCATTCTCCTTCCCTACATGATTAGGAATTTTTAATTTGTTAGAGATTAACATTTTTAGGAATGGTAAACATGAAAGAACTCCCTTTCCCAATCTCACTCTCGAACCAGATTTTTCCACCATGTAATTGTACCAACCGCTTGGTGAGAGATAATCCCAGTCCCGTGCCCGGAGTCGCATTAACATATTCGTTATCAATTCGTTGAAATTCTTTAAAGAGAAGAGGAAAATCTTTTTTCTCTATTCCAATTCCGGTATCTATCACGTCAAATTGCCAGTAGTCTTCCCATTCGTGGATTTTTAATTGAACATGTCCTTTTATGGTATACTTGATCGCATTACTTAATAAATTATAAAGAATCTCCTTAAGCCGTAATCTATCCGCATAAATAAGTTGATCTTGTTCTTGGGATAATCCTTGAACGGAAAATTCCAAGTGCTTTTCTTCATATAATGGCATAATAGTAGATTGTATTTGATTCACGATCTCCTTTAGTCTAAACTGTTTTCGATACAATTCAATTTTCCCGGATTCAATTTTAGAAATATCAATGATATGATTTATTAAATGGAGGAGATGCGTTGCAGAGGAGCTGATATTATCCAGAAAATCCATTTGATCATCATTGATGTCACCATATAGTTTTTCAATTAAGATATCGGAAAAACCGATGATGATATTCAGTGGAGTCCGTAGTTCATGAGACATCGTGGCGAGAAATTCTGTTTTAAATTGAGAGTTTTGTAAAATAACATCCGTGTATTTTTTTTGTTTTTCTAACATCGCTCGCAATTGGGCATCAGTCCTTTTTTCCTTGATAATTCTCCACACATTTTCCGAAAAAAGAGAGAGTTGGTGGACATCTGAGGTATCATATAACTCAGATTTATTACCTACTCCTACTATTCCTACGATTTTCCCCCCATCAAAGATTGGAATACTCATGTGCCGGCGAAAGGGAATATGTCCTAAGGGAACTTCTGCTTTTTTGTTTGGCAATTTGAAATAATAATTATGAATGATAGGTTTCCGTTGTCGAATTGAATCTGCCCAAACTCCTGCTTTATCCATCGAGGAATGGAATGTACTTTCCGATGTGCAGAACTCCTCTATATTTTTTGACCACCTATGGGATTGAATCGTTTTCTCATCCTCCTTGAGAAAATGTAAGTAGCCAATCTTGCTTTCAGTTAAGCGCACGCACTCTTCTATCGCATGATCGATGAATTCCTCTTCCGGAAGCTCTTTTAAACTACTTAATTTGAGCAATGAGGTAAGCCGTTCATCATCCAGTTTTAATTTACTTTCATAACGTTTTTGAGTAGTAATATCTGTAAAAGTTAAAATTATCTTTCTTCCTTCTTCTTGAAGATTGACTAACCTTGAACTAACACGGGTTTCCATGACGTGGCCATCGTGGTGTAAAATTCTTAGCTCGACACAATCAGATTGACTTTCAATTGTCTTATCTAAAAAAACGTAAAAATTCTTTCTATCTTCAAGATAAATAAAATCTTTTATTTCCCTTCCGAGGATATCTTTTGAAGAATATCCTAGATCTTTTACCATTACTTCGTTGAAATACTGAATCGTAAAATCTTCATCAATAAAAATTATTAAAATATTTACATTATTGAGTATGAGTTGTAATAAGCCCTCATTTTCTATTTTCATCATTTAAGAAAAAGATTACCTTTTCAGGGAACTGTTTAATTTTAATCAATCTACTTCGGTAAAGGGGGTGTCTAATACCCAGCCTTTTGTTAAATCTTTTAAAGTTAAATAAAAAGTGAAAGCTCTCTTATTTAAACTTTAACATTTTACATTTCTTTCTTCAAAGAATAATTTTTTGTTATTATTAATTAAGTTTAAACAATATAGAGAAAAAATCTGACTTATTTCGATTGAGTCATGGATAAAATTTCTCATTTGTGATAATTATACATGAGTAGATAGCGATGAATAAAAATTTATATATTTAATTTTTCAAGAAATTGGGGGGCTTAATCATAGTGAATTATATACTGCATTTATAAGTCTCTCACTACGAGGATCTCCTGAAAGGGTGGCTACCATTTTATTCATGACATAGGAAATGCTCATTTTAGCATCCAGATCTACGATCACGATAGAACCGCCATACCCTGCCCAAAAAAAAGCGTTTTTATTTGGACTAATCGGCATTTCCTTGCTATTAATACCCCAACCAAGACCAAACCGGACGGGAATGTTAATAACGAGATCCTTGTTATAGCTTTGTTCTTCAATTGATTGAGAGATAATATTCGGAGAAACCAAATGTATGTTATTAAGTTCTCCTCCGCATGCTAATGCTGCTGCCACTTTAGCTACTGATCTAGCATTTCCATGTCCATTAGCAGAAGGGATCTCGGCTGCCCGCCATTCTCTGGTTTTAGTTAAAGGAATACTGAGAATAGGATTGCCTATAGCTCTCATGGATATAGATCCTGGCTCCATGGTAGCTAATTCTGCTAAGTTCAGTTGAGGGGGAATGAGTTCTGCCACGCGTGGATCAAGTTGTTCAGGTAATCCAATATAAAAATCAGCATTTAAAGGAAGAGCAACCTCTTCCTTAAAGAAAGTACCAATGGATTTTCCTGTAATATGACGAACCAATTCTCCTAATAAATACCCAAATGACAAGATATGATAACCACTCTTAGTTCCTGGCTCCCACCATGGCTTTTGAGCAGATAACAAATTCACAATTTGATCCCAATCAAAAAGCGTTTTAGCCCGAATTTTCTTATCAAAACCGGCCAAACCTGCAGTATGGCTTAAGAGGTACCTCACTGGTAAATTTTCCTTGCCACCTTGTGCAAATTCAGGCCAATATTTTGCAACGGGATCATCATAATTGAGCAGTCCTCGATCCACTAGCATGTGCACGCAAACAGCGGCCATGAATTTTGTCGTAGAATAAACATTAACAATCGTATCTCTTTCCCACGGTTGTGATTTGGCAGCATCAGCATATCCGCCCCATATATCCACTACGTAGTTTCCATTAATAGTCACAGCGAATGAAGCTCCGACTTCTAAATCTTCTTCAAAGCTTTTTTTAAAAACGTCTTTTACGGAGTTAAATTTCTCATCGCAAAAACCATTAATCTTTTCTAATTTCGTCATTTACTCCATTCTAACAATTGTTTTTTTATTTAAGGATTTAATATCTATTGGACGCGAAATTTTTTAAATCTACCCAATTATCCTAATTAAAATCTTTAAGTAAGGAAAAATTTAGGGAAAATGACCTTTTATAATGCTATTCAAGTTACTCCCATTTAAATTAACCCAAGACAAAAATGTGAAAATAGCCCTCAATTATTCCAATTATGCAAAAAGTTAGCTGTTTTTATCGTTGTTTTACCCCTAATAGCCTCCATCTTTTAGTTGTATCCTCAACTAACCAATTACTCAATATATTTAAAATCAGAGAGTTGGACTTTTTCAAGTCTCCTTGCATTTATAGCATTCTATCAAATGTCATGAGTGCATCTACTATTATTTCATGTCGATTTTAACCCTTCAATGCTCGCTTGAGCGCTTCAAGATCAAATTTTTTCATCTTGAGAAACGCTTCAGTGACTTTCTCTTTTCTTTTTTCGTCTTTATCTTTAAGCATCTCATCCAAGGCAATGGGAACAATCTGCCATGATAATCCATATTTATCTTTGAGCCAACCGCATTGTTCTGCTTCGGGGTTGGCTGAAAGCTTTTCCCAATAATAATCTATTTCTTTTTGAGTTCTGCAATGAACTATTAGCGATATGGCTTCATTAAAAGTAAAATGATGTTCACGTGCACTATCCATGGCAGCAAAATCCTGTCCTTCGAGCATGAATGCCATGTGTTTAATAGTTCCCTCCTTATCTGGCGGTTCGTTTTGATTATAGCGAAGAGTATCGCCAACTTTTGCATGGTTAAATATCGAAACATAAAAATTAATAGCTTCTTCTGCCTTTCCGTAGGCTCTATTAACAAACATTAAAGTGGGGATAATCTTTTGCTTCATTTTTATATCCCCCATGTACATTACTTGCCACGAAAGTCCGTATTTATCTATCACCCACCCGTATCTTTCACTGAAAGGATATGCATCAAGTTCCATTAGGACCGAACCCCCTTCGAAAAGGTTCTCCCAGTATGAATCCACTTCGTTCTTCGTTTTACAAGCGACTAAAAAGGACACAGAAGGATTGAATTTGAAAAGAGGTCCCGCATTGATGAACGTGAACTCTTGTCCTAAAAGATCGATGGTTATAATATCGGATGTATCAGAAGGTGTATTGTAAATGGTTGTAATATTCTTTATCTTGCCCTTCCCAAAGACTGATTTGTAAAATTCAGCCGCTTCTTTTGCTTCTTTGTCAAACCATAAATTGGGAGTAATTTTTTGCATGCTATTTCCTCTTAATTTCAAGGATTATCTCAATAAAAAAAGATCCTATTATAATTTCTAAGTATAACAAAGAGGAGAATCAACATTTTGAAGGGAAAATATCCTCAAAGTTAAATAAATAATACTTTTTATAAAATATTCCATTAAAAACAATTAAGGAAAATTTCATCTTATGCAATGCAAAACTTTCTGAGCAGTTAACTAAATGGAAGTACCGTTATTGATCTTCAATTTTGCCCTTTTTTTCATAATTTTAATAAGTTATTCAATAAAAGACTTTGATTTTGTAGCCATTTCTCTATTGGTTTGTTTTCTTAGTGCGACTGTAACGGGCTTGGTTTTAGGCTTGGGATTTCCCGTATTTATCGGATTTATCGAGTTTGAAGCAATTATCATCATTTTAAGCATGAGCATCATAACTCAAATCGCTCAAGAGTCCAATATCTTGGAATTCTTAGCTGTGAAGTTGTTTAAATTATCAAAAGGGAATGAGACGGTTTTTTTTTACTTGATTTGCATTATAACGACTTTATTAGCCGCAATCATAACGGATGTGGTTGTGGTATTGATATTAGCTCCTGTGGTAATAAGACTCTGCCGTTTCCTAAAAATACGTGCAGGAACTTATCTTTTGGGAATGACCATATGCATAAATATCGGAAGTATAATCACTCCCTTTTCAAGCGGAGAAAACATCATCATTTCTACTGCTTTCAATTTAGATACCATATACTTCATCCAACATTATTGGATTTTTTCTTTTGGCTTGCTTTTCATCACTGTTTTTCTAATCGACCGGTTCTTTCTAAAAAAAGAACCTAAAATTTTGGAGCAACAGAAAAAATTCGTATTAGAGTTAGTAGATGCAGACGTGATGATAGTAAACAAGAAGATGTTTTACATTAATGGGATAGGAATTATTATCACCATTGTTTTGTTTGCGATCCTTCCTTTACTTTACTTAACGGCGATTTTCTCAGCACTCATTCTCGTATTGATAAATAGAAAATACACCAAAAAAGCTTTAAAGGATTTATTGAAAGATGTGGAATGGGAGATTATTTTCTTTTTCATTGCATTGTATGTCGTTATCGGGTGTTTATTGGAAGCCGGGTTCACTGAGCTCTTTCAAGCCATTCCTTTTCACAACTTAAGTCCATTCTTAGTTTCTTTGATTATCTTGATTACCGTAAGCCTTATTTCTGGCTTTGTGGCAAATACCCCTACGGCGTTAATTTTTATACCTATCGTAGGATTCTTGATAACTAACGAAGGATTTAATTCTATTCCTCTTCTTTTTGCATTCATTATCGGAATCAACATTGGTGGTAATCTAATCCCTCAAGGGGCAGCATGCGATATGGTTACATTAAAAATTGCACAAGACGCTGGCATTGAAAATCTTTCTTACAAGCGCTTGTTAAAAACGGGGGCAACCTTTGCAACTGTCCATATTACCCTCTCTTTAATATATTTAATATTTTTAGTATTAATTTCGGGATGAATACTCAGAAAATTCAATATTCTTGTCATGGAATGCAACCTTTTAAAGAAATCGAATGTATTATTCTCTTTAAGCCAAAACAAATCCTTTTTCTTTTTTCTCAATCATTCCTTTTTGGAGGAATTTTTCAAAATGTTTACCCAACATTATTTTTTCAGCAATTAATTCATATTCAATTTCAGCTGGATTGTATTTCTTATAAATCAAATTCTTATTCACGAGAGATTCAATCGTAATTGGTCTTGTTTCGGAGAGATACTTCATGACTTGCTCATCTCTGTCATGAATCAAGGTTAAATATCGGTTTAATCTTTCTCGTATATTTTCTTTCCCTTTCAATAATCCTTTATGTCCAGAAATTGCCCTCTCAGCACCTAATTTCTCCAGCTTAATTACGGATTGTTCTAATTGTAATAAATTAGAATCAAGGCAACCATAAAATGCAAAATTAGAGAGATCTATATCTGCTAAAAAGAGAGCCTTAGTTTGGTATTCATAAAAACTGCAATGCCCTGCAGTATGTCCAGGAGTATGAATTACTTCTAAATTAAATGTTTGGTTAATATCGATGATTTGATGATCCTGTAATTGCTCTTGTACAAGAGTATCTCCAATTTTATATCCTTCCATGAATGCTCGGAAGAGCTCTTCTGCAGGAGTATTTGTTACCCCATAGTAATCATACATCAGATTTACATTTTCTATTATGGGTTTATCCAAAGGATGACTGTAAAAAGTTTGTTCCTTAAATAATCGATTTCCCAAAACATGATCCTCGTGCCAATGGCTTAGAATCACATTTTCTATTTGAAAACTTTTTTTAAGTTTTCGTATATACTTATTTGATATTCCGGTATCGATCAAGTAATTACCGATAAGAAGTGAATGGGAATACGGGTATCTTCCATTGTTAAATCCTTTTAAGAAATAGAACTCATCAAATTCATCGGAAATGGGTATAATAAACTCATTCATATCTATGTATGATTAAAGCTTCCTAATCATTAATTCATTTCTATAAAATAAAAAATCATAGGAGGAAGATATATTTAAAGAGAATTTTTTGAAATAAAATTCTCAAGTTTAATCCTATTTTTATTCTAATAACTTTTCGCGATATAGACCGTGCAAGTTGCGGGCTCATTGCATACGATGCAATTGGCAAATTCGTGTTTTTCTTCGTCTACCCGTTTCCCTCTAACATAGCCCCCTAATTCTTTTTCCACGATCTCAGCACAACGATAAGATTCCATATCTATCGAGCAGAAACCACAACATACTATTTTACCTTTCTCTAATGCTTCTTTAGCACTATCCAGCTCATAGCAAGCCTCAATTTGCTCCTCAAAATCTTTGATATTTCTATTCTTTATTTCTTGGGTATAATTTTGAGCTAATTCCTTGATTTTTGAATTCAAATTCGATTCAGGGATAAAGATTTTCTCGTTATCATGTCTTCTAACTAATACCACTTGCTTTTTTTCTATATCTCTGGGTCCAATTTCAATTCTAAAGGGCACTCCTTTCATTTCCCAATAATAAAATTTACTACCCGGCGAATTATCCGAATCATCTATCTTGACCGCATAGTCTTCTGCAAGTTTATCATGCAATTCTTGTGCTTTTTGTTGTACAATATTCTCCTTATTTTTAAATAAAATGGGGACAATGACAATTTGGATGGGTGCTAAATCAAAGGGAAGTACTAATCCTTTATCATCTCCTAAGAAAGCAATCATTGCTCCGTATATTCGACTAATTGCTGGACCATAACACGTTTGATATCCATATTGTTCTTCTCCATTTTCATCGACAAATTTAACTTCAAAAGGTTTTGCAAAATTTTGACCAAGGTAATGGGTGGAAGGGAGTTGTAGAACTTTTCCCGAACCCATGAGTGCATCCGCTGCATAAGTACTTATCGCGCCGGCAAATTTATCCCATTGGGGTCTTTCAAAAAAAATAATAGGAATAGCGAATTCATCTTGAAGCATTTGATAGGTCGTTTCCATGTCTTCTTTTACTTGATTCATTGCATCTTCTTCCGTCGCAAAAACGTCATGGGATTCGATCCAATGAAATTCTCTTGCTCTAAAGAAGGGGCGGGTCATTTTTCCCTCGTATCGGAATACTTGACAGGATTGGTATCTTTTAAAGGGAAGATCTTTATAACTCCTGATCCATAAGGCATACATTTTATATAAAGCGGTTTCGCTGGTAGGTCGTAGGGCTAATCGTTCTGAAAGCTTATTTCCCTCACTTCCTGCTTCTGTAACCCAAAAAACTTCGGGGGTAAATCCTTTCACGTGGTCTGCTTCGAGATTAAAATTACTTTCTGGAATCAAGGTCGGCATGATTAATGGCAGATGTCCTTTTTTTTCTAATAATCTCTCATATTTTGCATACATTTTCTTAATGGAAATTGTTGCCCACGCTCTATAACATACGAATCCCTTGATATTATAGCGGACATCTGCTAGTTCTGCTTTATTAATAATTTCAGTATACCATCCAGAAAAATCCTTTTCTTTAGAAACAGTAATTCCCGTAAGCGGAGTCTCTTTCTTTGTTTTTCCCATGAAGAATCAAGAAAGAAAATTAATTAAAAATTAAAAATTTTTTGAGGATTGAGAAAAAAAACCATGGATTTGCCTAAATTTACGTGTTTTAATATCATATGTTCATTTCACATGCAAATCCGATTTCTGGAATTTCATGGCAATTAAACTGCATTAAACCCGTTTTCTTTAATACATTTTTGATACCAAAATGCGCTTTTCTTCCATATTCTTTCTTGGGTTTTATAATCTATTTTTATAATTCCAAATTTTTTCGAATACCCTTCAATCCATTCAAAATTATCCATCAGAGACCACACGAAATAACCCTTTAATTTCACGCCCTTTTCCATTGCTTGATTTGCCGCTGCCATATATCGTTTAAGATAACTTATCCTATCATCATCTTGTACGATGTCATGCTCAATTTTCTCATCCTTGCACGCCATTCCATTTTCCGTAATATAGATGATTGGCTCTTCATATTCTTGATGAACGCGCATTAAGAGGTCATGTAATCCCTTGGGGCACACTTCCCATCCCATTTCGGAAACTTCTGCTCCTTTTTTTGGCTTGGGTCTCATCAATAATGTAGCTAAATTATTTAATTCTTTTTCCTTTTTAATTCCGATACGAGAACAAGAATAATTATTGATGCCTAAAAAATCTCCTTTATTTTCTTTTAACAAATCTAAATCTGCTCTTGTTATAATGGAGAGATCGGCCATCTTTCCAAACTTTTCGAGAATATCCGTGGGATAGCTAGCTTTATATATAGGATCCAAAAACCATCGATTATTGAGCCCATCTGCAATTTTGGTGGCTTTTTCATCCAATGTTGAATCGGTATTAGCATATACCGAACTTAGATTAAGCGTGATTCCTATCTTTCCATCTGGATACTTAGATTTCCGATAGGCATTTATGGTCTTGGCGTGTGCTACATTGACTAAATGAGAAGCTCGTATTCCGCCGGGAAAATCGCCCATCTTCCCATAGGCTCCCAACACGGAAAAATAGAACGTGAAGATCATGGGCTCGTTAAACGTTATCCAATACTTAACTCTGTCTCCGTAATGATTGAACATGAATGTTGCAAAATCCACGTAATCATCCACTACCTCCCGACTTTGCCAAGCTCCGAGAGAATTAAGTGCAACGGGCAGATCCCAATGATAAAGAGTAATGAACGGCTCGATGTTATTCGCGAGGAGTTGGTCAATAAGGTCATCGTAAAATGCCACCCCTTTATCATTTATTTTCCCCTTTCCTTCGGGGAAAATGCGAGGCCAAGCTATGGAGAATCGATAGGATTTCAATCCGAGTTCTTTCATTAGTTGGACATCCTCTTCATAGCGGTGATAATGATCACAAGCAATATCGCCCGTATCTTCGTTTTTAATCGTTCCCGGAGTATGAGAGAGGACGTCCCAAATACTTTCACCTTTTCCATCTTCATTCCAAGCCCCTTCAATTTGATAACTGGAGGTAGCTGCCCCCCATAAAAAATTATTCGGAAAATCAACCTTTGTCATGAATACCTTTACCTTTAATTAGCTTAAATGAATTAATAATTAGTTTTTATTTAGAAATTTTAAAGATCATTTAAAATTAATGGATTTTATAAAGAATTGAATTCAGTGAGAGAAACTTTTTGTATGATTATTATCATCCGGAAGAAGCTTAGCATCCGTGATGAGTTTATTTCTTAATAATTCTACTTTATAACCCTTAGAATGCAAAAATTCTTCTAATTCGTTTCCCACTTTATTTAATAACTCCTCATCATTCTTATTTATCTTGAATTGAATTATAGATTGAGCATTTTTAACTTTATTTTTATCATCCATGGTTGCCGGGGAGATGTTAATATCGGTAGCTCCCGCTAATCTTCCTTTTTTCTTTATTTCTTGCTCGAAAGGTCCTATGGTAAAAAATTCTAAGGATTTAGTTTTGAGTTTTTCTTCTAATATTTCTTCTAACTCTTCCCGTGCTTTTGAACTATAAAACGTGGTTATTTCCTGCGTAGCTAATTGCTTGAATTTTCCATTTACCAATTTTTCTTTATCTTCCACGTAATTGATGATAGAATCATAATAATGCTCGTCAATTTTATGAAAATTTTCAACATGTCTAATATAGTCCGTGAGTTTATCTATTAAGTCAAAATAAAACCTCAAAGAAGCTTTAATCGCAATCTTATCATCCAGATTTTTGATTTCGGGATATAATTTTTTAAGAATAACATTAATCTTCTTCACTAATTCCGAACAATATTTAGCGATCTCCTCAGATTTTTGAAGTGATTTCTGATTTAATAGATCAAGCAAAAATTTTTCCGTTGATGCTAAATCCTCAAAGATTAACGAAATCTCCCGGCGATATTTCTTTTCGATATAGGACATGTACCCCATCACTTACATTTTTTTTTTGACAACTAAATTGTCTATAAATACTATACAACTACATCTATATATTTTTATTTAATAAATCAATTCCTTATATTCTAGGGAAAAGGATTGAGAACACCCCTTTTGACAATGATAAAAATATCATATATGGGTAAGTTCCATTTTAAAAATTGAAAAGAAAAAATAAAAAAAGCAGATACTATTCTTTGAATGGCATGTATTTCCATTAAAAGATGTATCGTTTCAGATACACGTTCATCTCATGAGCTTGGATTTGATTTGCTTGCTTCGCGATCTCAATGTGACTTCTGTTACTTTAGCAATCTCAGAAACTTCTGCCTGCGTTCTGCGACAATTACTTGATTTTGCGGCCATGTACACTACGGAAGCGGCTAAACCTTTAGGATCTTTTCCTGTCCTCAATAAACCATTCTTAGAAGCTTCCACCAATAAATTAATAGCAACCTTCTGTACATTCATCGGAAGTCCGAGATCATTTCCAAAACGAAATACTAATTGTTCCGCTGTAATTGGCCTGTATCTCAATCCCAATTCAGGAAGGACCTCTTTTACTACCATTCCCAAAGAACGATGTACCGTTCTTCGAGGGGTCATGGAAGCTTCACATACTTCCTCAAGTAACCTGGGAAATTCATGCACCCGTATGGCCGCATAAAGAGAAGCGGCGATGAAACCATCGATAGATCTTCCCATGGTCAATTTTTTCTTTGCTACTACCGAGTAAATCTTCCATGCTGTTTCCTTGATATATTCAGGAATATTCAATTTTGAGGTTAGCATTTTTAATTTGGGTTTTGCTTCCCAAAAATTCCTTTCAATACTCGAGATAAGAGAATTCTGAATTTTGGACAAACGCGAAAAAAGGGTTTTTCCCTTGGCCCCAATTAATCTTCCTTTGGAGTCAATTTTGGAATTTGGGAGCATGGTTCGCGGACCAAACTCGCGCCATCGGGGTTCCGTTCGCCGCCTTTTATTCACCTCTTCCACGGTATACGCCCTTCTCTCGTGTCCCACGAGATCTGCACTGATCACCATGCCGCAATTAAGACATACATTATTCCCTTCTCGAGACTCTATGCAAGGATTATCACAGCATTTTTCAAAATCAATAACTTCGGGCTCTTTTGCACGTATTCTTTCTTTATAATTTTGGTTCATGGGTATTCACAAAATTTATTCTTTTTTTGAGATCAATAAATTTGATCGGTTACATGCATTTGATATCAAAAACCTTTAAACCGCATTATAATAATTTAATAAAATAATGCATTTTTTAAATAATAATTTTGGTTTTAATTACTATTAAATTTTTTACATTACTGTTATAGTTTATAGTATTAATATGGCATTCTATTATATAAATATATATTTATAAAAGATTGTGATAAGAAGACGAACAAACATTTTTGGGGGAGGAAATTCCCACAAATAAAAAATATCATGATTAATGGAATCGATCAGTAATTCCCAATTCTAGTAAAAAAGTGAATAACAAAAGATCTTTTTTTTAATATAAATGGTTAGATTATGGAAAGTTTTTTGATGCGAATGATTCTGATGATTTTCATGAAAAAAGTACATTAATTTCATTTTAGATGAGGAAAATGGTCATATTTTACTATTTAGCAAGGGTAGAACTGAAGGACCATTAGGCAAGATCAAAATTCTTGCATTTTTTCCATGAATTTTTATACTTTCATCAAGAGCTTTCTCTACAGTAGCCGCATGTTTAAGTCCAATGTTTCCAATATCTTCTTTTTTTAATCGTGAAATTACATAAATATCCGCTTTCATTAAAATTCTAGTTAGGATCTGGATTTCCCATTGATCGGTTATATGAATTACATTTTCTACGATTTGCTCATGAATGGTATTTGGTGTTTTTCCCGAGAAAAGCAATTCTTTGAAATTATCATGTCCTACTCCATCTGACAATTCATTTACAGATATGATTGTGCCCCCTTCTTTAACTGCCATTTCCCCGATAGCCATGCTCTTTACTGCTTGATAGAGATTTAGATCCAAGGGATAGCCACCATTTCCACATATTACTATATCAAAAGGTTTTTTTATCTGCTCAAATACATGATCCAATTGATAATTAACTAGTTGCTGATGCGCTTTCTCACAATCTCCAGCAGCAATTTGAGTTATCTCGTGTTTTTCATTGATACAGGTATTAATGATGAAATCGACACTCACCTTTTTCATGATTTCCATCGCATTTTCATGCAAAGGATTACCGTTTATGATTCCAAAACGAGCTTTAGGAGATGCAATATTTACGGCAGAATGATTTGCTTGAATAGTTTCTTCCCCTGCTATTCCGGGGACAATGGATTTTCTTCCTCCCGAAAATCCAAAGAAGAAATGAGGTTCAACATACCCCGTTAATATCTTGACATCGCTCTCAATGTACTTTTTATTAATATAGATAGGAATACCGTTAGAGGCTTTTCCTAAATATGTTAAAGAATTTCTGTCAGTCGCAACGTGATCGATAACAACACACTCCTTTAAAATGCGTTCTCCCAACATTCTGGTCAATTCTTCCGGTCGTGAAGCCCGATGCAATCCCGTTGCTATTAAAATAAAAATCTTGTCTCTATCAATTCCATATTCATTTAACTCTTTAAACAGTGCCTCTAGCATAATTCTTGTAGGGGCAGGTCTAGTAGAATCACTAACTACAATACAAATTTTCTCTATTTTCTTTTTATTCGCAAGGATCTTATTCAAGGAGGGGATGCCAATAGGGTGATTTATTGCCTCCCTAATTGCCTCTATTGGTTTATCAATTACCCTTTGAGCTTTAGGATGAAAAACGGTTAGATTCCACTCGGGATTCAATTTCACTTCCAAGCCCTTAACCCCATAATCTAAACTTATCATGTCATTCACTTCAATTCGCATGTATAATCTCCCGTGCTTTTTCAAAAATCTCGAACGTGTGAACCCCTGCGGGACATTGAATATAACAATTTCCACAAAGCGAACAAGCATGAAAAACATCAATAATAATTTTTGAAGGTTTTAATTCCCCGTGAACCAATCCATTAAGAAGACTTAACCTTCCTCTGGGTGTATATGGCTCGATTTGATAATACAACTTTGAAGGACATGTCTCTTTACAAAACCCACAACGCATACAGCTTAATTCTAATATCTTATCCTCTTGGTTTTTTAATTTTCGTTCTTGTCGTGATGTTTCAAGCAACTCGGCGCTTCCTTTTCCTGTCCCTGGATTTAAAATATTATTCGGATCAAACAAACTTTTGATTTGCCTCATGAGTTCGAGCACGTTCTTATCATGCTCTCCTTTCATATAGGGCGTTTTAATCTTTCCGATCCCGTGTTCGCCCGTGATACTTCCCTTCACGGGGATGATGATATTCTCATAAAGATATTCCTTCGCTCTTTCAAATTCAGCAAGATCATTTCTATCATTCTCGTTGAAAAGGAAAGTGGGATGCAAGTTTCCTTCCATGTGTCCAAATGTGGCTATTTTTACTCTCTCCATGTTGAGATCCTTGGGCATGCTCTCAATTTTTTTGATAACGGAAGGGAAATCTGTTATTTTTATGGTACAATCTTCCAAGCAGCATGATGGACTTATCCGAGAAAGTGCTGGAAGCGCAGCTTTTCTCGCTCCTATTAATATATTCCTCTCCTTTTCCGTTTCTGCTACTTTATTAAAGATAGGGTGTTGTTTCAACATTATCTGGTTTAATTTTTCAAATTCTTCCTCAATTCCTTCTGTGCTTTTGCTTTCTACATCAGCAAGTAGGACGTAACCCAAGGGATATTCCAGGAATTCTCCTCCCAAATTTTGAAATACTGCTTTAGTCGTGAGATAATCCAGGAATTCTAATAAAATAGGAACGATTCCTTCCCTTCTTAATTCAAGGACTGCAGCGCTTAAATCGTCAATGGTCTTAAAAATATAAAATCCTAATTTTCTATATTGAGGAAGGGGCTTTATTCTTAATCCAATTTTAGTGAAAATTGCTAAAGTACCTTCCGATCCCACCATGAGATCTTTCAGGTTGTAAGATGAAACTGATTTTAATACTTCCGTGCCTACCTTCAAGATCGTTCCATCAGCTAAGACACATTCTAACGATAAAACATAATCTTTGGTAACTCCATATTTAAAAGCTTGGACACCTCCTGAATTGTTTGCAACCATCCCTCCCACCGTACAGGCTTGACTTGATCCGGGATCTGGGGGAAAAAAGTAGCCTTTTGGGTTTAAAAAAGCGTTTAGATCATCGCACACGACACCGGGTTCCACCTCTACTAGATTGTTTTCAATCTCCACTTTAAGAATTTTTCTCATTTGACTTAAATCTAATACTATTCCTCCATGAGGAGTCATTGACCCGGCCGCTAAACTTGTTCCTGCCCCCCGGGCAGTAACAGGTATCCTATTTGCGTTAGCAAGCTTTAAAATCTCTGAAATTTGTAGGACATTTTGAGGTGTTAAAACCACGTCAGGTCTCCAATCTTTTCGGAAAACTGTAGCTCCAAAAGAGTATGTCCAGAGGATTTCTTCTTGATCAAAGTAATTAGTTTCTCCCACAATTTCAATTAAATTTTGCTCGAGTTCCTTAGAAATTTTGTTATATTCCACGTTCATGAGAAATTTAAACAGCTTAAATAATTGAACTTTCAATCATGAATATAATATATTATTCATCTCTTAATCGTTTCTGTTACTTATTATAAGGTATTAAATTCGGAACCTTTAAATCCCCAAGATTGTAGTAACTCTTGTGCTTCCGAGGACATTTTATCTAAAAAATTCTTAATCGGAACGATTTCTTTTATATGCCCTGCTGCCATGCTCCAGATGCTCTTATCTTTTAATTGGTGGTGATAAATTTGATTATAGAAATCTTCATCAAAGATATCTTGATTAATCATTTTCTTTTTATAGGTATCGGAAGCCGGACATTCCTTAGTTGCCATGATGGCAGTTCCAAAACAAACCGCATCAGCACCCATGGCCATTGCTGCTAAGAACCCTCTTGCATCTCCTATTCCCCCTGCTGCAATAATGGGAATTTTGAGCATTTTTCTCGCCATGGTTATGTTGACTAGCGTGGTGTTTTGGAGCGGGTTCTTAAAACCTGTCCCCTCAATTCCTACCAGCGTGACGGCATCCGCGCCTAATTTCTCTATGGAAAGTGCGTGCTTTAATAACGTGCATTTATGGAACCATAACCCCCCGCTGGACTTAAATCTCTTTCCTATAACATCTGATCTATAAGCAGAAGTAGTACAGATCTTTACCCCCTCCTCTATTGCTACTTCCATGAATTCTAAATAAAAATTCTCATTTCTTGGTCGGGGAACACGTTCCGCCATGGTAGGGGGCATGATAGAAAAATTAACTCCGAATGGTTTATCCGTCAATTCTTTTACTTTTTTAATGGCATTTCTGAACTTTTCGGAAGTATTATAATTAATAGCCGTTAAAATACCCAGACCTCCAGCATTACAAAACGCTGCCGTGAATTCTGCTTTCCCTACTCCTGCAAAAGCGCCCATTATAAAAGGATATTTAATTCCCACAAGTTCCGTTATTTTGGTTTTCCATTTCATGATGATAAAATAAACCTACATGTAAAAAAGAAGATATTATTTTTTGTAAATTAATACTTTCAAATTTATTTTAAGCAAAAAAGATTGAGATAAAGGGATAATAAATTCATTTCATAAAAATTCTTAATTTCTTAATCTTCGTTTAAAGAGAAACCTAGTAATTATTTTCGAAAAAAGTATATTTATAATCTTTTATTCTCTATTGATTATTATGGAAGAAATTGACGCGACTACCATTGGAATGTTTTTTGAAACATTCATCATTATTGTTATGATTACCCTCTTAATTCTTATTTATAAAAGATATAAGGAAAAAAAACACGAGCTTACCATGTATCTTTTTCTCATTTTTCTTAATTTTATGTTTGCCATTGTATTTTCATGGCTTTCTAAAGTGCTTGTAGTTTATGCAACGATAGTGGATAATACGAGTATTGAATATGCATATGATAGAACTGTACCTATACCCAATACTCTTGCATCGTGGTTCATTTTAAGGATCCTGGATTTTAGAATTAGCTTTTTATTCGTTGTCGTCTCCACGTATTTCAGTTATATTTTAAAAGTGAAAGTATTTGAAAAGGGATACAGGCAAATCGAAAGGATCTTCGTTATAGCATTTGGGATTTTCACATTTTTCTTCTCTCTCATTGTTTATGATAGAGATGTGGCTATATTGGATGTATTTGCTTTTCTATTCGTATTAATTTATGTTTCAGCTGTTTACATTCCCTTTTTAATTAAAGCTTTCTCATTTTATCGGAAGGTAGAAGAAACAAAATTTCAAACGGCTTTTCTTGCATTATCTATCATGTCTTTATCAATTTTACTGGTTTTTTTGAACTTGCTTTTTGATCGCCTCGTTATTTTAATTACCGGAGTAGGATTCACGATTTTTTACTTCTTGAGTTGGACATGTGGTATAATAGCCATATTGGGAGCATATTTTGGATATATTCGTCCTAAATCCTAATAATAATTCATAAAGTAACTATTTATTTAGCCAAAGAAATAAATATATAATAATTAATTGTATTTTATTTGAAATTATACAATATTAAATGAACCAACTTTAGGCATCATGGTAAAAGGCCTACAAGACTTATGGATAATGGATGAAACTGGGATTACATTATTTAGTAGGGTTTACGATGAGAAAATGAACGCTCAATTCTTCGGTGCGGTCATTTCCGCGTTGAATAAATTCGCGGAAAACATAACTGAAGGGGGTTTAACTCATTTTGAACTAAAAGATAAACGGTTCAGTTTTTTAAAGGTAGATAACTTAATTTTTGTAGCTAATTCCGATCCTAAAAAAATAAATGAAAAGAAAGCATTAGCTGAGCTGGAAGGAATATCAGATATATTTTTTAAGGAATATGGAGAGGTATTAAAGGATTGGAACAATGATATTAGCATTTTCGAAGATTTTGAAAAAAAAATCAAGGATTCTCTTGAAGAAGTCATAAAAAAGTTCCAGCAAGCTTTTTGGTGATGGTTCCTAAATCGTGCTTTTCTTTCAAAAGATAATCGAAAAAATTATAAGATCGAAAAGATATTTTCTTAATGGAAGTGTGTGTAAGAAATTTAAAATTTTAAGGATGAAATAATTCAAAACGGAAAAAAGGAATGAGCGAAAAAAAAAGTAATGATTCTGAAAATAAAAAGGACATCCTCGACAATTTAGATAATAAAAAGCTTGGTACTTTTACATTTAATGATCCAAATGCTAACCTGAAAAATCTAATGGTACCTGGGTTCTTAGGTTCTTTTCACATGAAAGAAAGTATCGAACCCAATAATTTAAGCAATGTAAATAACTTGGTTCAAAACAAATTGGACATGAAATTAAAAAGCGCTGTATTTAATCCAATCACGTTAACACTTATTTTCCTTGCTCTGGCTTTTAATATTTTCTGGCTATTCCTAATATTGTTTGGTTAAATAAATATTAAGGATCATTAGGCAACCAACTAGCTGGACTTTATTTATTCTCTTATTTTCAGAATGATTTGTTCAATTTTATCAATTTCATGAAGGACTTAATAGAAATTGCCTTCTAAAATTTTATTAGATAGAGGATTTGTTCTTGATTTTTGCATTATTATATCATCATGCAATTCACCATTCAATGAAGCTTTCATTGGAACTTGATCTCTTTTATTCAATAAACAAGAAATTTAGCGATCATTTTTTTTCAATTTAATAAATTATTAAGATTTTTGTTTATTTTCTTATTTTAATATAGTTAATTTAATGAAGTAGTTTTTCATATTTAGCTTGAAAAGGTAATATTAACCTTGATTTATGATATTATTATTATAGGAGGTGGCGTTATTGGCTGTTGTATTGCCCGCACACTTTCTAAATATGGTTTGAAGATTTGTCTATTGGAAAAAGAGGCAGATATAGCTTGTGGTACGACTAAAGGAAATTCTGGCGTGGTTCATGCAGGATATGGTGCTGAAAGAGAATATATTAAACGAAATTTAAATATCCGAGGTAATGAATTATATACACAAGCTGAAAAGGAGCTGCACTTTCCCTTTAAGAGAATTGGCTCATTCGTGGTTGCTCTAGAAGAGAGTCAAATAAAAGATTTGGAGGATCAAAGGAAAAAAGGGATTGAAGATGGAATCCCGGGATTAGAACTCATTCTAGATCGAAATCGAATATTAGAAATGGAGCCGCACTTGACTGATAAGGTAGTGGGTGTACTTCATGCTTCCTCTGCTGGTATTGTTAGCCCCTATGAATTGACTTTTGCCTTAGCTGAAAATGCTGCAATGAATGGGGTACAATTTTTTAGAAATCAAGAAGTTGTAAAAATAGAACATCAAGATTATGTTTTTACGGTCCATACACGAAATAAGCAGTACAAATCTAATAATTTAATAAATGCAGCGGGATTATACTCAGATAAAGTTTCCAAAATGTTAGGTTTAGATTATTTCTCCATCCTTCCCCGAAAGGGAGAATACATTTTGTTTGATAAAAATTCAATTCAATTGAACAAAGTGTTATTTCCAATGCCTACTAAAATATCTAAAGGTATCTTAGTATGTCCTACAATCCATGGGAATACTTTTGTTGGTCCAAATGCTCAAAATATCACGGATGTTGATGATATCTCCACGACAGAAGCTGGACTAAAGGAGATCCTGGATGGAGGAAGAGAATTGGTTCCTAACCTGCCTTTAAGAGCTTCTATCAGAAACTTTGCAGGATTACGAGCAGTACCAGAAAGTTATGATTTTATCATTGACAATACAGATGTTTATGGCTTAATAATTGTCGGAGGTATCCTCTCACCTGGTTTATCTTCATGTTTTGCTATTGCTGAAAAAGTCGAGGAGTATTTGAAATTGCTTGGAGTTAATTTGAAGGAAAAAGAAAATTATAATCCTAATCGGCCAAAACCGGAAAGGATCTCAGATTTCACCAAAAAACAGTTAGATGAAAAAGTAAAAGAAGATCCAGCTTGGGGAAGAATTATCTGTCGATGTGAAACGGTCTCAGAACATGAAATCGTGGATGCTATTCATGCTCCCGTGGGAGCTACAACAGTGGATGGCGTGAAATTTAGATGTAGGCCTGGTATGGGAAGGTGCCAAGGAGGTTTTTGTTTACCACGAGTAATGGAGATTTTATCTCGGGAATTAAAAATTCCTTACCAACAAATCAATAAAAGAGGAGAAGACACGCCTATATTAATAGGAAGCACAAAAGATTTCATGTTAAAAAAAATAGAAAGTGAGGAGGAGAATGCATGAAACAGCATGAGACGGATGTGCTAATAATTGGAGGAGGTTCTGCTGGGATGGCATCAGCTGTTGTGGTCAAAGAGGCAGGGTTAAATGCAATGATAGTGGAAAGAGATAGAGAATTGGGGGGAATTTTATTGCAGTGCATTCATAATGGTTTTGGTATCACGGAATTTAACGAAGAGCTGACGGGGCCAGAATATGCCCAAAGGTTTATCGATCAAATAGTAAAACTGGATATTCCTTACTTGTTAAACACGATGGTGATCGAATTTACCCCTAATAAGACCGTTTATGCCGTAAATAATCAAGAAGGATTAATTGAAATAAAAGCAAAAGCCATCATCTTGGCAATGGGTTGCCGGGAACGGACGAGAGGGGCCATCAACATTCCTGGCTTTCGTCCTTCAGGAATTTTCACGGCAGGACAAGCTCAAAGGTTCGTAAACATGGAAGGATATTTGCCGGGTAGGACCATTGTGATTTTAGGTAGTGGAGATATCGGAATGATCATGGCACGTAGACTGACGTGGGAAGGATGTAAAGTAAAAAGTGTAGTGGAAATCTTACCTTATGTTAGTGGATTGATGAGAAATCAAGTTCAATGTTTGGAAGATTATAAAATTCCTTTAATCACGAGCTATACTGTCACTAAAATCCACGGAAGGGAGCGCGTAAAAGGAGTGACGATAACTAAAGTTACAAAAGATTATGATCGTATTGTTGGCTCCGAGCGATTCATTGAATGCGATACTTTATTACTTTCAGTGGGTCTCATTCCTGAGAATGAGCTTACGTTAAAGGCTGGTGCTCAAATTGCACCAAATGGAGGGGCGGTTGTAGATAACAATTTGGAAACAACCATTGAGGGCGTGTTTAGTTGCGGCAATGTTCTCCAAGTCCACGATTTAGTTGATATGGTGACTGCTGAGGCAAAGAGAGCCGGTGAAAATGTTGTAACCTATATAAAGGAAAGATATGGTAAAGAAAAGAAGACTATTGAAAAAGTCACGTGTGTTCCTGGAGAGAATGTAAATTACATAAAGCCTAATTATGTTAATGTAAGTGATTTATTAAAAGATATTAACTTCACATTCCGGGTAAAAGAGCCCGGCACGAGAAAATTGATTCAAATTAAAGATCACGAGAATAATGTAGTTTATAAACGGAAAAAAATTCATGTAATCCCCAGTGAAATGATTCAGCTCACGGTTAACTTGAATAAAATCGGTTTAAACCCCAATTGCGGACGTGTTGAAATCGAAGTTATCCCGCAACCTGAAGTTTTGATTGAGGAGGAATAATATTAAGAGGTAAACCAAGATGGAATCTACAGAATGTAAAACAGACGTAGTTGCTGAAATAAGGTGCATTGTTTGCCCCACGGGATGCCTCGTTCAAGTAAAGAAGGATGAACAAGGAAATATCAATTTTGAGGGATATACTTGTAAAAGAGGATTGGAATATGCTAAGCAAGAGTATTTTGAACCAAAAAGAATCATTACTACAACCATGCGGGTGGAAAATGGATTTTTGCCTCTCATTCCCGTGCGCTCTGAGCACCCCATCCTGAAAAATCGGATAAATGATGCATTACTCGAAATAGCGAAACAAAAAGTGACTGCTCCGATAAGCATTGGAGATATTCTAATCGAAAATATTTTAAATTTAGGAGTCAACATAATTGCTAGTCGCAATCTTGCTTCGAAACCTAAATGAAAGAGATTGCGAATCTAACTACATATTTTTAATTTAAGAATTTATATTTCCGATCATGAGTTATATTTTTAAGGTCCATGAGAATTTATTCTTAGGGGGATATTGGCCAGTCTTCGATTTACATTTCTTGAAAAAGGAAGGCATAAAGGCCATAGTGAATTTAATGGAAGAGGATTTATACGACCCTACTCCCATGGGTTTCAGTTATTTATACAAGGGATTTCCGGATGATTGGTATCCTCCCCATCATTTTTTCACGGAAATATTGGATTTCATTGATGCTCATATCCAGCAAGGGCCAGTGTTATGTCATTGTGCTCGAGGTGTGAGTAGATCGGGTGGGATCATTATCGCTTGGCTATTAAGAACGTATCCTGAGTTTTCATGGAAGAACGCTCACGACTATGTGAACAAATCGAGGTTAGTATTCCCCTCAATTGAAATTAAGCAAGCAATTTTAGATTATTTCGAATCGTTAGAAGGAACAAGAAGAGAATAATTTTAACGTGAAATCATGCCATGACTGTGAAAGTGGGAGAAACTTAGAAATGGGGAAAGACATAATTTTTACTAGAAGGATCAATCAATTTTTAAAGATTAAAAAGATGAAGTATTAAGTAGATGTCAGATTTAGACGAAATATATAAAATTCCTCAATATAATATTTATATTGGAGCATATTGGCCTAGAATAAATTTTGATAAGCTTAAAAGAGTAGGTATAACTTCAATTATTAACTTAATGGAAGAAAGCTTTTATGATCCTCGTTCAGAAGGATTTATTTACCTTCATGAAGGATTTCCCGACAATAAACAGGTTTCCCATAAAATCATTCAGAAATTGTTGGATTTCATGGATTTACATTTAAGAAATGGAGGTAAAATTTTCTTGCATTGCTCAATGGGATTATCTAGGTCTCCGAGTATTGTTATAGCGTGGCTATTAAAAGAAAATCCTGAATGGACATGGAATGATGCATTTTTTTATATAAATAAGATAAAGAAAATTTATCCTGCTGTTGAAATCAAGCAATCAATCCTTGAATATTTTGAGGCCTTGGAAGGATATCGTAGAGATTTGAAAAATATATAATATTTCTACCCTTGAATTTTTAATATTAAAACCAAAAGGTGTAATTCCCATGATATTATTTTGTAAACCAAAATTTTAGATTAAATGATGAATTTATTTTAAGTAAATGGATGCAGAAAAACGAGTTCTTAACGTTCTCATCGCGGGGCATGCTCAAGCCGGGAAGTCCTCTTTAATTGAAACGATAGTAGGTATCTTTCCGGATTCCTTAAGTTTTGAATTAACGCGGGGAACAACGGTGGCTTTAAAGGCCATCCAATTCGAAATGCCTCAAAAAAAAATCATTTTAAATTTTTTGGATAGTCCGGGTCATGCGGATTTTAAGGGAAGTATTGCTTTAGGATTGGAATTTGCTGATCTATTGGTACTGGTTGTTTCTGGTAAGGAAGGGTTTCAAGCAAGAACATATTGGTTGTTTGAAAAAGCTGTCGAAAAAAACATTCCGATTATCATTGCTGCAACTAAAATGGATCTTCCTCAAACCTCAATAGAGAAAATTTCTTCTCAAGTAGAATCACTATCTAATAAAAAGATTGCGATCGTAAGAACTTCTGCCAAATTGAAAACAGGGATTGCTGAACTCATGGAAAAAATCACTTTATATATGAAATTTAGACAAAATCTTGATTCAGATCCCAGTTTTATTATTCTTGGGTACATTAATCAAAAAGGAATGGGAGAAATGATTGTAGCGGGATTATTAGCGGGGAAAATCGAGAAAGGATGGCTAACCAATGAATTAAAAATAAGACAAATCTTCTCTCTCAAGAATTTGCCTTTAAATCATGCTGAGGAGGGTGATATTGTCCATATTTTATTAAACATTGAAAAAAGTTTTCCATTAGGAACAATTTATAAGAAAGGTAAATTCATTCTTCCTTCCTATGAGAGTTTTTTATCAGATATTAGACCTAGTAAGGAATTTTTAATTAAAATTAATGATGCTCAAAAGCAGACCATTGCTCTGCAGATCTTGGATAATCTGAAAAAAGTAATACCTTCTTTTGATTTTTATTCGGATAAAGAAAGTATCAATATCATGGTATTGGGAGATTTTCAATTTGAATTTATAAAAGAACAATTGCTAAACTTAATAGATTTTAAAGTCTTGACTTCGAGAATAAAAGGTATTATCACGATTAATGCATTAAGCACGGCAAGATTTGGATCAGCACATATCCGTATCGTGCCGAGATGTAGGAAAATGCTAACCATTTCAAGGGATGGAATAAAAAGCAAGAAACTCCTTGACATTTTAGGAACAACCGCAGCTTATGAAGCATTTCACTTAGATGGATTACATGTTGATATTTTTTCGGGAAAAAATGAAGATGATATTGCTCAAGCCATTGTAAAAGCAATAGAAAAGGTTAAAATCATTAAAGTTATCCCTCATCAAGATGTCATCGTTAAAGTAAAGAATTTCAATGATTTATCGGGTTTAATAGAAAAATATAACATAGAACTATTACATCAAACTCATTTAAATTCATTTTTCCTTCAAGTAAAAAATGAAAATTTCGAAGATTTCTTCAATTCTTTGATGAAAATATCAAAGGGAAGAGCAGAACTGCATCTTTTTAAATTTGATCAAAATGAAGTGGTGCTTTCCGTTGATCCCGGAACCCGTCATGTTGGATTTTCTCTCATCGAAAGTGGAGAATTACCTTCCTTGTGGAATGTTAATTTCAAACATAAAATTGAGAGTCCTAAAGCAGAAAGTGCTGCAAAAGCAAAATTAGCAAAAGAAATGGATTTATTTTTGAATAATCAAAAAGAGTTGATCAATAAAATTTTTATTGGGAATGGTCCGGGATCTAGATTTATTATTGATTTTCTCATCGAATATCTAAATATTCCGTGCGAAAATAATAAATGCATTATAGAAGATTATGATGAAACTCAAGTTCAAGAAAAGTCTGAAATGCCCTTAAAAGATTCTAATTTTTTAACCCCTCAAATATATCTTGTAGATGAATATAAAACCACAAAAGAGGCAATGTTTCATCTACAACAAGGTAAATTAATAAATGAAGTAAAAAGTGAAGATTTTGTAGACCATGCTATCGCGGCTTTATTGATAGCGAAAAGGGGTCTGAGAGGAGAAATCGTAAAACTTGAAAAGAAACCTTTTAAACAATTCCATGATTATATTGTTGAAAATTATGCAGGCTCACCTTCTTTTTCTACCCTTCATGTCAATGCTCTTGAGAATATTAAACCAGGCATGTATTTAAGAGTTAAAGATTCTTCAAAATTAGATTCTTCCTTGAAAGATGGAGATGTTGTATCATTCATTGGCTTCGATACTCGATCTAATGCAATTCATGCAAATACTCTTTCTGGAAATAAAATAATAATAAAATTTCAAGGCGAAATTAAAATTAAAAAAGATTTTTTTAAAGTTCTAGTTCCTGTTAAGCAGCGAAGTTAACATTTCCTTACTTAGGATAAATTTCATTCACGTTTCGATCAAAATGTCACCTTGCTTTTCCCTTCTAGAAAGAATTTTTCTTCTACGTTTTTGCATAAATATTTAAGAAAATTCTTAGATCATTAGGATATACAAAATTTCTATGAATGCAACTATTAAGGTAAGAGCAAATCATGGCCGAAGAAGAAAATAAAGTGATGAAAATTATCGAGGATAAAGTAATTAAATTACTCGAAAATATCAATTCTAAATTAGATAAACTAATAAGCATAGGAGGAACCCCGCCTGCCGCTAAGGTAGGAACGGCAACTATCGTTGAGGAGAGTGGGCGAAAACCCTCTAAGCTAGTCGAAAAACAAGAAGAGGAAGAGAAAATAAAAGAAAAGCCCCCTGTTGAAGGAAGAAGGGTGTGTCCTCAATGTGGAGGAACTTCTTTCCAAGAAGTTGAAGATAAGACCCAAATTTTGCATCAAATGGGAGGCATAAAAATCTACGCTAAAAAGCATATATGTAAATCCTGCGGTTTTGAGGGAACTTAAAATAGATACGTAAGGTTCAATTTCTCAATAATAAAAAAAATGACTCTTATTTCTCAAATTTAAGAGATTATTTTTTTATTTTATTTATTTCTTTTTTCATATTAATTATTAAAAGTATAATTTGGTTCTTCTTTTAAATTTCTTATTTACTCCTTACAATCAAAAAAAAGGAACTCAATATTTGATTTATTTCTTCATCTTTTTAATTAATAGGATCACAAAACCAATGAGTAAAAAAGCTATACAGCTATAAAGAACAATTATACAAAGTAAAGCGGATAATGAAGCTCCAAATGCATCCCTTTCCGTTATATTTAGGGGATTTCCCAGCATTTTTAGAATAAAGAATTCTTCCAAGAGATCGAATAAAACGCTACCTAAAGATATTATTGATAATCCCAAATAGAAATTTTGAAGTCTTGGGGAAGTTGTAAAATTACGAGCGACGATTAAAAGACCAGTAAAAATGGCAATTCCATATGAGGTCATAAACCCAAGATCAACAATGTGTACCAATATCATTAAGTCTACAAACTTATATAAGGAATCCGCTGCCCAAATGGAAATGATCTTATCCATATTTGCTTTATTCCAAGCATTTTTCATATCAAATAAACCTGCTCCAGCTGGAAATTGAACAAGTAAAATTTGAAAAATTACTAAAAAAATGAGTACAAAAATTAATGATCCAATAAAAAAGATTAATATTATCTTATCTTTTGGTTTTGTTAACAATATTTTTAAGTTCATGATTAATTTTCTATTTCTACCTATTTCGCTATATTTATATTAATGAGATTAATTAATAGCAAATTTCTCATCTTTAAAAAATAATTGCTATTAGCTTCCTTAATGTAAAATGATTATATGAATAGCAATCAATAAAATATCGAACCAATATAGGAATTTCAAGGAAATATTTAACTCATGTTATTATCGAGATAACATGATATTAAAAGAAGCTCGAGCGTCCTTCCTTATCGAAAGAATCTCTAGAAACATCAATAATTTCTAGTTCCTGTTCATCTTGAATTTCTTCGGTTTTATAAGGATCTTTAAACTGCATTTCATACAGGTGTTTGTAGAATCCGTTTTCCTTTTTGACCAAGTTTTGATGAGTGCCCTCTTCAATAATTTTGCCCTTATCTAAAACCAAAATTCTATCAGCGTTCATGATGGTAGATAATCTATGAGCAATTGTTATGCTTGTTCTTCCTTTTAATAGAGTTTCTAATGCTTGCTGTATCAATAATTCGCTGAAGGGATCAATAGAGCTGGTAGCCTCATCAAAAATCAGGATGGAGGGGTCTAGAATCAACGCTCTCGCAAAAGCAATTAATTGACGTTGTCCTTCGGATAAACGTGCACCTCTTTCCCCGACAATTGTATCATAACCTTTTTCGAATTTCATTATCATATCATGAATTTGTATTTTTTTGGCAACAGCAATGACCTCCTCGACTGTAGCATCTAATTTCCCGTACTTAATATTTTCCATGATCGTCCCCGAGAATAAAAAATTTTCTTGTAACACTATTCCCATTTGTCTTATTAAGGATCTCTTTTTAATATCTCTGATATCATGATTATCAATAAGAATTGCTCCTCCATCGCTAACATCATAAAACCTTGTTAAAAGTTTGATAAATGTACTTTTTCCTGCACCAGTATAACCCACTAAAGCTAATCGCTCTTTTTCTTCTATTGAAACATTAACATTTTTTAAGACAGGAACGTCTTCTTCATAGAAAAAATTGACGTTTCTATAATCTATTTTTCCCCTTGCCCGATCAATCTCAATTGCATCTGATTTATCTTTGATCGAAGGTTCCTCCTCCAATAGACGGATGATTCTCGCTCCTGCCGCGATAGAATTTTGAAAAAGAGTTATAAATGAAATTAAGGCAAACAAGGGTTCATAGAACATGAAAATATAGAACATGAATGCCACCAAGGTTCCTTCCGTGGTTGAACCCTCACGAATCATGACTCCAGCAATAAAAAACAGTACCCCAAATGCAAAAGTAAGTATCATCGTCATGAGCCCAGGAATGAAAGCGTTTAATTTCGCGGCTTTCATGGTGGTTTTTCTTTCATTTTCCGTTGACTCATTGAATAGTTGATAATGCTCTTCTTCTACGGCAAAAGCTTGTATTAACCGCATGCCCATGATGCTCTCGTCTAATATACTTGTAACAGTGGAAACTCTTTCCCTTAATTCATTAAAATATTTTCTAGCTTTTCTGAATAAGGTTCCACCTAATAAGAGAAAAACGGGTATGATAGAAAAGACGATTAGAGTTAAGATTGGGTTGAGGAGTAACATAAAAAATACTGCACCAAAGATCAAGAAGAAATTACTAATTGCAACCAGCATGCCCGATTGTATCAGCTCATTAATCGTCTCGATATCCCCTGTTAAATAATTGATCTTCTTCCCCGCGGTCTTATCTTTCCGGTCGTGATAATCCATGCCTAAATCTAAAAAATGAGTGAACATTTCTTCCCTAAGATTATACATGGTTCTAATCGCAATTTTTTGTACATAATAGCTTTGAGCTATACGGGTTAGCACGCTGGAAATAGTCATTATAAAAAATAAAATACCAAGAATTAATACAATGTTTAAATTAACTTCACTAGCTTCTCCTCCCATCAACCCTAGATCTACAAAAGCTCTAAAAATTAGAGGAGTAAACCAGGAAAATAAAACGTTGAAAATCATGATAATAATTAAAGGAAAGATAATGCGCTTATTTGATAATCCCAAATATTTGAATAAACTTGTTATTACTTTAAAAGCTCCTGTATTTTTTATTTCCTCATCTGCCTCTTTTGGTTCCCTGGTTGGACCTCCAAACATCTATGCTCTCTCCTCCACTCTTAAAGTTAAATATAGTTTTCGATATATTCCATTATCTGCATTCAATAATTCCTCGTGGGTCCCGAATTGAGTAATCTCTCCATCTTCTAAGACCATGATTTTATCTGCGTTCCTAACACTTGATAATCGTTGCGTGATGAGAAACGTGGTGCAATTCTTAAATACTTCTTTAAAATGTTGTTGAATATTAAATTCCGTGTCCACATCTACAGAGGAGGTTGCATCATCTAAAATAAGAATGCGTGGCTTGATAGCTAATGCTCTAGCAATGGATATCCTTTGTTTTTGTCCTCCTGATATAGAAGTTCCCCGCTCACTTACTTTGGTATCAAACCGCTCGGGTAATTCATTTTCAATGAAATTATATATGTCAGAGGCAATAGCTGCATTTTGTATTTCATCATATGAAATGTTACGGTTTCCAAACGCTATATTTTCTTTAATTGTCCGGGAAAATACAAAACTTGTTTGAGAAACATAACCAATTTGTTTTCGAAGTGCCTTTAATGAATAGCCTCTAACATCCACGCCATCTATTAAAACATTTCCTTTCGAAGCATCGTAAAAGCGTGGTATTAATTGTACAAGAGTGGATTTGCCGGAGCCGGTAGGCCCGAGTATAGCAATCGTTTCCCCCGCCGTGACTTTAAAATTTACATTTTTGAGTATAAATTGCTCATTCTCGTTAGCATAAGAAAAAAATACGTTTTTAAACTCCACATTTCCTTTTATAATGGATCTAACGGGATCTTTTCTTTCATTAATTGTCTCGGTGGAGTTTAAAATATAAGCTATTCGTTCGGAAGTCTCACTAATTTGCGGCATGTTCCCTAAAAATCTGGAAATGAAATATAAGGGTTCTACTGAAAAATTCAATATCATGACAAAAGCAAAAATCTCACCAAAAGTCATATTTCCTTGTAAAACGAACACGCCTCCCAATAATATTACTACTAAGAAAGCTAAGTTATCAATAAGATAAATTATGGGATCAAATGTAGTTTGAAGCTTGATAATTCCGATGGAATCATCATAATAAATGTTATTTTTTTTATTGAAATGGCCAATCTCGTTCTTTTCCCCTGCAAAACTCTTAATAACAGTGATCCCTTGCACATCTTCTTGAATCGTATGAGTAAGATCGGCATAAGATTTTCTAGACTTTTTAAAAACAGGACGCATTCGCTTTCTAAACATCAATAAAACATAAAATAATAAAGGAGCACTTAATAAAACAAAAAATGCAAGTTGCACGTTAATTACAAATAGGATAACGAAACTAAAACAAACCGTAGCTAAGGATCTGATTGCAAATTGTAAATTATTTCCTAGAAATTCCTTTAGATTGTTGACATCCGTAGTGCTTCTCGCAACCAGTTCTCCTGATTTATTTTTGTCGAGCCAACTAAAACCCATCATTTGTATAGTAGAATATACATCATTGCGCAAATTATAAATAATTCTTGCTCCAATCCATCTATTAGCATATACTCGGGCACCAAATATAATCGCATCGATGACTTGAATGATAATCATCAATAAAAAGATAGGAATAACATTTCCGAGCGGGATTGAGGGATTTACCAGGATATCTAACGCTAATCCTAACAATAAAGGGGTAGTTAAAAATAAAGCAGATTGTAAGATACCTAAGATCAATATAGTAGTGAAGAGTTTTTTAAATTCAAATAAATAACTAAGAATTTGCTTTAAAGGAGTTTTATAACGATTTGATAAAAAATCTTGCCTTCTCCTTAAAAAAGCTTCCTTAAGCTCATTCTCCATGTGATATAAAAAGATTTATAGAAAAAAAGATTATCCGTAATTATCATTTTAACTCATACTTATCAATATTGATGGGTTTTTAATTTTCTTTAGGTGCTATTTCCCCGTGAAGATAAGAACGACTAATTGGATTCGATATTTGAGGAATTTCCTTTTAAACCAATTCACTGGAATAAAAATCCCATATTCTGCTCAAATTGAACTAACTCTTAGGTGCAATGGAAATTGTTCTTTCTGTTCCATTCATTCCCTTCCTAAGGATCATGTTAAAAATGAATTGAGTACCTCTCAAATAAAAGAAATAATTGATCAAGTGGCAGAATTCGGGATTAATACCCTATCCTTTACGGGAGGAGAACCCACATTGAGAGTAGATCTTCCAGAATTGGTACATTATGCCTGTAAAAAGCAAGATTTAATAACGGGAATTGCAACTAATGGACTATTAATGCCGGAATTATTGAAAAAAGGTAAATTAAATGTTTTAGATTACATGTTAATCTCATTGGATTATCCTAATGCCGAAAAACATGATAATATGAGAGGATTAAAAATTTATGATAAAGCCATTGAAACTATCAAGTTAGCTAAAAAAAGAGACATAAAAACAATCATAAGTACCGTAGTAATGAAAGATAATCTTTCCCAATTAGATGAGATTTGTGCTCTTGCGGGAAACCAAGGATGTTCAATCGAGTTATATCCTTGTGAAAATATAATTAGAGATTTTGGAAAAAATATCTATCAAGTAAATGCGATTCAAGAATTGATTCCAGATCTCTCTCAATGGGCAAAAAAGATACGATCCTTAAAATTAAAATATAATAACATTTTAACTGATCCCGTTAGCATCGATATTATTGAAAAGGGAGGATTTGGAGGTAACTGCAATCCTTATCAACAAATTCTAAGATGTCATGTGGCAGAAACGCTTTTGTTTATTAGATACGATGGTTTTGTAGATTTTCCCTGCAAAATTCATCCATTGATAAGTTTTGACATTTTCAAACATCCATTAACTGAAATTTACAACATTCAGGAAGTAAGGGAAATAATGAAAAAACATGATGATTTTGATTTCTGTGATGGTTGTCGGTTGGGATGTGCTATTGTCTCCTCAATGGCAGTTAGATGGAAAACCCTCTATATGAAATACATCAAACCTGCTATTAGTGGACAATTATAATTTAAATAAAATTATGAAAATCGTGCATGAGATGCCAAATAAAACTGTTGCATGGACTTTATTTCTCAGAAATTACACCAATTAAAGAATAAAATTTTATAAAAATTCATAAGTGAAAAAGCAATCAAGCGAGGAAAGTGGAAAAAGTAAAGATTAGAAGAGCAAATTATGAGGATAAATTGCATCTCTTGGATTTATTACAACATTATAAGCCCGAAGAGGTACTAAAGAATCGAATTGAGTGTTATCTTAGTCATAATCACACAAGTATTGCTCAATATGATGAAAATATAGTTGGAATAGTACAATGGCATATTAAAGAAGATCCGAATTTAGGAGTAGTAGAGATCGAAGAAGTTTATGTAAGAGAAAAACATCGACATAAGGGAATTGGCTCAGCTTTAATGGAGTTCTCTCTTAAATCCATAAAGGAATACTATAATTCATTGAAAATTAAACTTCGACGATTGCTACTTTTTGTTGATGAGAATAATGTCATAGCAAGAAAAATGTATGAAAAAATGGGATTTCGTTTAGTATCTGATGTTGGCGATTTATTTTTTGATGGTGAAAAGGAACTTATTTATGTATTAAGCTTTGGAAATTAATGATTTTCAGCTTCCCGAATAGTGGGAAATGCAATACCCCCTCTTCTTTCACACTCCCAATTAGATGCGAATTAAAAGTAATTATTTCAACTATTTTATCCAAGACTATAAATTCCGTGAAGTATCAAATCCAAGACGTTTATACATTTTTTTCGGTTATCTCATTGTATTTAATTAACTGGTTTTCAATTCTACTTTAAGGTGTTCCAAAATATCTTAGGAACTCTTTCAAAATTTTTAAAATTACTAATTTAAAATCGTTACTTATTTCTAAATAACGATTGGTTATGATGATGTTTGCAAAAAAGTCACTCTTAATACTATAATTCATATCACCAAAATCATTCATTTCGAATATTTGGTAAGGACTTGTTAAACACCTAAGAGAAAAGATGATTTTTCCATTGAACCGCTCAGTATATAATGTTTTACAAAGATATAAAAAAATCGAGCATAAAGCGAGGATATTTTCATAATTTAGAAATGCAGAATATTAAGCAGTTTTCTCATCTACATTTTCGGTATTATAATGATGACCTGGTATATTAAGGAACTCCTCTCCTTTTTTGGTTTTATAAAGTATGATTAATATAATATGACCATCATAATATATCATGAATTCAGTAAGTAATGAAAACTCATTTTGAAATAATTTAAATTCTGATTTATAATAAACATCTATGTAGGCAAAATTATGCAAGTAATTATCATAAACAACTAAGGGACTTTCTAAACTATAGCAAAAATTAGTCCCAATTTTTCCATAATGTTTAGAACTAATGATATATTATTGGATATTTCACGTAGTCCTTTTATTTCAGAGTTAAAGGAAAATTATTAATTTAAAGGAATATTTATATTTTAAATCATAGTACATTGTATAAAACATGTCTGATATTGAAATTATTTTTCAAATCGTGCTAATTGCACTTGGAATGGTTATTTTAAGTTTAGTTTTAAACAAAATAATGGGATTAAAACAAGATACCGCCTTGGAATTGCGTCAAAAAACCATGAATTTACAAGAAAGGATGCAAACTGCCCAAGCCTTGCAAGATGCGAGAATGATGCTAGAGCTGCAGGCAGAAATGAAAGAGTTAATGTCCATGATGTTAAAGAAACAATTAATTCCTTTAAGTATACGCTGCGTTATCTTTTTAGGGATTTTTAGTGTTCTTGGTTTTATCTATGGACAATATGCCTATTGGTATTGGACGTATCTAATATCTTCATTGAGTTTTTCTTTAATTTGGTATGGGATTAGAAAATTATATTATAAAGCAACGGGCAAGGAACAAAAGGGCGGAGGAGTTCTCAGCGGCCTTATGGGAACAATGAATCAAGGTATTAATCCTACAGAAGAATTTGTGCATTATTCAACTCCCACTCCCATTAAACCACAAACTTGGAAAGAGAAATTGCCCTCTACTGAAGATGAAACGAAAGAAAAAAACGGGGAAAATCGCTCACCTGCCGATTGGAAAAACAAGTTGCAGAAAGGATAAAATAGAGTTCCATGATTTGATTAAAATGAATAGAAAGCAGATTATTTTACTCAATATAATATTTATCATTATTTTCCTAGTTTTTTTCATTTTGTCATTAACTTATGGTTATTATTTTTCCTTTTTCTTTCTCCCCTTATTCTGCTGCCTTCCATTTTCCTGCAGATCGAGAAATCAACCCTCGAATTTGGAAGAAAGTAACCAATATTACAAGCAAACCCCTCACGTTAGAGTTTGCCCCGTTTGTGGCCAGCGTCTTAAAGAGGATATCGATGCAGAGTTCTGCTATCATTGTGGTGCGAAGATAAAGCATTATTAAGAGGAATTTAGATGGAAAAGGATAATCCCTTACATAGGCAACTAATTTTATACTTTTCGTTTGCGGGATTAATGATAATATTAAATTATTTAATTCAAAAATCGAACCAACTCTTTTTTTATTCCTTAATTTGTCAAAATCTTGGCAGTATTCCATTTATTACAAAATTTTATTGCAGTCTAGACCCCTACAATTTTCCAGAATTAGTTGGTTCAATTATTGCGGTTGGTGTAACATATCTCGTGAAATTTAATTTGGATAAATTCATTGTATTTAAAAAAACAGAAAGAAATCTTAGAAAAACTTCCAAAGAATTCACGAAATATTTCTTTTTTGCCATATTGACCACAATCGAAAATGTAGGTATACAATTCCTCATGACTAATTTTCTTAAAACCATTTTAGAAATAAGTTTTGTTGTAGCTTTATCCTTAGGTTATATGACTAAATTCTTCCTGGATAGAAGATACGTTTTTTTTTGCAGAAAAAGGTGATTCTGTTGCATGAATTCATTTGTATGAAACGATCGTCTTGTTATTAATTATCGATTTCAAATCAAAGTATAATGAAAAGCCGGAATATTATTAAAAAAAGATAAAAAAGAGCTAAAAAAGGTAAGCAATATCAGATAATCTACTTGATATTTAATTTTTAGGGGAGTAATGATTAAAAAAAAGAAATAATTGGAACACCAATTTAAAGTCACATGATTCATGAATCGTGAAATTTGTTAAGCATTCAAAATATAATTAATATTAGGATATTGAATGGATATTTTAATAAAATTTAATTTGATCAAAAGGTTGATAATTAAACATGTTTGATGAAGATGATAAAAAGGAAAATGAAAAGAATGATAAAGCTATTGTCGATGCATTGTCTAATTTAGGGTGGGTTGAAGAAAAAGAAATTGAAGAGCAAGCTGAAGGAGAATTCTCAGGCATGGAAAAAATTAATTTCTTAATCGAGAAAATTGAAGCGTTGGAAAAGGAAAATAATGATTTACTGAAACAAAAAGAAGCCTTTCTTAAGCAAATTGAAGGATTTGAACAAGAAAAAAAAGAAATTATGGAAAAGATGAGAGAATATAAAATTACATCCACTAATCTTCTTCATTCAATGGACGATACCAAAAATGAAATCCATGGAAAAAATCAAATCATTAAAGAATTGCGAGAACAAATTTCTTCCACGAAAGATATCATGGAATCTCTTTCTGAAAACAACCGAGAAATTGAGGATTTAAATGTAATTTTGAAAAATAAAACCCAAAAAATTGACGAATTAACAACTCTTTTGGATGAGAAAGCGATGTTAATTCAAGAAATGAAAAAAACCATAGAGGATTTAAACCAAAAACTTTCTGATCTCTCTGAATTTTCTGAATTACAAGAAGGGAATAAAAAGGAAATAAAAGAATTAAATGAGATGCTCAGAAATAAATCTCAAGAATTGGAAAAATTAAGGCCATTGACGGAATTGCAAGCAAGGGAATTGGAAGAATTACGATTATTCAAGGAGAAGAACGAGCAAGCATTAACCTTACAAAAAGAAAATGAATACAAGTTTAAAAAAATCATTAATGATCAAATTCAAAAAATAAAGGACTTAGACCAACAAATACAATACCTTAAAAGTAATTCTGTCGAAAAATCCCGCATGGATAAAATTAACATGTTATTGGAAAAGAAAGATGAAGTAATTACGGAGAAAGAGAAGGAAATCTTCAAACTCACCAATACTATTGAAAAAAATAAAATGAAATTGAACGAAATGATACAAGACACGGAAAATTATTCCCTCCTCAAAAAAGACGTTGAAAAAAAGGAAGCACGGATTAATGAGTTAATTCTGGAACTTGAACGAGTTAAACAGAAAAAGATCTCTCATGAGGAGATCGTGGAAAGAATTGAAAATAAGTTACAGGAATCTCAAAAAGAAGTCGCGAAGTATGAGTTGCAATTCAATGAGGTAACCGAAAAACTTAAGGAAAGAGGAGAAGAAGTTAAATTATTGACGCAGGAAAATAACCAATTAACTATCAAATTGAAAGAAGCCGAGTTAATTGAAGATAAAATTTTAAACGATCTACAAGCTGTAAAAGATCAAAATCTTAAATTTGAAGGATTGATTGAGAAAAAGGACGAAGAATTAATTGAAGTGAAAAAAAAGCTCAAACTATTAAGAAGAGAATTGAATAAAACGCCATGAATTAATAAAAAATAAGTGAAAAATAAAAAGAATCTAATTTAATTTTAATAAAACTTCAAATAAAGGGATCTATATTTAAAACCTACTGCTCTCTCCATATGGTACCACATTTTCCACATGAATATTTCTTACCATAGACTCGGGGATAATCCATTATAATATTGCTCTTATCAACGCTTTCATGAATCATGTGTTTATCGTCATTCCCACACTTAGGACATTTTCTCCTACCTGTAGGTCTTTCAATTGTTAATACGGATTCATCCATTGTCCCAGGGATACCTGGAGCTGCTCCGGACGAAGCTGACGTCTTGATTTGTATAGGTGCCGATGTAACTTCTTCTTTTTGTTCAATTACAGGAGCAGGTTCTGGTTCAGGTGGTTCTTCAACAACCTCCTTAATTTCAGCTTTTCTTTCAGTCGGAATTGATTTTGCTGCTATATCTGCCTCGGTTTCAGGTTCGAGTTCTGATTCTGCTCTTAATTGCACAGCATCTGATTCTTTATATTCCTCTCCTCTTTCGAGAGCTTTTAAAAATTCGGCATCATTTCCTTCCTCAAAAATGACTTCATTTTGAGCACCGGCTCTTTCAGCATCCAAGTTTCTTGCCCACTGCCCAGCTTTCACTTTTTCCTTGACATTACAAGCATTACCCTGCCAAATATATATTTTCGTCCCTAAATCCAAAATGAAACAATCTTCACTATCAAGACTATCTTTTGAAAAAGGAACTTGTATCATTCTCATGGAATTAATATCTTCAAATTCTTCAGCGCTAATTCTATAAAGTACATTTCTCCATTCAGAGAATCCAGCAAAATCTCCCGTGGTCACATCCTTGAGCATGGTTTTAGCAATGTTTTTGTCTACAATTTTCATGGCTCCCATGGAAGAGATTAATTTTAAAAATTCAGGGGTTTCTTGCCCTTGATCAATGGTAATAATTTTAGCAGCCCCCCCTCTTTCTTGATCTAATCTTCTAGCTTCTGCAGCACCGGTAGTTTTCTCATCCACGCTGCATTTACTTCCTATCCAGACGAAAACTGTATTCTGATCATCCACTAAGTAGACGTCTCCAGTACTAAAAATGGGTTTATCGATTTCCTTTAACTCGCCCTTGTCTATCATTAATACTTTCATTGATTATTCCTCTAAATTTTAGAATTTTTTTAATTATATTATAAAAATATCATTATTAAAATGTTGATGACATTTTTTCTTTAAAATTCAATTACTAAAAATAAAGGAGGTAATCTAACTATAAATATTTTAAGATAAAAAAAAGTAGTCATGTGCTTTTTTATAATATTTATTAAAAAATTAAAGATGAGTTCCCCTTATTTCAAAAATCCTTCAGAGCTAATCCCATCCTGTTAATAAATTCAGGGATTTTTTGAAGATCGATTGAACAATACGCAATTCGAATGCCATTCACATTTTCATCGGGTTTTTCAATGGGGATGACTCCCACTTTGTATTTCTTCAAAAGATGATCGGCAAAATCAGTAGCTTTAATTGAATCTTGTTTTAAATTCAAAAACATGAAAAATCCTCCGGAGTTGGGATCAATCGAAATTCTATTGTCCTCGATTTGTGATAATCCTTTATTAATCTCGATACATCTTTTTCCGAGCAGTTCAATCACTCCTTGCCTACTGGAGATAATTCCATCCATGCCCTTGGATTTAAAAATTTTTTCGGTGATCGCTTGATAAAAATGATTGCTGTTTGATATCGTGCTTCGTATCATGCCTTCTAATTTATTAGATATTTCGCTTTTTAGTAGATTTAATTCTTCATCGTTATTGATCCAGTGCTCTTTTAATCCAAGGGTTAAAAAACCAATTCTTGCGCCATACATCAATAATTCTTTGGAAATCCCATCAATTTTGATTGGAATTACATCCCCTTTTAACTCATGAATGTCATAAAAAATAGATGTATAGGACATGCTCTCTCCATACACGTACGGTTCATATGCGTCATCCACTAACACAATAATTGGTTTTCTTATTTGTTGTTGAACATCATCTAGAGAAATAACGATTTCTTTAACTTCATCAACAGAAGGAACGTAACCCGTGGGATTATTCGGGAAATTTAATATGATTACTACTTTATTTTGGGTCTTTGATACCTCTTCAATCGCGGTTTTCAATCCCTCAATATTAATTTTTGCATTTTTAAAAAATTCAAAAGATTTTATTTTAGCTCCAATAAACTTGTTAATAATGTTATCATAATTGCCCCATCGTTTATTTGGAGAGATAATGGTTTCTCCGGGATTTAAAAATAAACAACTGGAAATATAAATTCCATTGGTAAGTCCTGCCGTAATTAAGGGTACCGTGCTAAATTTCTCTAGTTTTTTTAATTTTTCAGTATCTTTTAGTGCATCATATTTAGATTTCTTCAGAATCCACTTTTTCCAATAGTCCCGAATGCCAGTTAACCCTGCAATGGTAGCATAAGTCGTCACGTCTCTTATGTGAAGATTCTTGAAATAATCTTTAACTTCTCCCAAATAACAAGGTAGCCATTCATTCGTACCTCCATCGATGAAATCTTGCTCGTAAGCAAAAGCTACACCTAAAGTTCCATTTATGTCGCCTTCCTTTTTAGCTCTATCGCTCCAATAAAAGATACCTTGAGGTAAAAAAATCCGTTTTCCTAAATTCGAAAATACCCCGAATAACGGAGTTTTTTTAATTATCTCGAATTCCATGGTTTGCTCATTAACTTAAATTTTCCATGACATAAATATATAAGTACCAAAAACTATAAGAACAATAAGGAATCTATTAAAATACCCTAAAACATTATAAAGTGTGGTCAAGAATGAATGAGTCTGATCAACCCAAAAAAGAAGAAAATCCTCTCATGAAGGGGTGGAATGATTTCGTCAAAAATATTAATACCGGTTTCCAGCAGTTCCAAGAAAATTTACAAAATCAATTAAAGGCAAATCAAGAGAATTTGGAAAAAAACAAACAAAACGCTAGCAAATTCTTTACCAAAATACAAGATGATTGGAATAAAAAAGTGGAAAACTGGAACAAGCAAGTGCAAGATTCTCAACTGAAAAACCAGTCGCAGTGGGAAGCTACAAAACAGCAAATCCGCATGGACATAGAGAATTGGGAAGATAAACGAAGACAAGATCTGAAGGATGGTTTAAAATGGTGGAGCTGGCAATCGGTTAAGGGGGCTTATCTATTTTTACTGATAATGATCCCCATCATCATCGTGCTGTTTCTCGTATTTTACATCATTTCGAAGTTCTTTCCCTTTCTTTTCCAATAAAATTCACTTCAATTGAAATGATTTAAAATAATTTTCTAAGATTACTTCTTTTTTAATAGCAAAATCTAAATTCTATTGTATATTTGATTCAATTAAATCGGTCATTAGACACGTTATTACTTGCATTATGAGAACGTTTCCTTCAGAAATAAAGAAAATTGTTTTAAAAGTAAGTACCCAAATGATTACTGATGGTGTTGCTGAAATATATCATGAGAGAGTACAAGGACTTGTCAAAGAAATTGCAGAACTTATCAAAGAAGGAATTTCGGTAATAATCGTTAGTAGCGGGGCTATTGGAGCAGGTTTAGCAAAATTAGGTCTAAATAAACGACCTGCAGAATATAAAAAATTACAAGCACTTGCCGCAGTGGGGCAAATTTATTTGATGACTTTATATCAAGAGGAATTCGATAAATTTGGAATTAAAATTGGTCAAATTCTTCTATCTGCGGATGATATGAAAGATTCTGTTCGGAGATCCAATGTGCGTAATACGTTAGATGTTCTATTAAATGAAGGAATAGTTCCCATAATTAATGAGAATGATTCTGTCGCTATCGAAGAATTAAGTTACGGAGATAATGACAAGCTTTCAGCATTAGTCGCTATCTTGCTTTATGTGGATTTATTAATTATTTTAACTGATGTTCCGGGTTTATGTGATAAAAATCCAAAATTACATGCTGATTATCACGTTATTGAAAGGGTTGAAGGGATGGATGATGACTTAATGAAAATTGTGGAAGATATTGATGGTGGGATCACGTTTGGAGGAATGCTCTCCAAGGTTAATGCTATAAAAAAACTCACTAATATTGGTATTCCTGCAATAATCTCTTCCTTCAATAACAAATCAGTTTTGAAGAAAATTCTAGAAGGAGAAGAAGTAGGAACCTATTTCCTTCCTTCAAAATAATTCAAAAAGGGAATTTGAGAATGAATATTAAAGAAAACATGGAAAGTATGGGCAAGAAAGCCCAAGAGGCCGCTTTCATATTAAAAAATGTAGGCACGAATATTAAAAATAATGCCTTATTTAAAATGGCCAAAGATTTAGTCACCTTTTCTGATAAAATTATTCAAGCTAATATGATGGATCTCGAGGTAGCTCATGAGAACAAGTTAGAACAATCCAAAATCGATCGTTTAATATTAACTAAGGAGAAAGTAAAAAAAATTGCAGAGGGCTTAGAAGAAATTGCCCGCTTTCCCGATCCCATCAACCAAGTAATAACCATGCAAAGACGCCCTAATGGAATGGATATTGGTTTGGTTCGCGTGCCTTTAGGTGTGATAGGGATAATTTATGAATCTAGACCGAACGTCACGGCAGATGCTGCGGGATTGTGCATCAAAGCAGGGAATGCAATTATTCTGCGTGGTGGAAGTGAGGCCATTCATTCTAATATTGCACTTGCTGATATTCTTCATGATGCCGCTGTCAGTGAAGGATTACCCAGAAATTGCATCCAAATTGTAAGAGACACGGATCGCGAATACGTGGGTGAGATGCTCAAGTTAAAACAATATATCGACGTCATTATCCCCCGTGGAGGAGTAGACCTGATAAAGAGAGTAATTCAAAATTCTACTGTTCCGACAATAGAAACCGGAATCGGAATCGTGAGTATATTTGTGAATAAAGATGCAGATTTCGAAATGGCTGAAAGAATTATCATCAATTCAAAATGCTCTTATCCTGCTGTATGTAACGCATTAGATAAGGTATTAGTTCATGAAGATATTAAAGAAACTTTCATCCCTCGAATCGTAAATTCATTGGTTAAGAATGGAGTAGAAGTAAGAGCATGTGATAAAACCCGCGAGATAGTACCCAACGTTATACAAGCAACTGAGGAGGACTTGAGTGCTGAATATCTTAGTCTAAAAATTTGTATTAAAATTGTTAAAGATATTGATGAGGCAATACAAATCATCACCAAACATGACTCAAAGCATACAGAATCAATATTGACCCAAAATTATGATGATGCCCGTAAATTTTTATATGAAGTGGATGCCGCTGCCGTTTATGTTAATGCTGCAACACGACTAACTGATGGAGGCGTGTTTGGTATGGGGGCTGAAATAGGTATTTCCACGCAAAAATTACATGCACGGGGTCCCATGGGCGTCAATCAATTAACCTCCACGAAATTTATCATTTATGGAAATGGACAAATCAGGGAATGAAAAAACTTGCTGGAAATACTCCTATTTTCCTTTTTGGTTGCATTAACAGGCGCCCTAAGCCCAGGACCCTTGTTAACCTTCACTATATATAAGTCTATAAAGGAAAAACGAGGCTATTTAGTAGGAGTTTTTGTTATTTTGGGGCATGCCACCTTAGAATTCTTGTTCATTCTCTTGCTCTTAGCAGGGGTTTACTTGTTCTTTCAAAACATTATTGTTCTTACTGTAATTGGGTTGGTTGGTGGATTCCTTTTAGTCATTTTTGGAATCCTTGTTATTAGAGATACTTATAAAAAATCTGTTCAATTAAATGTTCAAACTATAGAACCTCAAGATTATAAGGGATATAAAGGGAATACATTCCTTGGAGGTATTTTTGTTAGCTTATCCAACCCCTTCTGGACCTTCTGGTGGGCGGTAATAGGGCTCGGTTTAATGATAAATCTTAACATTACCCTTCAAGACCCATTCGGTATCTTCCTTTTCTTTATAGGACACGAAGCTGGAGATTCGATTTTTTATATCCCTTTATCCATTTTCGTGGCTTTAGGAGGAAAGTCACTCAATCCGAAAATCTACAAGTATATCTTGATTGGCTGTGGAATCTTTATGATTGTTTTTGGAATTTATTTGGCAACAAATATCCTCTTTTTCCCTCCAGAATTAGAATAAGATTCCGATCCTCTAAAAATTGAATAATTTGAGAGATTTTAGGATTTGAAAAAAAAATTATAAGAAGTCAATAATATCAATTTTATAAAAGAATTAAATAAATAAAGTTATACTTGATGGGGTTAACTCAATAAACCGTTTGCGTTTTTTAAGTATTTTTCCGCATCCGCAATGATGGTATCAATTATATTTTTCACGTTTTCTATACTATTTATAATTCCGATACTTTGTCCGAGGAGCACCGCGCCATCTTTTATGTTTCCATTATATGCCAGTTCATATTTTTTTCCTTCTTCGATAACATCTGCTTCGGTCATGCTACTTTCTTGCGCCATTTTTTCGCTCTTATCCGCAACTAAATCATGATGGAGAGAATAGTCATTTTTCCATAACCTTATGGGTCCAAGAGCCCCCGTGGTCAATAATGTGTCCTGAGCCGTCGCGCCAGGAACGACGTCCTTGTACGTGTCATGAAATTCGCTTTCCTTAGAGGCGATAAAACGGGAGCCCATAGCAATAGCTCCCGCCCCCATTGCTAAAGCGGCACCCAATCCTCGCCCTGTAGCAAATCCTCCACAAGCTACAACGGGAAAATCGGGATGTTTCTCTAATACCTGTTGAAGAAGAACCATAGTACTCACTTTTTCATAGGATTGATGCCCGCCCCCTTCCGTGCCAGTTACCACTAATCCATCCACTTTTGAATCCACGCATTTTTCCGCTAACCATAAAGCGGGAGCAACATGAAAGTGTTTAATTTGAGATCCGCTTTCTTTAAGTCTTTGAAAGGATCTTGATTGAGGTAAAGTCTTGGACGATCCTGCGCTGGTCACCGCATAGATACACTGTTCTTTTAGACGGGGATTATTCATGATAAATTTAGGAATTTCACGTGCCAGAGCATCTGCGTGCAGTTCCCTACGCGATGTTCGGATGTTAAATCCAAAAGGTTTGTCGGTATGTTCAATTACTTTGATCATATCATCCTTCATGATGCCCACGGGATTCTTTCCTTTCATGAAATCACTGATTAATGATGTGTGACTGAGTACACCTAAGCCACCTGCTTCTGAAACAGCGATTGTCAAGTCTGTAGTATAAAAGGGACCCATGGGAGCTGCGATAATGGGATGCTTGATTCCTAACATCTCGGTTATTTTAGTCTTTATAACCATATTTTTTACACCTTAATATAATTTAAAATTAGATAATATAGAATCTATAGTATTAATATAAAAGATTACTTTTTCTGTAGAAATAATATAAAATAAAAAAGGAGTCACTTTTTTCTTAACGCTTTTCTATCAATTTTTCCAATTACGGTTCTAGGCAGAATGGGAACAAACGAAACCATGCGCGGATATTTATACGCTGCTAAATTTTGCTTCCCCCAATCGATTATCTCTTGCTCGGTAATTTTCCCTACATACTCTTCCTTTAATGCTACATAAGCTTTAATGTTTTCTCCCGTGTTTGGATCTTCAACCCCCACTACAGCAACAGAAGCAATTGCAGGATGTTCTTCCAATCTTTCTTCCACTTCTCTAGGCATTACTTTATACCCTTTATACTTTATCATGTCTTTTGTTCTTCCGACAATATAGAAATAGCCATTATCTGTCATTTTAGCCAGATCACCCGTTCTTAACCATCCATCTTCTGTTAATACACTTTTAGTTGCTTCAGGATTTTTCCAATATCCTTTCATGACTTGTGGACCTTTAATTAAGAGCTCACCTACCGTGTCGGGATCCAATTCTTCTAAGGTGTCGGGATTTACGATTTTTGCATCAGTATTCATTAAAGGAATAGCAATCGAATCGGATCTTATTTCAGGAAGCCATTCTGCATGCATGTGAGTTATGGGGGAAGCCTCAGTAAGCCCATAACCCTGAGAAATTCGTATGTCCCCCACCACTGATTTGAATTTTCTCACGACTTCAGGTGGAAGAGTAGTTGAACCACTCAGAGCACTTTCCAAGGAAGATAGATCAATCTTTCCGAATTTAGGATGATTCACGAGGAGTTGAAACATCAAAGGTACACCTATAAAGCTCCTAATTTTGTAGTCCCTAATATGTTCCATTATCCTCTCGGGGTAAAAGTCCCCCTCCATTAACATCATGGTGCCGATTAACAAAGAAGTAATTAAAACAGTAAATCCAAAGGTATGACAGAGAGGTAGAACACATTGAGAGACTTCTCGTCCCAAAACTTCTTCATATACCTTTTTATTTAAATAAATTGTATTCAATACATCCGAAACAATGTTATCGTGGGTCAACATCACTCCTTTGGGAAGCCCCGTTGTTCCTCCCGTATATAAGAGGGCTGCTAGGTCATTTAAGGGATCGATACTTGGCATTTTTGGTTCGCTTGTCGAAGATCCCTTGATAAAGGTTTCTAAGGGAATTGCCTCCTCTTTTGGTTCTTTCGTTCCTAATAAGATGATATTTTCAATGTCCACTTCTTTTTGGGCTTTTTTTATAATGCGATAATTTTTACTATGAACAAAAACCGTTTTTATAATGCCTGAATCTCTTACTATGTGAGTAACATCCCCTACATTTAATAAGGGATTTATGGGGGTCAAGGAGGCACCAGTTTGCAATATTCCAATTGTAGAAAAAACAAACTCGGGAACATTTTCAGTCATCAACCCTATAGAATCTCCTTTCTTAACGCCTATTTTCTCATTTAACGCATGAGTAATCTTATTTGCTTCTAAAAACATTTCTCTATAGGTATATTTTCTTTCTTCCGGAACATAATAAATGAAACAGTTATTAGGATAGAGCTCCTTGGTGATCTTCAAAAGATCTGGCAGTGAAATGGGATCATAAGCTATAGATTTGGGGATATAATCGGGATAATATTTTAACCATGGGCGATTCGGATTAACATGAGGCGCCACTTTGTTGTAATCTTCTTTAATTTCTAAAAATCCTTCAAACATAAAATCACCTTGATCATTTATTTTTATTAATATTGTTCAAAAATTCTCAATACTACTATTTTATTTAATTAATTATTTAAATTTTTATTCTTTATTATGAACGAATACATCTATCTTGGGGAAAAAAATATGAAGAATCGATCTTTCTCCAGATGATATGATATGAGGATATTAGTCGTAATTTTTAAGCAGTTGGCTTATTTATTCATTAAAACCATGTAACGGATAATGAAAAGTCATGAGCCGTAAAAAAATTCCTCCCAGTACACGAGCTTTATTAATGCGAAAATTACTTACTATTTGCCCGGTTTGCAAAAAACCAATTTATGGAAGAGATATTGACATTGCTAAAATTGAAAAAGCGGGGATCAATCAATGGCCCGTTTTGTATACCCATTGCCATTCTCACGAATCTATTCCCCTCCATGCGATTACCCTCTATCTTGATGCTAATTTCGCAGTAAGGGGAGAAGAAGTTTCTCAATTCTTGAAAATTCAAAAATGAATGAAGAAAAAAGTATCAAGAAGTTTGAAATAAATTAGAATTAGGATCCAAAAATTTATTCTGACAAGAGGGGCAAGAATTATACTTTGAAAGCCAAAAAGCTACGCACAAATAATGAAAAATTGCTCCGCAAAATGGGCATTTAATAATCTTGTCCCGCGCAAAATTAATTTGCTCTCTACACACGCCACACATCACATCTGTTTTTAATATACCCTCTTCCAATCGGACTCGTTGAGTTAAAATGCCTTCCATTTTTGTTAGCTCCTGCTGATATAATTCAGATTTTTCATTATATTCATTGATTTTTGCTTTCACTTCCACTAGCCGTTCTCTTAACTCATCTGTCGTGAAATGGTTCATGACCTCACTCATGACGTAATTTAAAGGCAAAATATCCTGCCCATCTTCCTTCTTTTGAATTTCCTCTAGCCCCAAAAAAACCTTGGATTCATCTTCAATTAAATCATTAAAATTCTTAATTAGCTTATTAAGAAAAATAGAGCGTAAGAAATTAATTTGATTCCGCTTCAATGAGAAATTATCTTCCCATAGTTTAATGATGGAATGTACATTTATTTTTTTCAATTGATATTGAGTGAGCTTGTCATAAACATCAGACTTTATTTTTTTTATCTCTTCTTTATAATTCTTCAAAAGCTCCCGGATTTTCTGTAGTTCAGGAAATTCTTTATTAATGATCGAAGAAATATTATCTTGATATTCCTCCGTTAATATATTTATCTCTTCAATTTCATTTTCAATGGCGGCCTTTATCTGAGCTCTTAATTTCTCGTTTATTATCGTTCTTACATAGCTAAGATATTGTTCCTTGCTTCTCCTAAGCTCTTGTTCTAGATTAGTAAAACTTTTTTTATACCCATTCAGAACATCTTCATGGGGGCTCATTAAGGGTTCAAATTCGAGGATTATCTCGTTAAGATGTTCCAAAACGTTAGATAATACATCAACCTCATTAGAATACGACTCATGCAATTTATCTAATTCAGTAGAATCATTTTCCTTATCAAACATTCTCTGATACTTTTTCTCTAAATTCTCCAGATAAGAATCCAAAGTATTAGGAAGGAATTCTATAATAGATTTTTCTGAGGAAAATTCTTTCTCCAATATCTCAAGGAACTCGTCGAGATTTTGTTTCTTCACTTCATTACGAAATATGGTTCTTATTTTTAATTCTAAAAAACCTTTTAATTCTAAGGTAACTTTTTCTCTCTCTTTTAGAAGCGTAGCATCAGATTCTTGATATGGGGGAGTATATTCTATAAAATGGTGATTATAAAGAAGATATAATAAATCTGATAGAAAACTAGGTTCCAATTTTGTTTTTTCAGAAATACTCGCAAGGAGCTCGTTAAAATTAACTTCGAGATGTTGATCTTTCTTTTTGCTCCTTTTCAGTTTTCCTTCTTTTTCATTTTCCCGTAAAAAAATTTCTTGAAAATCCCTATAAAAAGTCCATTTTGATAAAATACCAAAATCCTTGTTCAATTTGAAGGATAGATTCTTGATTTTATTCACATTAATCCATAAAGAAGAATAAGCTTCATCAAGGAAATTCTCTTCATGGATCGATTGTTCCAAGTTATTGATCAGAAGTTCAATTTTTTTAATAAAATCATCCACTTTTCCCGTTTGTACTTCAATGAGATTGTTTGATTTTATAAATCTCAAGACATTGCGAAGATTTAGCTTAAAATTGATTAAATTCTCATGAATGTGATTGATATCTTCTAGCATTTTAGAAGTAAGACTTATATAGCGATTTTCTTGAATGGGTATAGAATTCACGGATTTAATCAAAAAATCATTAGAAAACTCTGTTAAATCCATCAAATATTCAGCTATATACTCAAGTTGATTAAAGGGAAATAAATTAGCAAGATATTCCTCAACGTTAGCATCATCTTTACTTTCTTTTTTAAAATCTGCGAGGATCCTCTTGATTGATAATATCTCTTCCTTGGAGAACCCGTGAATTTCAACAAGTTTATCAGATAGTATATTTGAAAAGTTCAATATAAGAACACGTGATTTAAAAATTCAATTACTATAAATTTTTAATGTATTTTATTGAAGTAAAGGTAAAAAATTCTAAAATTAGAAAAAAGAATATCATTATAACAGTACTCTTATTCTCCAAGTTCTGAGATTTCAATGGATCTTTCTGTGGCCCCTTGCTTCGTGATGATTAATAGATCGATCCCATTACCACTCATCGCATCTCTCTTAATGCTATTCCTAATGGCTTTTTCAACCAATTTCTCCCCTTCTGCCACGTTGATTTCTGGAGAATATTCTGCTTCGAGAATCCCTGCCGACAACAGCATCCCCGTTCCCGTCATTCCATAATCATCGGGAATTAAGGAACCAATCGCATCGAGCGTGTATAATTTTGGACCATCTTTATCCACTCCTGCGATAATAAGATTCGTATATAAAGGCGCCATCTTTCGAGAATATAGGTAATTTGCTACCATCTTTCCTATACTTTCCGTTGATATGGGCTCTCCTGCATCTAATTCATATAAATTAGCTTGCGCACGCAGAATCTTAACTAGGATCTGAAAATCTCCAATTAATCCATAAGCAGCAAGTCCGATCGTCTCTGTAATCTTAAAAACTTTTCTAGTTGTTTTATTGGTAACTGTATATCCCCACGTAGCTCTCTTATCACTGCCCAAGACCACGCCATCTTTACATTTAACTGCTACAGACGCCGCTCCAGGCACACTTATCTCCATTTTTTCAACCTCGAAATTGAATCAATATTGAAATATTCTTTCTTTTTATTAGAATAAAAGATCAAACCTTAATTAAAATTTTTCTTTTAAAATATTAATACTCACGCATAAAACTCAAAAAGCTAAGGTTTCTGATAGTGATTAAACCTAACCTTTGAATTTTCAAATAAGGGATCGGTTACAACGTCACTCATAAAAGTTACTTGTACTCTCACAATTGATGGTGCCTTTAAGGGAATGATCATGACAGTCATCCCAAGTTTTCACTAACCGATTAATAATTTTGATTTAATATTTTTTAATTTTTCTTTCTATCATGAAAAAAAGATTTTAACTAAATAACTCCTCAATTTTTTGATCAGCATTATTGTTCTCATGAAAAATTTATTTCATATCATACTTACTTATTGCCCCATCGAATATATTGGTTTGCTACTTTTAATTTATGATGCTTATTTTGTCGTACTTTTTTTTTTGATCAACCTTCTCATATTCTGTCCAATTGCCGAAACATTTAAATATTTCTTCAGATATAATTATAACTAAGAACATCAGAAAAAAAATTAAAAAAAAATAAAAACTATAAATTTTAAAATTTATAATTAAAATTAGTGGAGGAAAATGTTATGGCAAAAAAGAAATATTCTTTTGCGTGGAGTCCAATTAGGAGATTAATGAAACAGCAAGGTGCAAGTATCGTTGCCAGAGACGCAGTTGATTTATTAATTGATCATTTAGAAAAGACCGCAATAGGACTTACCGAGCAGGCTCGAGCTTTCACGCAGCACGCTCAACGCAAGAAGATTACCAAGAATGATTTATTATTAGCCATTAAGTACAAGACATAAAGATTGCAATCAAATCTTTAACTTTTTTTTCTTTTTT
>CAYLZE010000026.1:0-3673 GCA_964388035.1 uncultured archaeon
ATGGCTTATCCTCACCCAAATAGCAGTCGGGTCCGGCAGGATCAACCGGAATTGAGTCTTACTGGAAATAATCGCAAGATTATTGGAATTTGTTTTTGTTCAAACATTTAGGGTTCTAAATAAAACAACTTCAGTTATAATTAGTCAAATTATAACCACATTTTTTTTATCGCATCAGTGAAAATACTCTTCATCTAACGGTGGAAAACCGTAATCCAAGCTTACACCGGAAAAGATGCGACCTAACAATAGTAACATAGTTTTGGTACGTTATAAATTTTATTATTCTAAACGTAAAACTTAAATCTCTTAATTTTTCGTAGTTTAAAAGTATTTTTTATAATATGAGGATATATTTTAAAAATATCGAGATTAAAATGAACCTTAAAGAAAAAATTAATCATCATTTAGAACAAATAAGACATTTAAAAGGCGTTGAAAATGTCGTTTTAACTCAAAGAGATGGCAATCCCATTCAATCCGTAGGAGTTTGGTTTTCAAGAGAAGAGATTTTTAATGTTAGTTCTGCAACTAGTGCCGTTTTTAATGTTGCAATTCATTTGCATCCAAAGGAGCTCAAATACCTTCTCTTAGAAGGAAAAAGAGCGAAAATATTGATTGCTCCTTTAAACAATCCACTACATGGATCTCTAAATGGTCTATTGTTAGATAAAAAAATTCTTGATCCTGATAATGAATTTTTTATTGCAATTACTGCACAACCTAATATAAATCTCGGAGGGATATTTTTACAAACCGCGGATTGTTTGAAGAAAATTAAAACTACCCTGATAACTTCGAATGAATCATTTAAACCACCCTTAATTCAATTCGATAACCAAAAAATTGAAGAAATTTTTGAGGGTTTCAATATAAAAGAAGAGGAAAACAGGGATTATAAACTCTCAACCTTTTCATTAAATTTCTCATCTTCTATTGCCATGGAATTAAATAGTATATTAAAAAGCTTTTCGATAACAATACCAGATCTCGCATATGGGTTTATTGCAATCGAGGGAGGATTTATCGCATCAAAAATCTTTAAAAAAGCTAAGAAAAATGAAATTAAAATTGATAACATTTCTGCAATGAGTTATTCCTTGCTTGAGACTGCAAATAGGTGTGCTTGGTTATTAAAAAAAATGAATATTGAAAATATTCTAATCGATTGTAAAAGTTCTTTTCAATTCATAAATGGGTTGGATAATGCTATTTTTAGTGCAGAAATTGGAAAGACGGGTCAAAAATTAGGTTTACTGAGATTAATTTTACCACAATTTTCGAATAAAGTACGCGAAATTATGATTCAAACAACCCAGATTTCGGAACAATCCTCATTCAATATTGAAAATTTATTAGGAGAATTAATAATAAAATAATGGGGCTTAAAAATGAATTTTTTTAATTTACTTGAACATGTGAAAAAAAGAGAGGCATCTCTAATTTTATATAGCTTATTAGATAGAATCCCCATCATTGTAATAGGTCATGAACCGGAGATTGTGGATGCACTTTTGATCGAATTATCAGATATCGTTCATATACGAAGTGAATTAGTGTTTAATACAGATTTCGTTTCTATAGAAGAGTATGAATACCTGATTCAAAATGAACATCTTGATTATAACACTCAGAGATTAACATTTAGAAGTCCTTGTAATGCCACCTTAAAGGCTTTGGAAATATTTGAAAATTATAACTCCTGGATTTTAGGTTTTTCAAAACTAGATAAAGATTTAAACTTAAATCATTTTAAAAGTATTTTAAAGAAGAAAATGGAAAGATACCTCTTAATTGAATGGTTTAATCAAAAAATTAGCTTATCATTAGAGGGGATTTCATTGAAGGCATTTAATTTCTCTTTGGAAGAGGAAATTCTAAATAAAATATCAAAAGATACTGAAAAATCAATTGCAGGCATGAAAAGGATTCTATTGGAGAGAATCAATACAAGGGATCTTGATGAAAATATCATTACGACATTATTAGATTTTGAGGCAGAAAAGGAAGAATTAAAAAAAAATATTTTAAAGAAGGAAGTTCAAAATTTTTTCTCAGCATCTAAAAGAGCTTTTTTCATTTTATCAAAATTAAATTTATTATATAATATGGATATGAACATTAAATTAAGTTATAAAACTCTCTTAAAAACAATCGATTATGACCATTCCACTATTGATGGAGATATTATTGCACCCCTAGAGAGAATTATTTCTTTCATAGAAAAGGAATGGGGTGAAAACTATTCTGAGCTAATCGATATTGATAAAAGAATGGGTTTAACTGAAAATATTCAATCATTATGGGGATAAAAATGATTTTAGATTATGAAAATAAAAAAGTCCATGTTAAAGTAGTTTTTTATGGACCGGCCATGTCAGGGAAAACTACATCCATCAAATTCTTGTTTTCCTATTTTGGTAAAGAAAAGCTTTTAGAATCCATCGAAAATTCCGTTGGTAGAACGCTCTTTTTTGATTTTGGCGTGTTGGAATTTAAGGGAAATGAGTGGGAAATCAAATTTTTAATATATTCCTCAACGGGGCAAGATTTTTATGCTAGTACTAGGCCAGCGACATTACGAGGTGTTGATGGTATTATTTTTGTTATCGATTCACAAAATGATCGTTTAAATCAAAATATACGATCCTGGAATGAATTAATTTCACTTTTTGGCAATTCCTTATATCAAATTCCGATTGTATTTGCCTTGAATAAAGATGATATCGAAGATAGTAATAAATTGGATGAGAAAGATTTAACACCATATTTTGAACTGGAAAAATTTAGGAACTTTACATTTATAAAAACACAAGCCATTGCAGGAATGGGTATAATTGAGAGCTTCGAAAAAATAACTAATTCGATATTTCCTAATTTGTTGCTAAATTTAAATGCATTAAAGGTATAGAGAGAAAAATTCAACTTTTTATTCAATTTTCTTATACATATTTTTAGATAATCTCTTAATATATCCTTTCAAAGAAAATTGTTTTAATAAATTTCTTGCATATCTCACATCCGAAGCATCTATGCCCAAAACTGACATGAATTGAAAAATGGAAAACTGTGGTAGCAATTCTGCTTGAATCTTATTATATAAACCCATAAAAAATCACGTTTATTCTCAAAAAAATTATATCTTCTTTAAATAATCTATTGCAAATTAATTTTTTTAAATTATTAAAAAAAGGGTTTTGAATAGGATTTTTATAATCCTCAAAGTAACTATAATTTATCATTCCCATTTGATAAAGGGTCATACTTGTCTAGTTAATCTCATAGGATGTTCATAACCTATTCGAATTAAAATTTTAAAGCTAAAATCCTTATAATTAAGTAAAAAAGTTACCCTCTAATTAATTTTACTTATTTTCTCTTAAGAATCATATGTCTGGAACTTCTTTCTCAAAATCATCGCGGGTGGGAGCCTTTCCATCTCCATATATTTGATATGATAGCGTTCTTCGAACGCATTCAGAATAACTTCTATATATATTTTTTCTCTTATCGTAGAGGGCGCATGTCTCATAAATTATCGGATTCCACATATATAAAGCATCATTAGGTTCATTCCATAATTTTTCATTCTTTAATACTTGCTTCCAATCCTCTATACTAATGGTTTCTTCAAGATCTTGTTTATTTAACATAACAATTAAGGGTATTTCTT
>CAYLZE010000026.1:3683-31227 GCA_964388035.1 uncultured archaeon
TTACCTCCCGATACATTTTTTAATTCCTTCAAAGATTCTATGTTATCCTCAAAAAAATGAGTTTGAGAATCAACAACAAAAATAACAGCATCAGTACCTTTAAAAATCTTTTTCCTTAAGGGAGAAAATCGATTTTGACCTGCGACGGTATACACGTGATAAAAGACCTTATTTTGCTTTTTAGATTGAAATATACCGCGATCGAAATAGAGTGTAGATCCGCTTGCCATCTCAATTTTTGTTAAATTGCCCGTTGGTGTTATGTCTTTATTTTGTTCTTTTGTTAATCTATACAAAGTATCCACAATAGTTGTTTTTCCAGAACCACCCATACCCCAATAAAGAATTTTGATATAGACCTTATGATCTTTTGTCCAACGAACCATTGAGATAATTCCACTTTAAATCAATTGATTAGAAAATCACTAAATCTTTTATAAAATGATGAAGATTTTACTCCTATAATAAGAATATCATCTTAATTCTATAAAATTATGGTATAGTTTTTATAAAAGCTTTTTGATATTTTAATTTTTGTGTTTAGCATAGATGATTATGAAAACTCTTCATTTCCTTAAATACGTTGAAAATTTATTCTTTTAGGTAATTTTCGCCATATCTAATTTTATAAGTACACCAAAGAAGGATTTTATTATACTCTTCTCCTTTATATCCTTTTCTAATTATATTATTAATTATATCGGAATACATTATTTTTCTTTTTCCAGCAATTTTTTCCTTTATATTCAGAATTACCTCATTTAGCAAAGGAAAAGTACTTGCATTGTAATTTTTAATCTCCTCGATATCTTTTTTTAATTGTTCCATAAGTTTTAATCAAGATTACATTTTATTATTATACTCATTCTAATTAAAAGATAATAAATTACGTGCTTTTTATTTCCAATGACCTCTCTCTATCTCTATCAAGGGAGGATCCTTACATTAGAATGTTAAAAAAGTACATTGGGATGAAACTTGGTTATCCCAAATCAAAATAAGTTAATGCTTTTTATTTTCATATAAAATAAATGTGATATAAAATGTTAATGGAAAAAAATAATTTAGAAGATGAAACACTGGATATCTGCCCGGAATGTGGAGGAACTTTAAAAATAAATAGTTTCGAAAAAACATGTCTTAAATGTGGACTTGTTATATGTGAAGTCTTCAAGGATTCAACATATATGATAAATGATAGAAACAGAATAGGATCTCTGAATAAACAATACGTAGCCTTAGGGGAGCGGACCGACTTTATAGGGGGTTTAGGATCATGCATAGACTATGAGAATTCAAAATTTTTAAAGGATAGAAATGGGAGACTTTTACCTCCAAATGAGCAAAAACTTTATAGGCGATTAAAAAAGAATTATGCCCAATTTCTGAGGATTAAAGATCATGAAACGGAATATAGAATATTCAATATTCTAAACAAAATCGCGGTCTATCTAAATTTCAATAAAAATATAAGAAATAATGCGGCTTATTATTATCGAAAAATTATTAAAAATGAAAAAAAAGTAATTAATAATATTTCTTTAATTGCATTTTGCATTTTTTATGCTGCGAGAAAAGAAAATCACAATGCTCCGATAACGATCAATGAAATTTCTAATGCGTTTCAGAACTTTGGTCATCGTGTTAACCCACGGCTTATTTTGAGAGATGGTATAAGGTATAAAAAATATCTAATTGCGTATACGGAACCACATAAAAGTGAGGATTATCTAATTAGGCTCATACATGAAGTAATAAATCATAAAGATTTAGAAGAAAGAATGGAAAAAAAGGGATTAAACTGGTCAAAAGGATTATATAAGAGAAATTTAATGAATAAATGTCAAGAAGTACTGAAAGGATTAGATTCATGGACACGAGGGGGGCGTAATCCATTCATTTTAACAGGGGCAATAATATATTTAGCAGAAAAATTATTGGCTAAAGAAAATAATTATAAATCCATTTTAACTCAAAAGATGATTTCTGAAGCTACCCAAATTGCAGAATATTCTATTAGAGATCATTATGTAAATTTATTAAAACCAATCTTTCTTAAATAATTCGATATTGAGAGGAAAAGAGTATTAGAGATTATTCACTTTTTTATCCTTAATAATAATATTATTCGTTTATAGGCAAAACGCGGATCATATTCCTAATGGTTATAAATTGATTAATGATTGAAATTAAAAAATTATTTATCTCAAAATTGATTATTTTTGATTAAATGGTTAAAATTTGGAAAATTTTTGCTTCTGTAATGTAGACCGGTCAAACTCAAATATTTTTAATTTTTAAAGGACCAAGCATGCGAGGCTCTCACCCTCGCAACCCGGGTTCAAATCCCGGCAGAAGCACTAATAAAAAAGAATGATGTCAATTCACTATTTTTAATATATTTTTATTGATTTAAATTAGAATAATTTGGTTTCGTAAATTGAGCTATCTTATCTAATAAATCAAGAGATCTCTGTAATACTTCAAAATATTTTTCAATGTTATTAAGCTGCTCTTCCTCTTCTAATTTTTTAGAAATAAAATTGATTTTAGAAATAATAACTTTATTTAAATTATTTAATTCAGAATTATTCTGATTAAATTCACTTGCTTTTAATTTTTGGGCCGATTCATATTTTGATTTATCATTTATTTGTTTTACGGGACGATTACAAACAGGACAAAATACATTACCCTCTTTATCTCTAAAAATAGGATTATTACAAATAGGACAAGCAAGATTCAACATAGTATTGCCTGCTCTTAATAACTCCGCCATTTTCTCAATATGTTGATTAATAATGAATCCCCAAGTTTGATACTTTCTTTTGAAAAAACCTAAAATTAATCTAAAAGTTCTTTTCTTTTTATTTTTAACAAATCTACTATATATCCGGAAATCCGATTCCTCAAATGTTTAGAATCTGTTTCAAGATATTTATCTAAAATTCTTTTATTTTTTTCAAAATCCGTTGTAAACACATCAGGATATTTATTAACTAACTCTTTTGAGATATTTTTTATCAATAATGTTCTAACTTTACCCATTTTAACTTGTTTACCTTATATAGATATATCTTAAAGTAAAATAATTATTTATAAAATATATTTTTTTTGGATTTATACATGTTTTTATAATTTCATTGAGAAAAAAGATGTGAAAAAGAAATCGATTTTATTTTTTTTATCCCTCTCAATTATGGGTTTTTTGAATTCTCCTCTATTCGTACATGCAATGGACTTTAAAATAGATTAACTGGAGTTAAATCATGAGAAATATTTTGTTGATGAAACAATATATATAAATTTTTCAGGGAACTTAGATTATTAGCCCCAATCCCATCTTGATAGATGCCTTTTCACGAGTTTGTATTGTTAAAACACCCGATGCAAGATCCTGGCAATTAGATTATAGGCTAAGCCCTCCCTTGATAGATAATTAAGTTTAGTATATGGAATGAAACAAAAAGAATCAAAGAAGTAAAATATATGACTAATAAAGGGGGGTTGATTTCATTAAATATTTTATTAAATGGATCTTTGAATTACCATAAATTCCTTGTTTTAAGAGTTAATGTAAAAGGAAATTCTACTTTGCTTAATACAACAAAAAAAATATACCTCCTAAGAAAAGAATCTATCAATTTAGATCAAACGGAGCCCTATGAATTGAAAGAAGGCATTTATAAGGAATTTTTTAGGTTTTTTCTCAGGGATTGGGTACTTTGGCTTAACGTATTCATTAATCTGGTCAAAAAACAAAATTTCCGGTGAAATCTCCCTCAAGCGAATTAAATTTAGATTTTAAGTATTAAACTTTCTTAAGATATTAATAAGCAGATCATCAAAATCTGTAAGAATTCTTTTAAAAATGATGACAAAATTACATTTTTAGAAATATAATAAGAAAGGAATAAGGAAATTTGTTTCTTTTTTTAGAAAAACAAGAGGGATTACAAAATTTCATTTATATTAATTTTGATGTTTGAATTAGATTTTTGAAAAATTATTACTCCCTCTTATCTTAATAATCGAGATTTCATTATTTCCATAAATTCAATTAAATAATATTAATAATAGAATATGGAATACTTTGAAGATTTTTTAAATAAGCCAACAATTTTTAAGAATGAGGGTAAATTAGATCAGAATTTTGTTCCCGATAAGCTACCACATAGAGAGAAAGAATTGTCACTTTTATCGCAATTATTTATCGCCCTAATTATTAATCCAAATTCAATTTCAAGGAAAATATTAATTACAGGAAATACGGGAATAGGGAAAACAGTTACTGTAAAATTATTTGGATCTTCTTTAATAAAAATAGCTAAAAAAAGACAAGTCAAAATTCAATATGTTCATGTCAATTGTAGAAAAGAAAGAACGAGTTATAAAGTATTAATATCTATAATAAAGTCTTTAGAAAAGGCCTTTCCGAAAAGGGGTTATTCTCCACAAGATTTATTAGAAATAATATTAGAATTATTAAATAAAAGAGATCTTCATCTTCTTATTGTATTAGATGAGTTAAGATACTTAATTAACAAAGGAGAGGATTTAATTTATTCATTAACGAGAACAAATGATGATTCAATTAATTCTCCTCATAGAATTTCAATTATAGGCATCGTTAGAGATATTAGCTGTCTAAATAATCTAGATACCAGTACCCTTAGCACGCTCCAAAGAAACATTATTAAATTCAAAAATTATTCGGTAGAGCAGATATATGATATCCTCAATTATAGAGCTCGCATGTGTTTTACTGATGATACTATATCTGAAAAAGTAATAAAAATGATCTCGGATATTGTTTATAGTAATGGAGATATCAGATTTGGATTAAATTTATTATGGAAAGCGGGAAAAATCGCTGAAAATAGAAATCTAAAAATTATAAATGCGGAATGCGTAAGATTGGCTAATCAAGATTTAATCCCGTTCTCAACCCAAGATATCATTAAATTTATGAACGCTCATGAATTATTGTTTCTCCTTGCTATAATAAGGAGTTTAAAAAAAGAGGATCAAGACGAAATTTCATATCATATTGCATATGAATTATATGAACTTTTATGCGAAAGTTTTGGTCTTAAGCCTAGATCCAAATCTCAGATTTGGAACTATATTCAAAATTTTAAGAAAGAGAATTTAATCAATCTAAAAATACAGAGTAAAAATATCAAAGGGAGAAAATCTCTCTTTTCTATTCCCAATATTCCTTTATCTAAATTCGAAGAGATATTAATGAATAATTTAAGTTTAAAAGATGAGATCCATGATAATAGAGAAAAATATGTGTTTTAAAATAGAAGAGTTACTTGGTTCAAAAGTGAGAGTAAAGATTTTAAAAGTATTGGCAAATCACGGTGAATTGACCATAACGTCAATAATTAAAATGACAAATCTTAACCATAAAAGTGTATTCAAGAATTTAAAAATTTTAAAATCTTTTAATATTATTCAAGAAAAGAAATTCGGACGAATTAAGATTTATCGATTCAATATTGAAAATATCAAAGCTAAAAGTTTCAAATCATTTCTCGACATATGGGAAGGTTTTTGATTTTTACAATGTCTCTTTTAACGATTTTCCAGGAGTTTTTAATATTTTTCATATTCATTATTTTTATTTATAATGATTTAAAATTTAGGAAAATACCGAACCGAATTTTAAAATATGGCATTATAATTGGAATTTTAATTAATTATATTGAATTTATAAATAATAGCAAACTTCTTGTTTTACTTTTGATTAAAATATATTTCATAATTGTAATTTTTGGATTCTCATTACTATTATATTTATGCAACATCGTTGGCGGGGGTGATGGAAAAGGAATCATTCTAATTTTCTCAATAAAATCCGTTTCAACATTAAATAATTCCATAATCATATTATTTTTCTTGTATTTTACTTTTTTCTATATTTCTTACAATTTCATTAATTTTTTGATTAATCACAGTTCAAACTCTAAAGAGATATTCAATCAATTTTATCTATTATATTCGATAACAACTAAAAGGAAAAAAATTTTATATAAATCTGCGTATATTTTTTATCCCCTCTCAGATCTAAACTATCTCAAAAAGTGTAATTATATTATTAAAACGACGTCCATTATTTATGATTATAACCGGTATAAATTAATGATTTTAATACAATTTAGATTCCCAATATTTTTGTTTTTTTTATTTTCTTACTATTTATTATATATTATTGCATGAATATGAAAAAGTTCAGGAAAAGATCAAGTTCTATTAATTCTGAATATCAAATTTTAGTCTTTACTTCTTAAATATTAGATATAATGGAGTGCTTTTAAATAATTAGGCATTTAAATGATGAAAAGGAGCAAGTATTAATTAAAGAAAATTATATATGAAAAGTAGAAGTGACAAAAGTGCATAGTAACTTAAAAATTCAATCAAGATAAAACAAGAAGAATAATCAATTACTAAAGGTGATATCCTATTAGATTTGTACTTAAAATATATTAATTTAAAATTTATATATCTAGTAAAGTTAAATAAATTAATTTTACACTTAAACATCGATCAATTGAAAAACTATATGGAAATAGAAAAAAAGAGAGAAACTTCTTGGAAAATTGCACTTAATAATAAAGAAAAAAATATTGAGCTTACTTCTGTTGAAATAGGGGGAGAAGTCCGAATAATTAAATTTTCATTAATTAAAGGTGAACAAATGATAACAGTTGAGATGTCTAAAGAAGAATTCTTTAATTTCCTTTCACTCTTAAATGCATTTAAAGATGTTGTTATCGGAGAAGATTTAACAAAACGGGAGCAACATTCCGAATATTATGAAAAACCCATTAATAGTAAAAATGCAATTCAATCAGATGAAGAGCATAGAGAAATTGAGGCGGATTCATCAAACATCAGAGAAAAGGATGAAAAATTGGACTTAGATCCTGAAGAATGGGATCCATGGTAATTTTATCATATCTTACTAATTCTAAACTCGCAGTAATCTAATTCAGGATTGCTTATACTACATGTTGATTCTTCAGTATTGACACGATAAAGTGCGAATTCTCCAAAACCAGATAATAAACCAGAAATAAAATAACAATAAAATCTTGATTTATTTTCCAATTGGGTTGATATATTATAATTTAACTTGATCGTTATTACTTCTTCTGAAATTTCTTTTATTTCAAATCTTCCCCATCCAAAACTGTTTAACACCGAAATAAATTGATCTGCTAAATCATCTAAGGTCTTAGGCTTAATATTTTCTTCTAAGTCTTGGATTAACTGCCATCCTGCCTTTTTTCCTAACCATACTAATAAAGATTTTACCCCTTCTCCATATATTGAAGATAAGATATCAATTATTTGAGGTGGAAAAAATAGGAATCTGTTATTATACAGCTCATATATTCCGTTATTAAACTTTAAGCCTTTTATTTTTAAATTTTTCATTTATAACATCATTAATATTACTAATTTTATATATTTTAAAATAACGTCATCTTATAAAAAATCATCATTCTTACGATATTTTTCATAATAGAATTTTTTATAAATAATTTGATAATAACTCTTAATATATTTAAATATACTATAATTGGGTTAGAAGAATTAAGTTTTCTCTAATATACAATTAAAAAAACTTCTTAATCTTTGTGTTAATTTTATAATACAAAAAATTAGAGATCTTATTTTAGGTTTTTGATTAATTACATTATCAAAATGAGCTTTCCATTTAGATTTTTATATTTCCCATTATATTAAAATTTCTAAGCGATAAGACCCATGAAAAAAGTAAAAGAACCGAGGAATGTAATGATAAAAAATAAGTTGGGAATAATGAGAAGGAAAATTTTTTTTTGATAATTAACAATCTTCAAGAAATAATATGATGTTATAATATTGGAAGCACATAAAGAAGACGCAATGATAATAATATTATAGATATTTATTGGGTTCCAGATATAATTTTGAGAGGTATTTAACATTAAATTAAAATTGCTATTAAGAAGAGAAAAAAAGGGAAGTAAACCACTAATAACCCCGACAATAATTGGGAGGAGGAAAAGAAAAAGAAACACTTTAAAACTTTCACCTTGGAAAGTCAACTCAATTTTTCTTGAGAGTTTTTTCTGATCTTTTAGAACATTAAGTATTTCCAAGATTCTATAAGAGGAATAGTATGAATTTTCATGGATCATATTTTTGATAATGTATATGATAAATGTATAATGATTAGATTTTAATGTGAAATTAATTTCATTTAATACTTCGATAAAGGAAAAATTCCGACAAATCAAAGATTGAAGTGATGGTTCAATGATTTGCTTTAAAGTTGTGAAAGTGGTTTTATTTTCCGAATATGTCTCTAAGAAAGCCTTTTCGGGTGATATATTGCTTTTTAATTTGAATGCAAAAATGCCGAAAAAATTAAGAAACTCTTCATAAAGTTTCTTGTTAGAACTGGATCGATTAATGAAAAATCCTATTATTGGTATTTTAAATCTAATAAAGTGATTAAAAAGATATTTCAATAAAAATAAGAAGAGAATGACTAAGGTAATTGTAAATATTGTATTGATATTCATAAAAATTATTAAAAAAGCAATAGAAATGGGATAAAAAAAACCTATGAAGAAAACTAAGCTAATTTTGGATTCTATTTCTTTAATATAGAGATTAATTTTTTCATCGATTGTATTTTCAGAAAATTCATTATTTTCAATTTTATAATTGAATTTATTTCCTATAAGTTCCCTCATAAAATTATTAAAATCCCGTGAAGGGGTCTTAAAATTGAAAAGCTCAGCCTCAGGTCGGGCACCTAAATGAACCTTTTCTAATATTTTTCTGAACTCATTTGATAATGGTGAATCCAGGTTTTTCATTAAATCTATAAAATATAAACAATAATCTGCATTATTTTTAAGCGATCTTTTGACTAGGTTAAAATTGATTTTTATAAGAAATAATAATGAATCTATTTTGTTTTCAATCTGACTTACTTTATTATAAAGATATAAATTAAATCGATATAGACAGATAATAGAGAGCATTAAAGAATAGAATATTATCATAATTAAATTTATAGATGTAAAGACGCAAGATAGGAGAAAAGTAGTAGAAAAAGTGAGGAGAAATATTACAAAACTTGCTTTATTGACATCATTCTCAATTAAACCATATTCTCTTTTATAGAATTCAAGATAACTGGGATTAAGATCCTTGATTTTTATCTCGGGAATTTTATAATTATGAAATAAATTGCAAAATTGCTTATATCTTGTTAGAACCTGCATTTTATTAGGTAAAACTAATTATTATTAAAATATGTCAACCTCTATTAAATTATGGTCATAAAAGACCTTTAAGACATAATTTGAAGGAGATATATTAATATATTGCTTCTCTTTAAGTGATTCATTGAATTCCAGGATTTTTGTATGTAATTCCCCATCTAATAAAATTTCAAACTTTGCATATTTATCTCTGAAGATTAAAGTCATATTTTGAGGATATTGTATTCTTTTTGTATAAAATTCCTTTGGATTTTTAATAATGTGGTTAATTGCTATATTTATTTCATCAACAAAATTCATATAATCTTCTAATTTCTCATTTTCATTGTTATTGTAATTGTTAATTTCTTTTAAGAGAGGAGCACTTGCTGTGAAAAATATCATTAAAGTTAACATTCCAAATCCCATGATTAATGCTTTTTCAACTAAATTTGTCATAGGGTATCAGATTATTAGGGATTTTGCAAAATATAAATCTAAATTATTTTTCAAATAGATATTAATATAATGATATTTAAAGTACAACTTTATTCATATTGTTCAATAATTTCGAAGAAATTTGATAAGTAATTCTATTTTTCCCTTACTTAATTAAAAGGTTTTTCATTCTTCTCCAATAATCTTCCAATTCATTATATTTAAATCTAGAATAATAGGAAAGACCATGAAATAAAGAAATCAAATCTTTATTGTTAATTCTATTATACAGCTTAAGAGAATCAAAAACATCTAAATATAGGTCGATAATTTCTGTAAATTTTTTTTCCGGTAAATCTTCATACAGCCGCACTTTTTTTATACAATTTGAATCATAAAGGGATTGAATATTTTGCCATGTTTCAGTATTTGGTTTATAAATAAATAGATCTTGATAAAAGCCATTTGTTCCATCTAAATCTTCTGAAATTTCAGATATTGAGATGATTTTTCTGTCATTATTGATTTTTTTCATAAGTAAAATTAAATCAAGATCTTTCAAACAGGAAGAATTTATATTAAAATGATATATAAACCGATTTATCAGAGAATTGATGTCATTCGAATGAATTGTCTGAAATCCTCTTAAACCCGCGGATAAACAATGAAACATAGCTTCTGCTTCTTCTTTAGTCAAGATTTCCCCTAAATAAATAATATCTGGAGTTCGATGAAGTAATTTTTTGATTTGATTACTCTTAGTATATTTCATTTCTTGAAAATCTTCAATGGAATCCACTTTATATTTTAATTGATGTTTCTTAAATTGGTTTTGATCCAGAGATTCAATAACATTTTCGACATAAATTTTTCTAAATTCGTTAGGAACTAATAGATCGAGAGCGTTAATTAACGTTGTTTTACCTGTATCAGTTTCTCCAGTAACAGTAATATTTATTCTCCTAATTATAATAAAAAATAAAAAAGCCGAAATTAACGGACTTAGCGTATTATTTTTGAGTAAATCCTGGATAGTGAAAATGTTTTTATTTAATTTTCGAATATCAATTGAAAACTTATGAACATTTATTGGTTCAACATCAATAGCAAATCTTGAGTAAAAGTACTCATTCTTAATAACGTACTTGATAGATGGGTTATCATAATCAAGTCTACTCCCGCTATATAACCTCAGTAAAGTCTTTAATCTCTCAATCTCAATCTCGGTTAGCTTAATGCTTGTCCTGCATCTTCCGCATTTTAAATGATTTAGATAAATACATTCATCAGGAGCATCTAAAAAAATTTCTTCAATATAATTATCGATTAAGAGAGGAAATAGTTTTTCTAGATTAATTTTTTTTATTGTTGAAAGAGTTGCAATTTTATTTATCAGTGCATCTGACAAATTATATTTTATTTTTATGATATTTTTAATTTCTTTAAAGTATTTATTTATTAAATCCTCAATAGATAGGACCTTGCTGATTTCCAGCGGTTGAGTTTCTTCAATAATGGAACTAATAATTCTTAAATAATGTTGCTCAAGCACATTATTTATAAAAAAGGGAAATATTTCATAGTATCCCTCGACTTCATCGGGAATTCTATAAATCTTGACTTGAAAGGTCTCAAATTGACCCAGATAATATTCTTCGATTAATTCAGAACTTTTATTATTTTCTGGACCATTAACTTCTTCAATATCTCTTTCTTGGAATACTATTTTTGGAAATAGAAATTTGATAAGAGTTTTTGGCTTATTAACATTTTCTGTTAGAAAATCAGTATGTTTATAGCATTTCTTTATAATTTCAGAATCATTTATGATAATAAATAGTTCTCCAATGAGTTTATTAAATATTGATTCTAGGTTGTGGTTTTTTATGATGAAGAAATTTTCTTTAGTTAAATCTCTTAATTTTAATATATATTTATACACCAATAGTGGATTAAGGAACTTATATTCTTCCAGTTCCAGTAGGGACAAGACGAGATCAAACTTTTTTGAATATAATATATCTTTTTTATAGGATTTTTTTACTATATTTATTAACTCATTCCAGCTGTTTTTTATAACCTCAATTTTATCGAAATATTCAAAAAGTGGATCAAGATATTCAAAATCTAAAATTATATCGCTAGATTGAATAATAATTTTTTTATATTTTACTTTCTTATTTATATATAAGTTTTCTAAAAAGCAATACAAACATTTAGGATTTTGGAAAAGATTTTTATTCCATTCACCACATTTGATACATTCTAAAATTAAATTATTTTCAAATTTTCCTTCTAAAGTTTCGATTACATGTAGCCGCGTTTTATTTTGAAAGTCTGTTAGCATTAATTTTAATTTGAAAATATTAATTTAAACATCCATCTTATCACACAATTTTCTATCAGATATTTTTTATTGCGATTTATTGATATCTATTAAAATAATGAAAAAATTTTTTTATTTTAAAGTATTAAATTTTCAAAATAGATGTGAATAAAATGGGTCATCGCAAACGGCATGCGCCTAGACGTGGATCATTAGCATATCTCCCACGAAAACGAGCAATAGCCATTAAAGGTCGTATAAGGAATTGGTATGATAATTTAAACGAGATTAGTTTACTCGGATTTGCTGGATTCAAAGTAGGTATGACACATATTTCATATATTGAGGATCAGCAAAGCAGTCCTTATTTTGGAAAAGAATTGATGAAACCCGTAACCATTATAGAAGTTCCACCTCTTCTAATGATCGGGATTAGAATTTATGCAAAAGATGAATATGGAAAATATATATTAGGTGAACTCTGGTCTTCTGAATTTGATGATAATTTAAGAAGAAAAATATCTTTACCAAAACTTGAGGAAGATGAATTCGATAAGGTAAAAAAAGATTTAAACATTAAATTGAAGAATAGTTGTGAAATTAGAGGAATATTTCAGACCCAACCTTCAAAAACTTCCTTATCTAGAAAAAAGCCCGATATAATTGAGATTAAAATTAACTCAATTAATAATACAGAACAAGAATTTCAATATGCTTTAAAAAACCTTGGAAAAGAAATCAGAGCAAGGGATGTATTATTAGAAGGTAGTTTAATAGATGTTATCGCAGTGACTAAAGGAAAAGGATATCAAGGACCTGTAAAAAGATTTGGTGTTCGAAAATTAACACGAAAAAATAGAAAACTCCAGAGGGGTGTTGCATGTATTGGTCCTTGGCATCCTGCACGAGTGTTATATACTGTTCCGAGACCAGGTCAGTTAGGATTTCATCAAAGAACAGAATATAATAAGAGAATCATGTTGATTGGGGAAAATGAAGAAGAGATAAATTCTAAAGGTGGTTTTATTAATTATGGAAAAGTAAAAGGAGATTATCTTTTAATATTAGGTTCTATTCCGGGTCCACGAAAACGTTTGATAAGAATCAGAAAATCTCTTAGACCCATCAGAAATTTCGAGATAAAGTCACCCGAAATTACTTTTATTAGCAGAGAGAGCCAACAACAAAAATAAAGAGGAAAATTTATGGAAAAAGTAAATGTATATAACATGGAAGGAAAAGTAATTGAAACTATCGATAGACCAAATATATTTCTTGTTCCGCCTAGAATTGATCTCGTACAAAAAGCAAATGAAATTGGTCAAAGTAAAAAAAAACAAGCTAAAGGAAGGAATCAACGTGCGGGCTTAAGAAATACGGCTGAAGGATGGGGAACAGGTCATGGCATGTCAAGAGCCCCAAGAATTAAGGGTTCTGGATTTTCAACAGCAAGAAATGTAGGACGCGTTCCCTTCGCTAAAGGAGGTAGGACAACACATCCAGTAAAAGTTGATAAAAAAATTCATAAAAAAATCAATAAAACCACAAAGAAATTATCTCTTATCTCGGGAATATCAGCAACAGCCGATAAAGATTTTGTTATTGCAAGAGGGCATTTAATAGCAAATGTTCCTGAAATCCCATTAGTTGTTGACGATAAGATTCAAACAATTAAAAAGACGAATATGATTTTTAAAATATTATGCGATCTAGGATTAAAAGATGAATTGTATAAAGTGAAAAAGTCAAAAAGGATCAAGAAGGGTAAAGCTAAAAGAAGGGGACGAAAGTATAAGCAAAGGCGAAGCATTTTGATGATTATTAATGAAGATTTTGGGATTGTAAAAGCTGCAAGCAATATTCCTGGAGTAGATGTCCGATATATTGATAATATAAGTGTTGATGATTTAGCTCCCGGAGGACAATTAGGAAGATTAATAATTTGGACTCAATCAGCATTCAAACTATTAAATAATTACCAGAGGATAATATAATCATGGAAAATTATTATAAAATTATTAAAAAACCTTTAATTACAGAAAAGACTTTCGATTTAATTGAGAATGAAAATAAATTAGTTTTTTTCGTTAATAAAAGGGCTAATAAAAGTCAAATTAAAAAAGCTTTTGAAAAAATTCATGATGTTAAAGTATTAAAAGTGAACACTTTGATTACACCCAAGGGAGAGAAAAAAGCATTTATCAAATTAAGATCTGAGAATTCCGCTCAAGACATTGCAATAGATTTAGGCATATTTTAATATTTTTAATTTAAATTGTACATTCAACTATCGGTTGTTTTAGATTCTTATGAAGAAAATCATCCAAATGAATGAATGTGAAATTCTTCGACACATTGACATTTATATATTTTTTCATTTTTATATATTGTTCTTTTTTAATAATAATAATATAGACTAAATATTTTGATGCAAATTTCTTCAATAGTTTTATCAAAACATCAGAATTAATGCTTAGCACGAATACGATATATTTTTTTTCTATTAAAAAAAAATCTTTATTAATTTGAATATAATTAACGTGATCTTCTTTAAATTTTCTTTCTAAACTATCAAATACCTTCTGATAATTCTCGGGTAATTTTTGAGGGATGAAAAATATTTTTATTTTTTTATAATAAAACCAATTCTCGCTAACATTTAACCTCCAGAATATTCTAAAGAAATCTTTGAAATTTAATTCAATTTTTTTTATTAGAGTAATTCCATAAAATTCATTTAACTCTTTTTGAATATTAATAACAGAATCATCATTTGAATTAATATCAATTAAATAAAACGTTGTTTGAATAATATTCGTAAAATCTTTTTTAAATGTGAAGATAAGAAAGCCCTTTCTATTTAGATTTCTAAGAATTTTCAAAAAATGTGTTAGAAAAAATTGTTTTTTAATAATTACATCTAAATTTAAATCATAACAATTAATTTTAAAATTCTTTTCTCCATTTTTTAATACTAAAATATTATTACTTTTTATGAGATTATTATACATCTCTTTCTTTTTAGTGATTATCTTAAAATATTCTTCTTCTAAAATGTTTTTTTCATAAAATACTGCTGAATTAAATGATTTAGTTATTTCTTTAAAAATTTGAGAAAATTTAATGATAATTTCTTTTTCTATTGATTCTTCAAAATTTAAAATGATAGTATATTTACAAGAATCAAGTATGGCCATTTGTATGGAGTAATATTTAATTAGTTCTTTAGAAAGATATGAGTTCAAGCACTCAATTGCATTGTAGAGATCATCTAAAAAGAAAATCGAGATTCCTACGAATTTTTTAGTTCTATTTAGGCTTTTATAAATAATTAAATAATCTTTAATATCAAAAGAGAATAAATTATATTTTCCTTTTCGTATTAATTTATTTTTCATATTTATAAGTTTTACTTCAAAATAATAATTTAATTGTTAATATCTCTATAATTTCTACGTTTCCTAATCGTCAATTCGATCCGTTTGATGATTTTAGTCAAAGTTATAAAACCTATTATCGAAACTACCATCCAAATTATGAATGGAAAGTAAATTCCTAAGAATCCAATATAAGGAATTGTTACCTTAACAATACCTAAGATTTCCGTTTCAGGTATATATACTGCCTTTAATAAATCACATTCGACCAAATAATAATTGTCTTTTTTGACTAAAAACCTCATGGCACCATCAGGAATTAAATTATTATCCCCTTTCGTTAAAAAATACCATGTATCTTCAATCTTTTTTTTATCAATAGCTCGATGAATAATAGGTGTATTATTAGCTAAATACCCGAAAAAAAAAGGATCTATTCCATTTCTATAATAATACTCGGGTCCCTTAATAATTAGAATATCTCCATCCGATACACTGGCTTTTATATCCTCGGGTGATTTAATCCCCTTAATAACTAAATCTCCTCGATTTAATGTAGGCTTCATGGATTCACTAGTAATTAAATATAATGAATCTTTAAACAATACCGTGGACAAAAATATTTGAATTACTATACAAATTATTATTATAAAGAAAAATTTTTTTTTCGTTTTTTCCGATTTCATTATTTCAATTATGAATAAAATTATAAAAATAACGATAAATCATGAGCAATTTGAAAAATAGAGATTTTTATCTGTGAATGCAAGGATGCATAAATAATGATTATTTAAATGTACTCAATAATTATAAATGTGTAATTAATACAGTATTATCATATTAGGATTTTATTTTGTTAAATACTATAATTAACTTTTTTAAATCTAAAGAACCAAATATACTGATTCAAGCCCCTGCAAGAATTAATTTAATTAACCCTTTAGATGCAGTTGAAGGGGATTTTTGGATGCCTTCTGTAGCGATTAATGGAATTGAAAATCCTCTATCGGTTTTCTTATATTTAAAAAAAATTGAAAATGAAAGCCGCATTAACATTTTTGCATTAGAACCAAAAGCGGGAACTTATGAAATACGATCTATACTTGAAGACACCTTAAAAAAAGATATTTTTGAATTCAGAAAGAAATTTTTTGGAGATTTTAAATTAATATATGCTAGCATCTATAGGTTTTATAAGACCTGCTCAAAATTTTGGGATAAGTTCAAAACTGAAAATTTCGAATTAGGACTATTAACTACGGTACCTTTCGGCAGTGGGTTGGGAGGAAGTGCTGCTATTATAGTAGCAACTCTTTTTGCTTTTGCTAAATACTTTAATTTATATAATAATTTTTCTTGCCTCACTGATAACGAATATCCGATTAATAAGGACATTATTGCTGAAATGGCTACTAAGGCTGAAGATGAAGATCTAAAGATTACTGCAGGATATGGCGACCGTTACGTTATCTGCAGAGGGGGGTTGGCTTTTTGTTCATATTATGGAAAATTGAATCATAAAGAATTATCTTTCGAACCATTAGCTATATACGATCGGATGGATGAAACGTACGGTATTAAGGAATTACCTATCATTATATGCTTTTCAGGCATACAACACAATAGTGGAAATGTACACGATAAATTACGGAAGTTATATTTACAAGAAGATGCTAAAATCCTTAAAGGTTATGAAAGATTAGCTGAAATATCATGGAAATCTCGATTTACAATAATGAGCCGCAATTGGAAAAAACTAGGAGGGTATTTAAAAGAAAATACAAGAATCATGAATGATATCATGAATGATGCTGGTTTTAAATATGGCATAGGATTAGTCAATAATATTTTAATAACATTGATAGAAGATCATCCCAACGTTTATGCCGTTAAATTGACTGGGGCAGGAGGTGGGGGAAGTGTTTTTGCCCTAGTAGAACCCTCAAAAATCGATGAGGTTCTTAATGACTGGAAAAAACGTTTGGACGACATAATCTTGAACGAAAGTTCCTATAGAGCTTTATTCCCAAGTTATCCAACTCAAGTTAGAGAAGAATTAAAAAAAGCAAAATTTTATCAAATCAAAATAAATGAAGGCGTTAAAGAGATAAATGTTAAAGAATTTAATTGAAATAATAAATAAAATGGGAGAAAATATTGAGTAAGTTTGACAGGCATAAAAAAGAAGAAGAACAATATATATATCCACATAAACATTGTGCAAAATGTGGAGATATGATCGAGGAGGCATACACATACTGCTCCAATTGTTATAAAGAAATGGAAGAGAAGAAAGCAAAAAAGCCCAGATTCAAATGGTTTAAACGAATAAAGAAGGAAAGTAAGGAATAATAGAGATTATCATATATCTAATCTTTCAAGTATCCACTCTCTATCTATTAATATTATCAATGAACCAATTCGAGGCCCATTTTTTTCCCCTAAAATCACTTGATAAAGAGCTTGAAATAGTTTTTTAGGAGCAATGCGTAATTCTTCTTTTGCAATGGTAAACACTTTATTTTGAATCAAGTTTTCATCTAAATTTTCATTATCAAGTAAATATTTCCTGAGCCGTTTTATCCCCTGCTTTTGAACTGGATCCAATTTATTAAGCAATTGGCTATCAATTTTTTCGGGAATTGTAAAAATATTAATTTTTTGTTCTAAACTATGCTTAGCTTTTTGATCTGTCTTTTCATTAATAATTTTTTTAACTTCTTCTATCCACTTTTTTGTACGATCTAATAACGCTTCAAATTCTTGTAATGATATTTGTTCTCCAAATCCATCTAAATTTAATAATTCATCTGCCTTTCTATATAACTTCTTTATACTTAAAATATTTTGAATTTGTGAGAAAAAAATTAGCATGTTAAACGGAATTCTAACGGGTTTATTATCTGGAATTCCATTAATTTTAATAAGAGGATATAAATATTCAAGAAATGCTTCTTCTTCGTTTTCCTCCAATTGCTCTAAACCGTAATAAATATTTTCTACTTTTTCCAAGTAATCATAATATTGTGGTATTTCTTCAATTCTAAGTGATATATGTTTCATGGGATTAGTTCTTAACATTAACATTCGAAATAACTCTGGGTCTGCAATCTTTAAGTACTTTTTAGGCGTAAAAACGATACCTTTAGAAGTTTTCATATCTCTATCCTCTAGCCTAACCCATTCATAAGCCACTTTGATCGGACCTATATAATTAAAAATTTGCTTACAAATTTCTAAACCACTATCATAACTACCCCCTTTAACACAATGATCTTTTCCAGCAGGTTCACAAGTAACTTTAAATATTGACCATTTGGCTGGCCAGTCTACTCTCCAATTAAGTTTTAACCTTCCGCTATAGATGGACAAGACACCACTATTATTGCAAGCAGGACATTTATATGTAATTTCTAACTTTTTTTGATTAAAATCCGTGATTCTATTCGGCTTAATATTTCCATGTGAATCTCTAAATTGAATTTTATCGCAATTTTCACAAATTGCCATGACGGGTGTCCAGTTTTTTTGCATTTCAAGAAATTTATTCTTTTTTTCATCACTTAAAGTTGGCAAAATATAACTTTTGAGAATCATTTTGATGTCTTCTGTCCTTTCAAGTGCTATCTTGATTTTTTCTTGCATTTGTTTTTGTTTATATAAATTATGAGTCCAAATAATTTGATTTTTAATACCATATTTTTCAAATGTATTTTGGAGTTCATTTCCAAAATGATATGCATAACTTTCACATTGACAATCAGAATATGGACAAGGTATTAAAGCAAAAGGTTTGCCAATATGCTTTTTCTGAAATTCTTTATCAATATATTCTGGAAATCTTTTGGCAGCATCTAGACTATCCATGAACAAATAAGAATGTACAATTCTGTTCTTGGCTTCAAAAATTTTCCGAAGTGCATCGCAGATTAATATTTCTCTCAAGATTCCAATATGAATATGACCAGAAGGTGTTTTTCCAGTAGATAAAGTTATTTCTGATGGACTTCGTTTTTCTATTTCTTGAACGATTTTTTCTAACCAGTGGATTGGGTATTTTTCAGTCAAATTTTTTCAACATAATGTTATTCTGTTTAGTTTATTTAATGATTAGATTTATTTATCATTTTTGATTTAATTCTCTAGTGAAATATTAATGAGAATTGCCGTATTAGACAAAGATTTATGTAAACCAGATAAGTGCAGTCCTTTTGGTGAAAAACCTTGCATAAAATATTGTCCGCGGGTTAGAACTGGAGATAAAACCATAGTATTAAATGAACAAATCAATAAAGTAGAGATTACTGAGAGCTTATGTTCTGGCTGTGGAATATGTATAAAAAAATGTCCCTTTAGAGCAATAAGTATCGTCAATTTGCCCGATCAATTGAAAAATGAAATGACTTTTCGTTATGGCCTTGATCAATTCTCGTTATTTAGAATGGCGATCCCAAAAAGGGGGAAAGTCTTAGGTTTAATTGGACAAAACGGAGTAGGTAAAAGTACCTTATTAAAGATATTAAGTGGAGATTTGAGAATTAATTTTGGTACTTTTGAAAAGGATAAAACCAATTGGGATGATATTATTGATTATTTTAAGGGATCAGAATTACAAGATTATTTTCTAAATTTAAAGAATAATAAGATTAAAGTAATATTCAAACCTCAGAATATAACTTCAATACCTAAATATGTTTCAGGTAAAGTCTATGATCTTCTCGAAAAAAACGAAAAACCAGATCGTTTGGAGAAAGTAATAAGTGATTTAAATTTAGATGAAATATTGGAAAGACCCTTGAATGTACTATCTGGAGGTGAATTACAGCGGGTTGCAATAGCTGCAGCTTTTTTAAAAGATGGCGATATTTTTTTATTCGATGAGCCGAGTTCTTATTTAGACATAAGTGAAAGAATTAATATGGCTAAATTAATAAGAAGTTTAACTCGTGAAAATAAAATGATCGTTCTTGTTGAACATGATTTAGCTATATTAGATTATCTTAGTGATTATGTTTCTCTTTTATATGGGGAACCGGGAGTTTTTGGAATAATTTCACATCCACAGGGTGTAAGAGTAGGTATTAATATTTATTTAAATGGTTATATCAAGGATGAAAATATAAGAATTAGAGAAGAACCCATCCAATTTCATGAAAAACCACCTCAAGAGTCCTTATTTGACTCAGGGCAAGTAATTTTTTCTTATGATGATATGCAGAAGAGCTTAGGCGACTTTAATCTTACTGTTTCTGGAAGTGAAATACATGCTGGAGAAATAATCGGAATTTTAGGACCTAATGGCATTGGAAAATCGACTTTTATTAATTTAATTGCAGAGAAAGTAGAAACTAATAAAAGTAATGGGGAAACTGATTCATTTAAAATTTCGATTAAACCTCAATATATAAAAATGGAGGAATCTCTGCAAGTTTCAGAAACTATCAAAAAGATCAAATTATCTTCGTCTTTTAGTCAATCCTATAAAAAAAGATTAATTAATTATTTGGATCTATCAAGTTTTAACGAACGTTTTATTTCTGAATTAAGTGGGGGGGAACTTCAACGAGTTGCTATCGCAGAATGCTTATCCAAGGAAGCTGATTTATATTTATTAGATGAACCTTCTGCATTTTTAGATGTTGAAATGCGATTGAAGGTAGCTCAATTGATTCGAAAATCCATTGAAGAAATAAAAAAAGCTAGTTTTGTTGTTGAACATGATATTATTACTCAAGATTTTATTGCTGATTCAATCCTGGTTTTTGAAGGGATTCCTGGTGTGGAAGGTAGAGCCTTGCCTTTAAAAAATCTTAGAGATGGTTTTAATTATTTTCTAAAACTTATGAATATCACATTTAGACGTGATGAAAACACAAAAAGGCCAAGGGTGAATAAATTAGGAAGTAATAAAGATATGTATCAGAAAAAAATAAATGAATATTATTTTATTCCGAAATGAAATTATTTTCGCAAAAATGATTTGAACTTCCTTACTCTTTTATTAATTTAATTATTTACGTTAACCTTAGAAATTCTGTATTTTTATTTTAGTCTTATTCATGAATATTCAAACACCTTAATTTCTATTGCAAAATTATAACATAATATTTCATTTATTTTTGAAGTTCAGGAAAGAAACAAAGAATAGAATATTAAACATTCAATAAAAATATTTAATAAAAATAATGGATTAATTTACTGGGATCCTTTTTTTTTAAATAGTATATATAAAATTATTTCTATTACATTTTTTTTAGTTTTGCAATCGAAATTATGCAGTATATATTAATATTATATTATCAAATTCATTTATTCTGAGAAACTAAAAAGTATATTATAACTTTATAATGAAAGATTTAACTTTCCCTATTCCTGTATTAAATCTCATTGTAAAAAACCATTAAAAATAGTGTTGATAATATTAACTACCTAAAAAGATTTCTTTGATTTCATATACCAAAAAAATTTTTTATTTTATCGAGAGAGTTGCTTGATTCGCCAATACTCCAATTAAGCATATCAGTTACTACAGTGATAATCATGAAAAACAGAAAAAGAGCAAATCCAATAAGTAATGCGTACTCTGTCATATTACCTGCCCATTCATCAAAAAAAAAGGACCTAATTTTTTCTTTTATTAAATTTATTTTTTTTAGTAATTTCATAATCACTTTATATATTATAATATTTGTTTATAAACCCCAATTTTTTTTAAAAATCTCGCTATTCATATAAATCGGTCAAAATGAGAATAGTACAAAAGAATCAGTCCAGAATTCTTATATTAAACGATACATAATAAAATTATTCGATATTAGATTTAATCTTAATAATTTTATCATTTTTAACGTTGAAATTATGCTTTTTCTGCCAATTAGCTAAATTATCATAAAAGTATTCAATATTAATATTTAGATATTTTAAAAAAGAATCTAATGGAATATAATTTGCGGTTGAAAGTATATTTACAATTTTTTTATTGATTAATTCAGGATTTTTTGCCTCTTCCTTTACTTTTTCTTCTTGTATTGAACTTTTTAATTCAATTAATTTTTCCATTAATTCAAGATTTTTCTCATCTCGAAAATAATTTTCAACAATGCTACTTATTACTTGAGCTTTTGTATTACCCAAAATACCTATCAATCGCTCTACTAAACTCATATTAAAATCGCTAAGAGTAACCGTTGTTCTACTAGTGTCTGTCATTCCTTAGGTATTTTTAATATTAATAAGAAATAATTCACTATTTCTTATGCTTATTTATGATATTATTACATAAATAAGCATCATTTATATATTAATCTGATCTTATTATTATATAAGTTAAAATGTATGAATTGCCATTTTAAAAAGTCGAAATTTTGTCGTTATATAAAAAAGTTGGAGGAATAATAATTGGCTAACCAAATCTTGTTAGATTCAATTGGATCAGAGGAAATTTTTACTCCGATCCAATATAACATAGTAAAAGTATTAAAAAACAGAGGTCCCCTGACGAGAAAAGAACTTGTATTAAAGTTAAACACTCCAAGAACTACAATTTATGACAATCTAATCAAACTGCAAAAAAGAAAAATGATTGAGAAATTTAGCAGAAATGATGGTAAAATTGGGAGACCCTTGGTTTTTTGGAAAATATCATAAATTTAAAAATTATTAATTTCCTATTTTTTCCTTATATTTTTTAATTTTTATCTTGCTTAGAAGGACAACTTATTCATATTTCTAATCTTTATTTTGGGAATTATTTATCTTTTTAAATTTTTATTGTTATTTAAAGAACGTATTAAACACAGGAGTAACAATATCCTGATTAAAATGATATTTGAATAAAGTAATTTTACTTTTTTATAAAGATAAACATTTTAGTCAAAAATAGATTTGAAATCTATAAACCGAAAGACTCTATTATTATTTCTTTCTCCATTATCTTTAAAAAAGATAGGGATTGAAAGTGTATTTAGAAGAGATATTAAACTTATTAGAAAATGAGGTCGCCCCTAAAGTGTTTTATTCCAATTCAGAACCATATGGATTACAGTATGGTATAAAAAACTGTAAAGGGGTAATAAACAGAATTATGATAACTGTTGATATTAACATTAAATCAATTCAATTCGCGCTTCAAAATAAAATTAATCTGGTTCTTTCTCATCATGGCTTAATCAATAACCCCATTTTTTACTTTTCAAGAAATACCATTAAGAAAATTACAATGATTTCAAAAATTCCCATCTATATTTTTATAATGGGTATTCCATTCGTAGCTGCTATGGGAGGTATTTCAGATATTATTGTAGATGTTTTATTTTTAGAGACAAATGATACATTTAACGTGAGTAATTCTCATTCTAATGAGATACCAATAGGAAGAATTTGTTCCTCCAATTCATATTTATCGAAAGCTAAAAAATTAACAGTGGAAGATTTAATATTAAGAATTAAAAGAAATTTGAATATGAAAAATGTAACTTTCATCGGAGATTTAAATCAATCCGTAAATAAGATTTTAGTAATTGGTCATGAAATTACGGATTTAGAATATTTAGAGAAAATTAAAGAAAAAGGTTGCGATTGTTGTGTTTGTTATAGAACAAATCATGTTATGGCTGATTATGCTTTAGATGAAAATATAGCTTTAATTGAATTATCTCATTATCAAGTTGAATTACTTGCTCTAAGAAGATTACTTAATATTCTAAGTTTAAAATATCCCAATGATGAATTTTTCCTATACGAATCCGAAGATCCATTCAAAATATTTTAATCAATCTTGATGCTTTTTTTCATTTTAATTACATGTCATTCTAAATACATTAGCATTAATATTTTATTCATTTAATATTACCCTAGGATGCTTTGAATTCCATCTGATGGAAATGCTTTTGTATATTTATTAAAAATATAAAGATTTATAGATAGATATTTTTTATATTACTACATGAATGAATTAAAAAATTCCTAATAGAAATTAAAAATAATATTAAAAAATGCAAATATAAATACCATGGTTGTCTTAGAATATAATGGTAAGGAACCAGAGATTAGTGATAAAGCATATGTAAGCCCCATGGCGACAATTATTGGAGATGTTAAGATTAGTGACAATGTTATCGTATGGCCGGGTTCTATCATCCGAGCAGAGAATTCTTCTATACATATTGGAGAATTTTCAACTATTTTTGATGGAGTAATGATGTTTTCTCGATCACAGAAAAGCTCAATTAATATTGGAAGATATTGCGTCATTGAATCCGGGGTATCATTATTGGGATGTTTTTTAGAGGATTATGTACAAATTTTAGAGGGGAGTTTAATTTATGAAGAAACTACCATAGGGGAAGGTGCAGTAGTTTTAAATAAAAGCCAAGTCCCTTTAGGATTCAACATACCTGCCCGAGCCGTTATGAGGGGGATTCCGGTTGAAACTGTTCGCGAGCAAACCCGAAATGATGTATTAGATCAGAAAGAGAGGGCACATCATTATTCTCAGTTATTCACGAAAATAATAAATCAATTGCCAAATGCTCAAAGTTATTTACTAACTTTGCCCGATTTTTTGAAGTTAATGTTAAAAAAATAAGAAATAGTTAAAATTTTAAAATATCTAAATCCTAACATTTAGTTTTTTTATCAATTCTTTATATCTAGATCGCAAGGTGACCTCTGTTACACCTACTAAATTTGCAATTTCCTTTTGACTAACGCGGTGAGATTGAATTTTTGATACTAAATAAAGTGCCCCCGCGCATAATCCCTTTGGATCTTTTCCACTTGTAGAATATTTCGAAATGAACATTTGCAAGATCTTAATTGTCTTTTTTTCCGCATCAGCATTCAAGCCCAATTCAGCAATATACCGAGGAATGAGAGAAATAGGATCGGTTGATGGTGCTTTCAAATTTAGCTCCCTTATTACTGTTCTATAACACCTTCTCACATTTTTTGCACTTACTGATGTCTGATCTAAGATTTCTTGTAATGTTCGTGGAATTTTCTTCTCTCGACAAGCATAATATAAACAAGCTGCAACCATTCCATTGATTGATCGCCCACGCAATAATTTTCTTTTAAATGCTTCTTTATATAACCTAATAGCTGCCTTTTTCACATGATCGGGTAAATTTAAATTACTCCCTATCCTTTTCAGTTCGGTGGTAGCTATTAAGATATTTCTTTTATCCCAGGTCATCCTGGAATTCCATTTCGCAGCTCGTTTTAAATCAGGATTTTTAATATTAGATTTATCAATAATTGTTGATAAACCCATATCTGGTAATAAAATAGAAATAGGAGAACCCGTTCTTTCTCTTTTTTCTTTCTCTTGTTTTGTAAAGGCTCTCTTTCCACTATGTGAAATATCTAAAATTCGATCATTGATGACTAATCCACATTGGCCACATACATCTTGAATTCTATCTTGAATTACTTTTCCCCCACATTCGGGACATAAACTGGTAAAATTATTGATTTCAGACTTTATATCCATAAAAATTTTCACATTCTTTTAAATTATAATTATAAACAAATAAATCTATTAAATTTTAAAAATTAAAACTCTGTTATTATACGGTGGAAATACTTTTGATCAACGTGACTGAAAAATTCCCAATGCAAATTATTAATATGATGGTTATATATTTAAATGTTTCGTTTTTTAACATTATATGCGGTTAATTCATAATTCCTAGAGGAGGGCTTAAAATTTTTAAATAACATATAATTTGTTAGTTTTTGTTCCACATTTTTGATTTTCCTCATCAAGAGAAAGTTGTAAAGTACTTCTAATTCCTCATAGCTGGTGGTATAGTACTTAAAAATAAGATTCTTCTTTACTTTTTTTTGATCTATGTCAAACATTGAATCAAGAATAGGTAAAAAATATTCATATATTTTTTTTTCCTTGCTTGAAGTAAATTTTTCTTTGATCTTATCCTCAAGAATTTGTAAGGAATGATTGAGTAAGAGAAATAAATGATAATAATGTATGTATTTTGCTATAAAATAATAATATTCAATTGATGGGCTTGGAATTATAAAATTAAGATCCAATCCAATAATTACTTGATTATCCTCTTTAATTCCATTAAATTCTTCGTAACCAAATTGTTTTAAATAATTAAGATCTTCTTGTGAATTTAATTTAATCCCATATTTAATATTATTGTGAGTTTCAAACGTTTTATCCGTGAATCTGATCGATTTAATCTTCATATCTATTATTTTAAAAGGAATCTGAAAATAAACAAAAAATGATTCCCATCTCCCTGGATTTGGATCAGTGATAAACATCCAATCCGATTTTATAAACATCTCACAATAATAAATGAATTTTTTCATATATTCTTTAAATAGATCACTATTCTTACTCACATTTTTATTTTGCATTTCAATTATTTTTTTATGAATTGATTCAATAATTGTTATATACGCGCAAGCAAATTTGGTTTTAAAATTTTTAAGGATTTCTAAACCCTGAATTTGATCATTAAAAGGAATTTCAAATTTGACTTTATCTTGAGCCTCTTGATAAGAATTTTTAAATTCCCATGTATTTTGTATTTTGAAGGGAATTTCTAATGGCTCATAAATATTTAACGGTTTTGAATTTACGGGATTAAAAATAATGATTTTATTCGGATGCTCTTGAAACGACTCCAATAAATATTGCTTACTTCTCTCTCTACAAGATTTACTAAAAAAATTTAGTTTTCTTGAATCAAAGGAGTAAAAATTGTGATTTGAACTCAAGAACTTTTGTTTCTCTATAGGCAAAAAAGTACTTACAAGATAATTAGTATTTTCTTTAATGAATCTTGTATTTACTATATCCTTCTTTATCCATTTTATATTGCAAATTTCAGGAATGATAATCTCTATTTTTTTTCCCCACATTAATTCTAAAAGAAGGGAATCGAAATCATCCATTAACTCCGATACCGCAATTTGCATTCTCTTTTTTAATTTATGATATAATACAGCTTTAATCTCTCCTTTTTTGCTCAAATATTCAAAGATATTTTTTTCAAGGATGCCTTTCTCAGTGCTTCTCATTTAAAATATTATTTGAAAAATCTATTTAAAAACCAATAAAAAATAAAAAAGTTCAGTTTTTAAATTTG
>CAYLZE010000026.1:31327-33122 GCA_964388035.1 uncultured archaeon
ATGCACACGACATTCATGAATTCGGATTTTATGATCCTACTTTTGGGCTACAAAAAAGCTGGCTCGAAAAGTTTATTTCATCATTTAATCTTAATATGGAAAAAGGATGGATTGAAACAAGAATAGATGTCTTAAATATTAGCTTGTTAAAAAAATTAAAAGAAAAAAATTTCTTGATGTGGTATGGAATAGAAAGTTTTTCTTCAGACATGTTGAAAATTATGAATAAGGCTCACGATCCTCAACTTTTTTTAAAAATTTTTAATAAAATCTATGACTTTCACGTAAAAAATAATTATTATTTTAATATGAATATTTTATGCGGCCATCCTGGAGAAACAAGAGTGTCTTATGATAAAACGTTCGATAGATTAAATAATATGGTCTCTAAAGGAGAAATTACTTTGAATCAACTCAGTATCCGTTATTATCATAGCTTTCCCGGAACTAATGTATATAATCAGAGAAAATCTTATAAAGAAAAATATGGATCGGAGCTCTTAATTGACAAATGGTGGAAAGAGCAAAAATTGTTGAAGTATGGCCCTCTCTGCGCGAAACCCAGCAGGGATTTAACCATACATGATAGTTTCAATATCTATACTAACAAGTATAAACAATTATTATCAGAAGCTAAAAATAAAATTAAAGATGATAACATCCCAAATAAACTCCCCTTCCTAATAAATCTAAAAAATCAAGATGTCATGCTGGATAAAAAGCGAAAAGAATTTTTTACATTCTTAGAAGAACAAGGAATTGAAATAGAAAAGCAATATTCAACTATAATTCATTGAAATATCCCATATTTATTGCAGAAATAGCGGCATAAAAGTTGTAAAACCAAATAATACACATTCAATTAAAGAACTAATAAAATTTATTATAACGCTTCTTGGCTTTCTATTTAATCCACTATGAAGTATCAGAGTAATACTAATTAGTAAATGTAAAAACCCCCAAAATGAACATAATGCTAAACAATAATAGATAGTCGCTTCATGGGGATACGTTTCAGAGCTTACATGCTCAAGTCGATTAATAAGAATTGGATCGATGGCTCCTATAAACGCTAAAAAATTTAAAATAAAACCATCTGGTAAGGGGTCTAATATAAATAGAAGCAAGTAAGTCAAAAAATTAAAATAAATGCCAATAGCGAGGAAAATAAATAAAAGTCCTACTACAAGCCTAATGTTTTTAAAATTATTATGGTCGCTTTTCTCAATAACTCGTTCTTTTTCAAAATAAATCCCTCGTAATTTTATCAAGGTTAAGATGCCTAAAAATGATAATGCTAAAATAAATCCAAATTTTAAGTATTTGAATATGATTAAAATATATTGATTGAAAATTAAACACCAATCTTCAAACCCCATAAAGAAATTAGAAATAAAATTTGTATCATTTATGGAATTCAATTTCACCATTTTCTGGAATTTATCCAAAATCTTCTATTAAAACAACTATAAAATGGTTGGAAAATTCAAAAAATGAGAATTTTAAAAAATAGCCTTAAAAGTTAATAAAATACTCAAGGCTCGAAATTTGAATTTAAACAGTAAAGAATTGCAAAAAAAAATTAATATTGTATAGTTTGATTCTTTAAATATTCAAAAGCAGAGTATGCTGCTATGACTCCTTCAGATACACCTGTTATGGCCTGCTTATAAGGAGCATCCGCCACATCTCCTGCTGCATAAATTCCGGGGATATTTGTTTCAGATTTTCGATTAATCATTATTTCACCATGATTGTTAGTCCTAACTCCTATCTTTTTAGCGATTTCAGAATT
>CAYLZE010000026.1:33222-50938 GCA_964388035.1 uncultured archaeon
CCAATTTTTTCCTTTCAGACCCGGTAGCGATACAAATTGTTTTAGCTTTAAAGTTTTGAAAAAAAGTTTTCAAAATAAAATAGTCTTCCTTCTTTTCGATAGATTGAATTTCATCCGATATAAATGGAATATTTAATGATTCCATGTGTTGTCTAAACATCTCCATGAGACCCTGTCCACTAATCGAAGTAACTCCTGGATAATTTTCAACAATATGAGTTGTAGTGATTAATCCCCCGAAAACTTTCCCAATAATCAATATTTTCATTGCAAATCTTGCGGCATATATCCCACATCCAATTGCAGTAGGCCCACCCCCAAGAATGATGAGGTCATATACTTTTTCGGGATCAAATTCAAGAGAATCAATATTGAACACGGATATTTCCTCCTAATAATGCTCTTAAAATCTCGTTAGGGCCCACCATTCCCGTGAGAGGACTCTGATCGTTTATTAGCGTATAAGGCACTCCCGCCGCGTCGTAATACTGTCCAATATCAGGATTGGCCATAATATCTACAACAACCGTGCGAATTTTTCCACCCGAAGCGAGGGCAAACTGATTGCTTATATTACAAACTTGTGGGCAATAAGGACATTGCATGGTAATCATTACTTTTATTGTTGAAGAAGGAATGCGATCCAGTACCTGTTTGATGGCGGCTTCATAATAATTGGGTGCTCCAGCAAATGTAAATAATGCTTGTATAAAAGGTTGCGTTTCTTGTCCCCGTGGTGCTGCTAAATATCGGATTACTTCATTTCCTTGATTATCTATAAACAATATAGTTGGAACTCTTTGTACGTCATAACGTTTAGCAAATTCTGGGTCATCATAAATGGAATGCTCCTCGATTGTTAATTTACCATTGGAATTATTTTCATAAATTCTTAAAAGATTCATGATTTCATTGCATTCTATGCATTCTCTTTCTTTTCTTCCATCAGAATTTGTTTTTAAAGATGTAAATACGAGTAATTTTACATTTTTCGTTAACTTCCCCATTTCCCTTCTGATTATTTCAATATATTTATCTTGGGTTGCCATTTTGAAACACCATGTTATTATATTTTAAAAATTATTTTGCTCTTATTATTCATTTAAATCGTTTTTTTATCATAAAAATAAATCTTCTATAAATTAGTATTCTACTAAGATGTATAACGAAAAAGAATCTATTATTTGTTTATATAATAAACAATAACTGAGATCGTATTCAAACTGAAATCACATAATCATTACTCCTTTTTGGTTTAGAAATAATAATAAAGAAAAACTCAAATTCTGTTATTGATAATGCAATTAATCAAATTAGATCTCTCTTTCGAATTAGTTTTTAAAAAGCTATTTTTCTTTAATGAAAAAAATCAAGCATACATTCCTCCAAAATCCCGTTCCCCACGGGTTAATTTATCTAAAAGATCTTGGAGTGTAAACATTCCGTAAATATGGTCTTTTTCATTAATTATGGCATGAGGGACTCCGCTAATTTGGTATTTTTCAGCCATATCCGGGTTTGCATCAACATCAATTATCTCAGAGGTTACCTTCCCGTTCGACAAAGATGCAAATAAATTCACAATAGGCACCACATTCGGGCAATAGGGACAATTTTGGGTGATAAAAAGCTTAATCGAAGATTTGGGTACTTTTTTTAAATTAGTCTTAATTGTATCTTTATAAAAGGAAGATAAACCAGAAAAGTATTGGATACTTGTTATGAATGGTACTAATTCAGAGCCCGCAGGTTCAGCAATATATCTTATGGGTTTCTCATCTTTTTCATTTACAAAAATAATCGTCGGAATTCTATTTACATTGTACTTTTCAGCAAGCTCTTTTTGTTCTTCAATAGAATACTCTTCAATTTTCAATTTTCCATCAGTATATTTTTCTAAAGTTGATAAGAGATTCAAAATTCTTTCACAAGCTAAACAATTTCGCCTTTTTGTCCCGTCATTTAGAGTTTTAAAGTCAGTAAAAAGCATTAATAGGACTTGGCTTTTTAATTTACTCATTTCATTCTTTATTAATGCATCGTTTTGCAAAATATATGACATAAATGTCCACAATTAATAGGTTATTTGATTGTTTAAATTATTTCTTCACTAAAGATGCAAAAATAATATAATTTATGCTTAAAATTTGAACATTATTAAAGAAAAGGTTAATTTCTAGCATCAAACTATTTAAGCTATTGAACTAAAAGTATATAAGTTTAGATAACTTGATCCCATTCTTTTTAATTAAAAAATTTAAGATATCTGCCAATTAATCATTTTTAATTACAAGAATTAATTAGATTTAGAATTTAATTTAAGCCGTGATGTAATTGCCTTTAACAATAGAAAATAATAGAATAAAAAAGAATTTCTTTTAAAATCTAAAGAATTCACTAAAAAGGCACTCCTTCTTAGAATAGGGTAGATTAATGCATCTAAAAATCACTAAATCAATTAACTCATAAGATTTTATATTTTCTTTCAATTCTAAAAAGTTATAGTCCTTATAAGGCTCGGGAAAATGCAATTAGTGGAACTTGCTTGGGATGAAACTAGTAATTTAATATTTGAATTTGAAAAAGACAAACAAGAAGAGAATGTGGTTATTCCGGAAACCACTGCTCGTGTAAATCTCAAATTTGAAATATCCCCGGCCTTTGATATGAAATCCTTCAATAAACCTCCGCCTCATTTGATTTCCATAAAAGAGATCTTTTTCACTCAAAAAACCATGTGCTTCTTGATAAATTTAAATCAATTGAATTGCCCCAACGAATTACGCATAACTATCCTAGAAATGACAATTTTTTTTCTTAATGGTGATAAGATCATCATCACTTTCAATAATAGTTACAAATTTTCTGAATTAGAGTACAGAGATGCATTTTACAAAGAAGATTACGTTCAGAATTATGCTTCTCGTGAAAAAGTAAAAACTAAAATTACTCAAGAAAAAATATTTAAAAAGATTCAAACCGACTTTATAAAAAATACTCAAGAAACAACATACATGTATCAAAGAAATCAATTTGAAAATAGCGGGGAGAATGTTGAGTATTATGCCTTAATCCAGGAAAATAATGAAAGATTAAAAAGAGTCGAAGAAGAGCTAAAAAATATCTCGAACATGTTGAGACAAGGCCGATTTTCTGGAAATAATTATACAGTAACCAACTCTCTTTTAGAAGGTCCTCCTCAAAGAGGAATTGAACGAATCAAGAAAACTTCTAAGACCACGACAATAACCCAACAAAGCATTATATACCTTGGCGAATTGAAAACAGTATTAAAGAAAGGACAAAAAGACAATAAAGAATTTGATATTAGAGAAATATTAAAACCAATGAGCGAAGAAGATCTTAATAAAATAACCTTAAATGAGGAAGATTTATTGAAGAAACAAGAAGAAGCGATAAATAATGAGATCGAAAGACTGAAGAAACAAGAAAGTCAAGTGCTTCGCTTAGAAAATCTTAAAAAGCCAGAATAAACCTCTTAAAATTAATCTCATGAGAGAAGCTCGAATAAATCCTTTATTTCTGGCTTGATCTTAGCTCTTTTCCCAAATACATTAATGAACCAATAACAATCGGGGCAATAGTATGTGACAAAATCGCCTTTATATTCCTTAACTCTTATTTTTGCGATTTTTTCTGCAACTTCTTTTCTTAATTGATGACCTACCCCCCCTCCGCAACACCACTTGGGAATGTCCATTATGGTATATCCCGATTCTTTCAAAATGTGTTCAACGTGATCTCCCACTCCTTTCTTTTGATCATAAACGAGGGGACAAGCATGCTGGATGCTGACGCTACCCTCTTTCTTTTCTCTTGATGGCTCGAGGTAATCGGTATAATATTTGATTTTAATTCCTAAATCACTGTATTCTTTTTTGAAAACCATGTAACAGCTTGGACATAAAGTTATAATTTTTTTGAAACCCTTGCTCTTGAAAAGCTGTTTGTTCCTTTTTACGAGTTTATTGTAAGTCTCTATTGCTCCAGTAACTAAAATTGGGTACCCACAACATATTTCTTCAGGCAGAATACAAAAATCAACTCCTCTTCTCAAGAGATAATTGATGGCGTTTTCACCATATCGTGGCGTTTTAACACTAGTAAAACACCCGAAATATAATAAGGTTTCACTCTCTTCTGGAATGGATCCTGTATTCTTAATTCGAGATTTATTCTTGGGATAGGGAGTGCCATACAATTCAAAATTAGCGATTATTTCTTCTAATCCTTCTATCTTGTTCCCATCCATTAAAAATTTGTGCTTTAATAAGATTCGCTCGTCGGATGTACCACATTCGCGGCAATGAACACAATTATATAATTTATTGTAATCCTCTTGTTTGAATTTAAACTCTTCTTTCCTTTTAATTAAATCGAGAACCTCTTCATTTGAAAGAAAATTATCGGGATCCACTTCTTTGGTAGGATATTCATGTTCTTTTTTATTCATTGTTTAAAATTCGATTTATATATTATTTAAAACGGTCATTTATGGAATATATTAAATCTAAATTATTAGATCTAATATCTTATAACCCCGAGCTATTAGGCAATGTTTCTTTCAATATAACATCATTATAAATTAAAGAAAAATAAAGTAAAAAACTAAATTATTCTTTTTTAAGTTTTACATTTGTTCGTTGAATTCCGACTTCTTTATTTCCAGGAATTGCTGCTCCACAATTATCTCTTTTTGCCTCATTTTTTTCAATTGTCTTCTCAAATTCTTTTTCTAACTCCTCATCCGACATTTCTTTTTTTGCCATGATATAAATAGGGAATTCGTTTTATTTAAAATTTATAGTTATTAATTATTGAAAGCATATTTAAAGATAAAATAAAAGAAGAATTAGACGAGCTAAATCATTTTTTAAATATTAAATATTTTCATTCATGTATTCTAATGTTGCTTTTTCTTTTTCTACTGATCTTCTCTCGGGAACATTTACAAATAATTTATCTCCTTTATAAAAATCAAGCGCCAAGAATAAATTGCAATAGCACGCGCCATGTTCTTTCACATCAAGTGGAGCATAATTACAGGGACAAATTATATCTCTATCCAGTTCTCTTTTACCTGCAGCTAACCTACAAGGACAAGATTGATATCCATATCTCTTCTTATTTTCTACAAGACCATCAATAAGATCATTTAGAGATTGTTCATCTTTATTCAAGATCCAATTATTTTTCTTAGCAACTTGGTTGCAATATTTTCTCATTCCCTCTTCAGTTTCCATGTTCATCACGATTTATTCCTCCTTCGAAAATAGTTTTTCATATTTATCAGGATCATATCCCACAATCACTTCACTATCATCACACACCATGAAGGGATAAGAAATTCTTGATTGGTACTTTTCTTTTAAGAAATCTAAGATTTGACTTTTATTGGAATAATCTATGGTATCCACATCCACGTAGCGATACTTTATATTTCTTTCATCTAACCAGCGCTTGCATTTCTTGCACCACATGCACGTACTCAAAGTAAAAATAGTTACTGCTCTCTTGTCATTTTCTCCCTTTACACTTACAGATAATTTATCAATTAATTCTTGTGTTGACATGTTTAGTTCCATATTTATTTGTTTTAATTTAAAATCTTTAATTATTAAGCGATGTGCTCTTTCCAATTTGGATCAATGCATTGAAGGGCCTTTTCAGTCATTTTTCTAATATCCGTACTACAAGAGTCCTGTATCACTCCCAACTCAGTTAATGCTTTTTTATCGCCGATTTTAAATAAACTCTCAATTACGATATATAGCGTAGTTGCGTTGGGGTCTTTCTTTGATAGTTCCTTTTTTAAAAATTCTATGATTGGAGCGGTAGCTTTATGGTCTTTAATTTTGCCTAAAGCTTCGATGATTCTATTAATGACTCCCAAATCTTTCTCGGAGCGAAGGGATTCTATCAATATAGAAGTTGCTCGAGAATTTTTAAAATTGCCCAATTTTGTCGCAGCCAAAGCTCGTAGTTTCCAAGAATCTCCCTTAATCAGTTGTTCTATATACTCCGTATATACTTCTTCTTTTGTATTTTTCGTCTTAACTTGATCCATTTGAGTGTATTAAATTTTACACGCATTATAATCTATTGGTTATAAATTATTGAAATTTGTAATGCATGAAAATAGTTATATAATTTTTTCAATATTTAATTGTTTTTTTCATAATTTCACATTTGTCCAGAATTAGTTAATTAAAACCTCATTAGAGCCAATTTCGAAATTAAATGTTTAATCTTTTCTCTTAAACTTTCCTTTACCTAACTTTAAGAATACCAATATACTTTAAGTAAGAGAAGTTTTTATTAAAAAAGCAATAAGATAAATTATAATTTTTCTAGGTTAATGATAAATATTGAGATAAATAAGTTAATACTCATACTGAAGTAATATAAATTATTTTTTAAAATCTAAGAAAATAAATTTTTTTTAAAGATCTTCTTAATGAGTATTATGACTGAAATGAACCTTCCTATCATAATATCGAAGAAAGATTGTGATCGATGTACAATATTAAAAAAATGGCTAGCAGAAAATAAGGTGGAATACGTGGATAAAGATATTGATGATGAAGAATTCGTACATCAATTATTACGTGATAAAAATTTTATTCTAACGTTTTGCGATGACGAGGGCTGTCTTGTGAATACTCCCGTTGTAATCTACAAAGGAAAATATTGGTTTAAGGAATTATGGGGTATTTCAGGTTTAAGAGAAAAGGAAGCCAAGAAACTTTTTAATGTAAAATAATTAATTTTCTTTATTTTTTTGTAATTTGTATTATTCAAATGAATAATCTCAAGTATTCTAGCTTTTTCTAAATTCTGCCATCCTTTTTATAACTTTTTTAATTGATTTTAACCCTTCTTCATCATTCTCAACACCAATCCTCCCCTTATCATTGCTCCATAGACTAGCACCTAAATTTGCTCCAAAGGCTCCTCCTGAAACGATGATCACGTGATTTTGTTGAAAAAAGTCTAAAATCGAACGAATCGCAATTTCTTGTCCACCACTCCGGTCTCCTCCAACTGCTAATGCCATCCCCACTTTATTTTTAAATACATTTGGATTTTGAGCAACTAATGCCCTACACCGATCCATAATTGCTTTTAATTGTCCCGATAAGTTACCTTGAAATACAGGAGTTCCAAAAAGGAGAAAATCTGCTTCTTTTAACATTTCATAAAGTTCTGAAAGATCATCTTTATGTATACATCCTTTTTTTTCTCGTATGCAATAATCACAATGGATACAAAATTTGATCTCTTTATTTCTTACACTCCAAAATGTTGTTTCGAATTGATACTTTACTGCAGCATGATCAAGAGCATATTTAACCGCGTAATCAGTTCCCTGCACTCTAGGGCTGGCACAAATACCAAGTAATAGATTTTTCATTTTAAATCATTATAATTGAATTTATTATATAAAATTGCATTCATTTCGTGATAAAACCTTTCCCGTTTTTTAAAATTACTTTAAAATATATGAAAGAGGCGTTTTTAATTTTAACATAAAAAACTTAAATAATATGGATGAAGTTTAATATAATATGAAGGTTATAATCGTTGGAAACGGCGTTGCGGGGACTTTTTCTGCACAAAATATAAGAAGTCTCGATAAAGATGTATCCATTCAAATTTTCACGGAAGAAAAATATCCATATTACACAAGGGTTAAGCTACCAGAACTTATCTCTGGAAGAGCGACTATTGAGGATTTAATCGTTTATGATGAGGAATGGCATGAAAAAAACCATATTAAACTCAATTTAAATACAAAAATAAGAAAAATTGATACTAATGCTAACCAAATCTATTTAAATGAGAATAATGAACCTCTTTCCTATGATAAATTGATTCTTGCTACTGGAGGTTTTCCAAGTATTCCTCCATTAAAAAACGCTAAAGAATTAATCGGGAAGGGGGTGTTTACTTTAAGAAACATTGATGATGCATTAGAGATTAAAAAATTTATTCAAGAAAAAGGTGTAAAAAAAGTAGTTGTGATTGGAGGTGGCTTACTAGGACTAGAATTATCTCGACAAATCAGAAATTGTGATTTGGATACTACCGTCGTAGAATTTTTTCCAAGATTATTACCAAAGCAATTAGATAAAGATTGCGGCTCGTTTTTAAAAGGAGATATTGAAAAAATGGGTATACATGTGATCTTAGATGCGCATACACAAGAAATTTTAGGGGACAAATATGCTAAAGGAATCGCAATAAAAGATAAACCCGACGTAGAAGCAGATATGGTATTAATCCAAGCAGGAGTAACGCCCAATATAGATTTAGCAAAAGAAGCTAATATAGAAACAAATAAAGGAATTATCGTTAATAACTATTTAGAAACAAGTGCAGTTGACGTGTTTGCCGTTGGTGATTGTATTGAATATGAGAAACAGACCTGGGGAATTATTCCGGCTTGTATAGAGCAGTCAAAAGTTATTGGGGCCTCAATATTAGGAAAAGAAGAAAAGAAATATACCGGAACTGTCCCTAAAAACACGCTTAAGATTGTTGGGATTGATCTAACTTCGATAGGTGTTTTTGATCCCGAGGATAAAGATTTGGTAGGTGCGGGATGGCAAATATTAAAAAATATTGATAAGAAAAGCAATTGTTATAAAAAAATTGTTCTTAAAGACCATAAATTAAAAGGGGCGATATTATTTGGGGAGAAAAAAGGCATCCCCTATATCAATAAGCATATTGAATCAGAAGTGAATGAGGAAGAACTAAGAGAAGCAATAGAAATGTTCATATGGAAATGTGAGAATTGTGGATACATTTACGATGAAGCCGAACAAGAAATTCCATTTAAAAGTTTACCAGGAGATTGGAAATGTCCTGATTGTAATGGACCTAAAGAAAATTTTAAAAAGACAGCATGATTATAAACACCTCTAAATCTCTAAATAAATCGAAAACTAAATTAAAATGAGAGAAATAAAATGATTTTCCGATGCAGAAAATGCAATTATTTATATATAGATGAAGAACATGAGATTCCCCTTCATGAAGTTAAAAAAGATTTTTGCCGTCCCCGATGCCGATGTTCAAAGAAAATGTTCATAGAGAAATTTATTTAAGACCATGAGATTGCTCTTTCTGATGATGAAACGTGAAGAATAGGTATTTTTATAAATTATTAAATTAATCTTTTTATAAATATATTAATTTGGTACTTTAAAATACATATTTCAATAGAGGTTTGAGAAAAGTAATGAAATGGGAATGCACTGCTTGTGGATATATTTATGATGAAGAAGTAGAAGGAACTAAGTTTGAAGATTTACCAGATGATTGGACTTGTCCTGTATGTGGTGTTGGAAAAGATATGTTTGAAAAAATTGAATAATAGAAATCCTTTTTATATCCGTTTTTTTTTCCCTTATTTATTTTTTTACTTAAAATTTGTCTCTTTTTGAGAATCATAAAAATATATGTAGATTCCTTTAAAAATTTAAATAAAAACATTTATTTATTAATTAAAATATATAAATAAATTATATAAAATACTGGGGTAAAAGTTGCATGGCAATTGATGGAAATTTTATTTTAAATTTAATATGCTCTCTTGGAGGCATTGTGTTTTTTATATACAGTCTTATAATTATTAGAAACATTAAAGCCCTATTTCCGGGAGCAAATCTCATAAAAAAGTGGCTGATAATTCAAGTTTTGATACTGCTATTTCTTGTAGGATATGTATGCAATATTATTTTTTTAGCCCTTGATATATTTGAAATCGTGACAATAATGACAGCTATCGTCTACTTCTTTGGTGGGTTATTCGTTTTGATTGTAATAAATTTGAGTTATAAGACCTATAAATTAATTGTCCTTGATTCGGAAACAACAGAAAAATAAGAGTTAAAGTAATTATTATGTCCTCCATAATTAAAGAGCTCTGGGTATTCTCGGGAGATGGAAGTCCTATCGTTGATTTTTGTGAAGAAAAAAAAATAGATGAAAATTTCATTGGAGGATTTATAACAGCGATTAAAGCATTTAGTACGGAATTAACGGGGAAAGATTTAAAAAGTTTTACTATTGAAAATAATAAATTTACCTGTACATCTGCACTTGAAGGAAATGTTATCCTCGCGTGCCGCTGCGCCTCATCTACCAATGATAAAACCATCCAAAAATTATGTACGATTCTCGTACAAATATTTAACGAACTTTATAAACCTAGTGATATTAAGAATTGGAATGGAAATTCGGCATATTTCGACAAGTATAAAAAAAGAATCGATCTTTATTTTAAATTGGGAAATTTATAATTACTTCAAAATTTAAATCTACTCGTTTTTTAAATAATATTATTCTCAAAACCCATAATTAGTTAGGTAATTAGAGGATAAAATTTTAATTAATATTTGATAGAAATCAACTTTATAACGGGGTTCAAAATAATAATTAATAGCATAATTCATGAAATAACTCTTAAAAGGTGAATGTAAATAACTCTCTTTGAAATAATAAAAGATGTGCTTTTTGTTGGATATGTTGATTGGGAAGTCAGAAACTTCCATGGTTATTCTACTCATCGAGGTTCCTCGTATAATGCATATATTGTCAAGACTGGGCAAAAAACAGTATTAATTGATACGGTAAAACGTCCATATTTTGATTATTACCTGCAAAATATAAGAGAAGTCGTCGATCCCGCTGAAATTGATTATTTGATTATTAACCATGTTGAACCGGATCATTCGGGGGCATTCCCCGAGATCTTGAAATATTTATCTAAAGCTGAAGTAATCGCATCAGAAAAGGGTGTGGAAAATCTTAAATTGCATTATCATAAAGAAATTAAGGATGAAATATTCGATAAAATTAGAAAGGTTAAGCAAGGGGATACTTTGGATATAGGAGATGGCAAATCCTTTACTTTTGTTCCTATCCCCATGATTCATTGGCCCGATTCCATGGTCTCCTTTATGAGCGATGCAAAAGGAAAAAATATTTTGTTTTCAAATGATGCATTTGGTCAACATTATGCGACTTCAAAAATATGGGATGATGAAAATGACCTTTCGATTGTAATGGCTGAAGCAGAGAAGTATTATGCAAATATTTTATTGCATTTATCTCGATTAATTGCTAAAGTATTACCTGCTGTTGGGGCTTTACCTATTGATGTGATATGTCCCTCGCACGGGATATGCTGGAAAACCCACCTTACAACCATTTTAGATGCTTATAAGAAATGGTCAGCAGGAGAAATTGAGGAAAAAAGCGTATTAATCGTATATGATACCATGTGGGGTAGCACGGAAAAAATAGCCATTCATCTCTATCAGGGATTTAAAGATCGCGGTATAAAAGTTAAGAGATTCTGCTTGACTCATGCGGATTATAGCGATGTAATCACTGAAGCAATGAAAGCAAAAGCAATCCTCATTGGAAGTCCCACTTTAAATAATGGTATGTTCCCTACCGTGGCAGAATATGTCTGTTATCAAAAAGGTCTAAAACCAATGAATAAAATTGGATTAGCTTTTGGCTCTCACGGCTGGGCGGGAGGCGCAGTTCGAGAAATAACGAGAGAAATGCAAGGTGCAGGAATTGACATGATGGAGGATACAATTGAAATTCAATTTGTACCCACTGCAGAACAGCTTAATTTTGATGAGATTATTGATAAAGTTATAAAAAAAATGGAGTAAAATTAGAGGTTTAAATCATGGAATTTAAATTAAATGAAGAACAAATTGCTTTGAAACAAAAAGCCAGGGATTTTGCCATAAAAGAAGTATTGCCCGTGGCAAAAAAATATGATGAATCTGAAGAATTTCCTTTAGAAGTTATTAAAAAAGCGCATGAACAGAGATTATTGAATCTAGCTATTCCAAGCAAGTATGGGGGATTAGGGCGAGGTTTATTAGATTCCTGTTTGGTTGTAGAAGAAATGTCTTCTGCATGTCCCGGTATCGCTACCTCCATTTTTGATAATAATTTAGGAGCAGAACCTATTATTATCGGGGGCAATGAGGAACAAAAACAGAGAATTCTTTCTGATTTAGTAAAGGAATTTAAATTAATTGCTTTTGCAACCTCAGAACCAACGATGGGATCGGATGTTGCTGGGATGAAATGCAAGGCAGAAACAGATGGTGATGACTACATCCTTAACGGAACTAAATTCTGGATAACTAATGGAGGATATGCGGATTATATAACCGTTTTTGCCACCATTAATCCCGAATTAAAACATAAAGGAATATGTACCTTTATCGTTCCTACTGATTCGGAAGGCGTAACATTAGGGAAACAGATTCCCAAATTGGGTCAAAGAGCATCTAACACCGTCTCTGTTGTACTAAAAAACGTAAGAATAAAGAAAGAAAACGTTTTAGCAAAGCCAGGAAGGGGATTCGTTTTAGCCATGCAAACTTTCGCCCATACTCGACCTGCTATAGGTGCATTTGCTGTAGGATGCGCGCGTTCCGCGATGGAATATTCAATAGATTATGCCAAGAAAAGGAATGTCTTTGATCACTCCATCGATCATTATCAAGCAATACAATTTAAAATTGCAGATATGTTTAAAGATATTGAAGCTGCCAGATTATTAACTTATAAAGCAGCTTGGGAAGCAGATCAAGGATTAGACAATAATCTCAGCTCTTCAATTGCCAAAGCCTTTGCCTCGGATGTTGTAATGAAAGTGACCACTGAAGCAATTCAAATATTTGGTGGTTATGGATATTTAAGAACATATCCCGTTGAAAAGTTATTTAGAGATGCAAAATTATATCAAATTTATGAAGGAACTTCTGAAATTCAAAGAATCGTCATCTCACGTTTTGCTATGAAAACTTATGAACATGCCATGCCAAGTTTGTTTAAACGCGATAGAAAGTAGCAAAATTAATATTAATTTCTTTTAATACCTTTTTTTCTCTTTATTGTCCTAACCTTTTAAAATATTCTTCTCTACGGAATTTTCTATGACATAAATTATCACAGAAAATAGGAGATTCAGAATTTAACCAAATTTTTTTCAATTCTTCTATTTTTAAATCTTTATTCACTTTGCTAAAGGTGAAGAGGTCCATGACTTTATTACAGTATTGGCAATAACGATATTTTAGCTGATCCGCAACACTTCTAAGTTCTCCCCATTTCAAATCTTTAAAGCATTCACAACAATGAAATTCCAATAATGTATGCTGCCATAATTTGATTATATAATCTACACTAAACTCGGTGTTATCACTAAGAAAATCGTATATATTCAAATCTTTTCCACATTTCCAGCAAGTTCTTTTTCGGAAATTTGTTTCCTTTTGAATCCTTTCCCGTAATTTTGTAATTTTTTTCCACAAAACTTCATTATTTATCTTTTTGGGAAACAAGAATTATCGAACCACTTTTTTTAACCCGGTTATTATTAACTTAGTTATATTAATAGCTTCTTAAATATAAAATAGTTATCAAAATTAGCTCCTTCCTTTTTATGTACAGTTCTTAAGTAATTAAGAAATTTCTCGATCGAAGGCTATTATTTTTTGAGCTGCAGTCAGAAAATTTGGCGCAACTATCGTTGGTATTACTATCTTTTTCTCGATATCCGCGTAATGCTCCATTCCGTGACCCGTTAACAAGTAAACGGTCCTACATCCCCCATTAATCCCTAGCACTATATCTGAAGGATGATCCCCCATTACCCAGGAGCTTTGTAAATCAATTTCATAGTTTAAACATGCCTCTTCCAACGCCTTTGTTTTTGGTTTCCTGCAATCGCAATCTTCTTCCGGACCATGCGGACACACATAAGTTTTCTCTATGGTTATATTGAAAGAATGAAGCACTTCTACCAGATGGTCATTAAATGCCAAGAAATCTTCGAAAGTGTAATACCCTCGCCCTATTCCAGATTGATTTGTTACGATGAAAAATAGAAACTCCTGCTTAAGTAAGCTTAATCCTTCAATTACACCCGGCAATAATTTAAAGTCTTCTAATTGATGAACATATCCCTTATCTTCATTTAAAGTTCCATCTCTATCTAAAAAAATGGCTTTCTTTTTCATGATAATCTAGCCTTTATTTAAATGAGTTAGAATGCTCTTCAAGACACTAAATGATCGACCTAAGATAAAAAAATCCATGCAAGATATAGCTTTTCTAAAGTCATTTTTCCTTACCTTCCATGTCAATTCTTTAAACTTTTGAAGAAAAAAGATAAGCACTATGAGGAATTATATGTCCACATAAAAAAGTGTAAAATTCCATGGATTCGACGGGTTTTTAAAGAAAATAACGGGTAAATTATAAAAAAAAATTAATTAGGTTCTTTTTCGATGGGATATCCTTTTCTATGCCACATCATCATTCCCCCAATTAGATTTCTTACGTCTTTGTAACCCGCATTAGCTAATAATTGAGCAGCCATCATGGAACGGGCACCTGATGCACAAATCATGATTATTTCCTTATCTTGATAATTTTTTAGACGCTCTAAGTCATTCATCAATTCTCCTAAAGGTATTAATTTAGCTCCTTTAACATGGCCCCCTAAGCCATGGAATTCTTGGGGAGATCGCACATCAACCAAAATTGATGGTGAATCCGCTGAATCAATGCGTTCATATAATTCCTCAACACTTATTTCACTAAGCGCCGGAGCATTCGGACCTCTCCTTTGTGCTCGGGGCTGCTTTCCCATTTTAATCGGGATCTCAATCTGCTTAACCCCCGTGTCCTCTTTCTCTAAAATAGCTGCCAACTTGCTTCCTTCTTTACCCATGTGGATTAAATGCACTGCCTCATTCAATTTTACATATGCTTCCACGCTCGATTTAAATCCCGGATCTGTGGCACTAATTTTAAGCTTTTTTCCTTTAGGAAGGGTCTCAAGTCCTTTAATTAACGCATTTAAAGGTCCTGGACAGGATAATCCGCAAGCATCCACTTCCATGAATTCATCCGATTCCTTTATCTTTTGCTCTATCATTTCATCCATTATTTCTTCTCCGGGACCACATTCTGCCGCAATTTCCTCGTTTGTTGCTTTAGCCATTTTATATAATTTATATCCTCCGGTGAGATTAAGAGCATTATATCCCTTTTGTATTAATAATCTCGTAGCTAAGTATCCCCGAAATCCAACCTCGCAAAAAACATAAATGTCCTTAGTTTTAGGGATTTCATTGAGTTTGCTTCTCAATTCTAAATCATCAATATTTATCGCATCTTCAATCGTGCCCAATTCATACTCCTCTGGTGTCCTTACATCAAGGAAAATACTATTATTTTTTTTAATTTCCTCAACTTCATTCCATTGCCAAATAGGATGGTCCCCTCTTAAATAATTGGACGCAACGAAACCCGCCATGTTGACGGGATCCTTTGCGGAACTAAAGGGAGGTGCATATGTGAGCTCTAATTCTTCAAGATCATAAACCGTTCCCCCGTACTTTATCACGGTAGAGATCACGTCTATGCGCTTCTCCGTTCCTAAACCTCCCACGGCTTGTGCACCTAAAATTTTGCCACTCGGTACTTCAAAAAGTAATTTCAACGTGATGGGAATCGCACCGGGATAATATTCTGCATGATTATTTGGATGAATAAATATTTTCTCATATTGAAGCGGCATTGAGCTTAATTGTTTCTCATTTAAACCAACAAAGGATACTACCATATCAAAGACTTTAAGAACGGACGCGCCCAAAATTCCTTCATATACTGAATCGCGTCCCGCAATATTATCGGCTGCGATGCGTCCTTGTTTATTAGCAGGGCCCGCCAAAGGAATTGCAGTAATATCCCCCGTTTGAAACTGTTTTACCTCCACGGCATCCCCTACCGCATAAATATTGGGATCCGAGGTTCGCATGTGATCATCTACTTTTATATGACCCTTAGGGCCAATCTCAAGTCCGGCTTCCACCGCTAATTTATTATCAGGACGCACTCCTATTGCTAAAATTATCATGTCTGTTTCAATCTTTTTTCCACTCTTTGGAATGACGAAACTACAATCGTCTTCACATTGAAAAGAATCAACGGCATCTCCTAATTGCAAACAAACACCATTCATGATTAATTCCTGGTGGACGAATTGTGCCATTTCTCTATCAATAGGAGCTAACACTTGATCCAACATTTCAATTATCTTTACCCGTACTCCCAATTTTCTTAAATTTTCTGCCATCTCTAACCCAATATATCCTCCACCCACTAGGGTTGCATGCTTCACGTCATTGTTTTGAACATATTCTTTTATTTTTACGGAATCCGGAATAGTTCTAAGCGTGAATGTAGGAACCTCCTCCAATCCCTTAAAAGGGGGGATCACGGGATTGGCCCCTGGAGAAAGAATCAAATAATCATAATCCAATTCATAGATGGAATTTGTGTTATAATTCTTTATTTGTAGCTTTCTATTCTCTTTATCAATCTTTATCGCTTCATGAGATACTCTCACGTCAATATTGAACCGATCAAAAAACGTCTCAGGAGTCATCAACTCTAATTGACTACGCTCTTTAATGACATTTCCCACATAATAGGGCAATCCACAGTTAGCAAAAGAAACGTATTGCCCCTTCTCAAGAACAATTATCTCTATATCTTCCCTTAAACGCCTCAGACGGGCTGCCGATGTAGCGCCTCCCGCAACCCCGCCGACTATTATCACTCTTTCCATTATAAACGGCCTTATTTTCTAATTATAGCTAAATCAATATTTGTAAATGGCAAAAATCTATAAATTTCTTCCTTATAAGTTATTGTAAATTTAGTTGGAAATCCACCCCTATCTTAAATTAACCCTCTGAAATATTTATAAATTAAAAGGATTTTAAGTTCATTTTATAAGACAAAATAAAAATTCGACTTATTGATCCTATCCCATTATTGAGAAATATGGTAATAACTTTGCTAAGCCCACTATATTTGTATTTTCCGTCGAATGGTATCATTCCTTCATAGATATTGATTTTTGGCTAGAATTTATTGATCAAGAGCATCCTATTAAAAGATATCTTATTGGAAATAAAGTAGACTCTGAAAATAGGGATGTTCAATTAGAAGAAGCATGGGGTTTTGCTCAAGCAAGAGACATGACTTATTATGATATATCTGCTTTGAATGCAAATGGATTTAATGCTTTTAAAGAAGCACTCCTAAATAATATTAGGAAAATACTAAAAAATGATTAAATAACACTTATTTTATAACACCTATTTTAGCATCACATGCAAAGAGTTCCCAGAATATTCCCTAATTGAATGAATAAATAATATTATTAATTCAATAATTTTCTCATTTTGTTCGCTATCTTTAATTACTCTCTCATTATAATTTAATAATTTGATTTAATAAGAAATTGAAGATCAAGATAAAATGCGCTCTCAAAAATCTATAAAATAAAAAAGAAAAAATTCTAAATTTCTATGCAAGGGATCAAAAAATAATTCCTCATCTCCTCTTAGCATTTTCAATTTAAATAAAATCTATTGCTCGAATCAAGGGAAAAAAAAGAGAATGAGAGACCCGTGAATTTTAAAATCAATTTAAATTGTTAAACGAATATGAATAAATTAGGAAATTATATTAGGGGATATTTAATTTTTCATGGAATCTCTCAATAGAATAAAAAAGAAACTCAAGTATTTAAATCTTAGGGTTCTTTTAGAAAAAATCCAAGGTG
>CAYLZE010000027.1:0-14313 GCA_964388035.1 uncultured archaeon
TATTTGATGAAAAATAATCTTGAACGTAATAACAAAAGTAGAAAGACAGATGACCAGGATTAGGGTTCTATTTTCATCTTAATACTTAAATTTAAGCATTTACCGTTTCCTCTCCTAACATCTCATCGACATTTTCAAGATCAACGCTAAAAACATCCGTGATTCCACTTTGCTGCATGGACACCCCATAAATTCTGTCCGCATTCACGATATTCTCTTCTCTGTGACTGATGACGATGAATTGTGATTGCTCTGCATACTCCTTTATGACCAGCGAGACCCTGTTGGCGTTCAAAGAATCGAGAGCTGCATCTATTTCATCTAAAACGAAGAACGGTGCCGGAAAGAACTCCTGGACGGCAAAGATGAACGAGAGAGCCACCAGCGTTTTTTCACCACCACTTAACATTTCAATCGAGCTGATAGGTTTTCCGTGAGGACGAGCATTAATACTTACGCCCCCTTCAAAGGGTGATTCGGGCCGATCTAATAACATTTTAGCGGAACCGCCTGGAGATAATTTTTGAAAGGTATTAGAAAAAGCACGATTTATTTCATGGTATGCCTTCATGAACGTTTTTGTTTTTTCCAGCTCGATTTTTTCAATAGCATCTAATATAGCTTTTCGCTCTCTTTGTATCGTTTGCCTACGCATGTCAATTTCATCGAATCGTTCTTTAGTCACATCATATTGTTCAATTGCTTTGAGATTAACGGGTTCAAGAGCTTTTTTCTTATTATTTGCATCAACAATCTGATTTTGTAGCATTGACTCTGTCAAATCTGCCGTAATTATTGGCAGCGTTCCATATTCCTTGGAACGTTCATATAAAGTTTCTATTTGATCGACACAGATAATTTTTTTCGATTCATAGTTATTTAATTTAGAATTTTCCATGGAATGAGAGGTTTTGAAATCGGAGACTTTTTCCTGGATCTGCTTTTGTTTCTCCCAAGATGCATCTTTTTGTGCCAATAAATCATCAATTTCTTTTTGTTTTTCTTCCTTTCGTCCGCTTTCAATTTGGAGGGAATCTTCAATGGTCTTTATTTGAATATTTAAATTATTTATTTTATTCTCAGTATTTGACTTTTCTTCAATTAAGGAAAGGATGAGATTATCTCTTTCTTTATTTTTATTAAGCTCATTCAAATTATTCTGTAATTCTTGCAATTCTTTATTCAAATTGTTCAATTCTTTTTGAACCGATTTTTGCTTCTTTAATTCTTCTGCTTTTTCCGATCGCAATTCTTCTATCTTATTTTGAAAAGAGTCTACATCTATCTGGATTTTCTCAATTTCAGAAGTTAATTTATCTATCACTTGCTTGCTATTCTCCATTTTTTGTTCTGCTTCAGAATTCTCTCTGGAAATCTCTTCAATTGAAGTGATTATCCTTTTGACATTTTCAAGGCCTCTCTTTCTATCCAAAACGTTTTCCAATAGTTCATTTTGATTATCAATTTTCTTATTTATATTCTCTGTCTTTTCCCAAAATCTATCTTTTTCTTTATTCAAATTATCAATTTCTTCTTGTATCTGTTTCTTCTGTTCATCAAGCTTTTCAATTTGCTTTTGTATATCATTGATTTTCTCCTTATTCTCCTTAATTATACTTTCCAATTTTTGAATATTACCTTCAATTTCAGCAATATTTTCATATAACGTTTGAATTCCTTGCAAATCTTGTAATTTTTCTTGTATATCGTCAAAAATTTTCTGATTTTCCTCAATTGCTAATTGTAGTTGCGATAAATTATCCCAATAAGTGTTTTTTGCCTCATTTATGGTATTAATCTCACTTAATAACTTCTTAAGATCATCTTTTTGTGTAGTGAGTGATTGTACTCTCTCTTCGTTTTTATTCTCAATCTCGGTAATTTTTTCATTTAATTCAGATATTCGTTGATTTGCATCATTTAATCTTAATTCTTTTGCTTTTAAATTTTCATTATCATGATCTTTATTTAATTGAGTTTCAGAAAGTTCTCTTTCCAAAGTGCTTAATTCTTTCTGTTGCGTATTAATGTTTTCAGAGATATCCTCTAATTGTTTATACAAATCTTGACTTTTTGATATAGTTAAGGTTTTTAGTGATAAATGAATATCTTGTAAGATTTCCATTAGATCTTGAACAAATGTATCAAAACTTGAAGTGGAATCTTGAACCGCAATATCTACAGATTCTCTTACTTTAAAAATCAACTGCTCTATGGAAGAATCTACGTTTTCAATGAACATATCCAAGGTTTGGCGTATAGAATTAATTACGGTTGACATTTCCTGTATTTTTTCCTCTTCACATTCTATTCCCTCCATAGTTTTCATGATATCAACGACATCAAGTACAAATTTTCTGAGATCCTCTCCCGCTGATCCAATTGCTTCCGAATTTGATTGTTGGATATTTCCTTTTATAGAATCTACGGAAATTTCTATGTTTTGCGTGAGCATGTTTAATATTTGTAGAATTGCTCTGATATCTTCCTTATTTTTTTCATATTCTTCTTCGGATTTGTCAATTTTTATCATCATATTTTCCTTTTCCTGTAATAACTCAGCCAATCGCCTTTGAATATTATCCTTTTTAATATTAAAATTTTCTACTTCATTGTCCATTTTATTGATTTTCTCTCTTAAATTGTTTATATTCAATTCTAATGTTTGCTTTTCTCGTTGTAATCCGGTTAATTCCTTTTTGAAAATATTCAATTCGATTTGAGAATTATCAATTTTACTTTGAATCGTATTAATTTCTGAATTAATTGAATTTTGCTTCAGTTTATATACTTCTAATTCTTTTTCATTAGTCCGAAAGTTTGACTCATTTTCTTTGGATCTTGCTTTAAGATCTTGGATCTTTTGAGATGATTCATTTTTTTTTTGGATTAATTCTTTAGCAATTGCCTCGGTATCTTTCCCCTTACTTATTTCTCTTATTCGATCTTCTAGTTTTCGTTTCTTGTTAGTTAAATCTTCTATATTATCGCTCTGTAACTTAATTTCGGTAGTATAAGACGTTAAAGTGGCTTGATTATTTGCCAATTGTGAATTTAATTGATTTTTCTCTTCTTGCTTTAAACTTCTCTCTTGCTCAAGATCTTTTTGTCTTTCATTTTCGCCGGATATTTCTTGTTTTAGATTTTCTATTAAACTTCTGATTTGTTGCTCCTCGGCACTTGCTTTTTGTATTGCCTCTTCTATGTTTTCTGCATCTCCTTTCAATAAATTTAATTCTTTGTTCAATTTAATTCTCTTTTCTTCGTTCTTCTTAATGTTTTCCTGGAGAAGTTTTATTTGGGCTTGGTTTGAGGAAACATTTTGCTTCTTTATAGAAATTTCTGAATTTAACTTTCCTTTTTCTTCTTCTTGAATACCTATTTTTTTTTCCAGTTCAGATTGAAGTTGTTGTCTACTATCTATCTCATTTTTTGCCTTTTCGATTTGATTTTCACAATTAGTTATTTGCTTTCTTTTAATTTCAATTAAAAGATCATAGGTTTGACCCTCTTCTAATTCCATTTGTTGCTTTACTAATTGCTCCTTATCTTGAATTATTTTATTAAGCGACTGTTCGGAAATATTTAATTCTGTTTTTGTAGAAGACAAATTCGTTTTCAAATTAGTTAAAGATTCGTTTATGGACTCTCTTTCTTTCTCTTTTTCAATTATCACTCTCTGAACATTTTCCATGACTAAAGATTCTTGTTTCAAGAGACCTTCTTCTCTTTTAATTTTCTCTTCTAATTCACCAACAAATCTTTTGGTTTTTTCGATATTTTTCTCCAGCTCTTTTTCTTCTTCTTGTAATTCAGATATTTTTAAAGCAATTAATTGAGCATTAAATAAATTAATCTTTTCTTCTAACTCTTTCCAAGCTAATGCATCATTTTTCTCCTTTTCAACCTTTTTCAATTGTGAGGAAACTTCCTTGAAAATGGCTTCAAATTGTCCCAAATCTCTTTCTGCTTTTTCTAATTCCTTAAAGGTAACATCTTTCATCTCATCGTATTTTTCTAATCCGATAAGTTCTTCAATAAATTTGCGCCTATCATTACTGTCCATGTGGGTTAATTCCACTATTTTTCCTTGTAGAATAAATTGGTTTGAACCGTCAGGATCAATATTTCCCATTGCTAATGCATTTAATATTTGCTGACGTGTCGTAATTTTCCCATTCATTTTATACTTTCCAATGCCTCCTTTTTTGATTACCCTCGTAATCTCAAAAGTCTCAGTACCCCCGGGAAATATTCCCTCCGAATTATCAAAGGTTATCGTGACTGCGGCTCTTTTTGCGGGGTTCTTACCCGTTGATCCCGCAAAGATCAAATCTTCTAAACTTTTAGCTCTCATCGTTTTTTTGCTTAGCCTTCCTAATGCAAAACATAAAGCATCAATAATATTTGACTTCCCTGCGCCGTTAGGGCCCACCACGCACGTAAACCCGCGTGAGAAATTGACGGTAACTGTTCGATCACCGAAAGATTTAAAACCGCTCATGGAAATCTTTTTTATAAAGGTCAAAATAATTCTCCTTTTTCCTTTTATATAAAAGAGGAGGAATTCTAACTATAAAATTTTTTTTGATATATTTTTTAATTGTCCACAAGTAATGCGAATTCAATACAGGTTCTAGTATACCATTAAAATGGACAAGAATATAAAAAAAGATTAAACTGGTGAATTAGAAAATATAGTATCGACCATTATTTTTAAGCGATTTGGACTGATTCCCATGAAGTAATTATTTAAATCAGGATTTTTCTCTGAAGAATAACCATGAACATGGTGAAGTTTTCTTGCTTTACTTAGAATCCCGATTCCATTAATCATCTCAAGCATGCCATTAAATTCTGATCTATCTTTTTCGTAGATTAGAGATTCACAAGAAAGTTCATATAATTCATAGAGGTCTTTTAACTTAATATAAAATTTGGTTGAATTGGTTAGAAAATAATTGGCTAAGTTGTCTAAGAAAATTATGGTTAATATGTTCTCTTCAGAAAGATAATTAACCATGTTGAACTCATCCGTCATGCCTAGCGTTTCAAAATTGTTTTGACAAATCTCTAATATTTCCGTTTGCCCCAAGACATCACTCTTTTGAAGGAATGGATAAAGATCTCGTAGAATTTCTATACCTTTACCCGGAACCGGTACATGATGCTCGAAGATTAAATCCACGATATATTGTATTAATTCATCATCAATTTCATGAGAAAAAACAAGGGAAATTCTCTGCTGAAGGATTTGGTATAATTGATTGAAGGTATAATAGTTTAATTTATTTTTAAAGTCAAATTTGGAGAATACTTCAAGAGTTGAAGGATTCAAAACCTTATTTAAGGTATAAATAGAAGTGATATTTACATCCTTACCCAAAAAAAGCAACTTGTTTAAAAATCTGGGTTCTAAATATTCTGCATTATTAAAGACTAAGAGGTATTCATTTTTTAGTTTTCCATAAATTAATTTGAGTAAATTCCAAAGGTAAGAGATTTTTGAATTAAGAATTAAACTTAAATCTATATTTAGATTAAGAACTTCTTTTGTTTGAGAGATTAATGTAAATAAGAGTTCATCCACTTTTTTTTCCTTACAATCTATATTAATTTTTTTTAGTGCTTTAAAATCTTGATTTTGATTTATTAAATCATTTAAAACTTTATTTACTATTGCTTTTTTACCAATTCCTTGGGTTCCTTGAACCATGATATTTAAACTAAAATTATCCACTATGGAATCATTTAATAATGAGAGAAGGGTATTTTCTTCTTTTTTCCTAAATAAAAGCTTTGGCGGGAGAAAATTCTCGTCAAATATGGCTTTTGCCCCTACAAAATTAGATTTTTGGATTGTTTTTGCTATCATTTTATGGGTTTACATGTATTTTTATTTAGTATTTTTGACCAGCCTATTTAAACCCCACCCACCCAGAGGTCATTGGAAGTAAAAATTTGTTTATAATAAAAAGGCCCAAAGGAGAAATACTTAGGAAATATGGAATATATATACTTTAAAATAGGAAACTATTCACTTAATTTTTAATTATCAATTAAAATGACCATTAATTAAGGCCAAACAGTACTTATTTTGGAGAAAAAAGTAAATATTTCAGAAATTTAATTATTTTAATTGTACTTTATGAAAAATTAGAATTCATTAAATTTTTATAAAAAACTAATCAACAACATTTATCTGAATACTATTCATGTCAATCTTTTCATTCAATCTAATCTTTCGCATTTTTCTTGGAAAATCTGTATCGATGTTATCAAAAATATACCCTTCCTTATCATCAGGAGCTTCTACCACTTTAAGTCTTGAAGGTGTAATATATCCTTTTAGAAAGGAAATTATTTTACTATTCCCCGTGAATTTTCTATCAAGTACCATTCCAAGGCTATTACATGCTACTACGGGAATCCTATTTTCTAAAGCCCTTGCTTTTAAGTATATTTCCCAATTTGGCAATCCATCCACTCTTATTTGAGTTGGAGAAAATAAAATATCCGCCCCATTTAATGCTGCTGCTCTCGGGGTTTCATAGAAGGCCATATCGAAACAGATTAATATGGAAAATCGAATATCATGTATTTTAAAAACGTTTAACTTATTACCCGAGGTAAAGTACTTTCGTTCATAAGTATATAAATGAAGTTTATCTTGACGCCCTGTTTCTTCGCCCTTCGCATTAATGTAATAACAGGTAATCCAAGGTTTTTTATGTGAATTTCGTTCTTCCCATATCGCACCGCTTAGTACGTTTATTTCATTATTTCTTGCTAGTTCCTTAATAAAGGTATAATCTGCCCCGCGTTCTTTTTGTAAATTTTGGGAGAGTTCAGTCTGGAATGGGGTCCATCTTTCAGGCAAACATATTATGTCACAAGTATCGGATTCTTTTATTAAATTTCTTACCAAATAATCTATCTCGGTGTAACATTTTTCCCTTTCGGGATAAATTCTTGGCTGAATGCAAGCAACTCTCATTAATTCATTCTCTCTTTTTATTGATCATTTAATTCTCCAATGATAGTTATAAGTTCCTTCAAATCTTTTATTTCATAATCGGGATTTATTCCATTGGGAATGCGCATGCCCGTAGTCCTAATATCATACTTCCCTCCGCGGTGAATATATACACTGATCATGTTATTTAACAATGCGGGAATTATATCTTTCTCTATTCGATCTCCAACATAAATGGTTTCCTCTCCTTTAACACCAAACTTTTTTAAACAATAATCAAAAAGTTTCGGATTAGGCTTTCTTATTCCTAATTCATCAGAAATGACTACCAAGTCAATTAAATCGTTAATTTTAAGTCTTAAGATCTTTTCATATTGTTTAATGGGAATTCCATCAGTAATAATTGCGGTTTTAATGCCCATTTCCCTTAACTTAGTCAAGCAGCTTTCCACGTCATCATATAGCTTAATGTTTTCTATTTTTTCCCTATGATATGCGATCACCGCAGCTGCAATGTACTTATATTGTTCACTAGGAGATAAGTTTACATTCTCTTCAAAATTATTTAACCGTTTTAAGAAATAATTATAATGTTCTGAAAAATTGCTGCCATAATCATTGACAATTTCTTGCATCATTGCTTCTGCTCTATCTAAACTGATGTTCAATCCTAAGTCAATCATGGCTTTAATGCCTGCAATCCTGGCTCTAATACTTAGTTCAGTGGAATTAAATAAGCAATCGTCTAAGTCAAAAGCCACCAAAACAACACGCTGCCTAATCATTTTAATTTCCTCAATATTTATGTGAAACTATCTTAACTTTCGATTTGCAATCTCAAATTGAATACATCTATACTATATAAAAAAATATAAAGTGAAATCATTATTTATTTGCATAATGTAACTTAATTAAAAATATAATTTTTTGTATTATTAATCCAAATCAACAACACCATATCTTTTTATACTTGAGGATAAAAATAGGGAGATTCTATTTTGAAAACTATTGTTGCATTGTCATATTTTCATAAAAAAATAGGCCCATTAAACGCTTTTTCTTATCCGGAATCTCTATTAGATGAACAATTATCCGTGAGAATTGCTAATATAATGGATCAAATCATGGAAGAGGGATTTTTTACTCATTCTTTCGAAAATTTTCATTCCATGAATTATTATTTTGAAATTCATTCTGATTGGGCACGTGGAAATCGAGAAATGTTAATGCTCTCAATCATTTTTGATCATAAAACCACCCCGGAAGTGGAATCGAAGGTATTAAATTTATGCAATGAGTTTTCTAAAATGATTCAAGCTAATGAAGAAATATTTACTGCTTTTCATATTAACGAATTAGATTATTATGATGAGGAGGATAAAAATTTAATTATAAAGAATCATCTTTTAATGAAAGATCTAATTAGGGATTTATATCGGTCGACTATCGAAGAGACAAGAGAAAAAAGTGAAGAAGAAATTATCGCTTCTCTATTAAATAAAAAACACATATTTCTAACATTGAAAAAACTATCAAAAGGACCTACAACTCTTGAGGATTTAGAAGAATGGTTCATGGAACGCTTTCCAGAAAAGGATTTCCAAGAACTTATTAATAAATTGGTTAATAAACAGTTTATCTTCATCAATCAAATTGGTAGAATTGAAAAATACGTGCTATTATTAAAAGAGGTAAATGCCGAAAGAATACCCCCCTTCAGCGTTATAGAGTATATAGATGAAACTCCTGAATTAATCGATTTAATTCTTCCAGAAGTGAAAGAGTATTTTAGTGATTATGAAGCGAAAACTAAAGAAGAAATTATAGAAGATGCTTTCGTATTGTTTCAGATAATGGCAGATCCCAAAAAATATAATGTATTGTCAGAATTACGGGATAGGTTAATTCCAAGTAAAAAATTACCCGAGCTTGTATCTAAAAAAACGTTAGTATCGCTAAATGAAATATTAGACTTTTTAAAAGCTAAAGATGTGATAGATGAATTGCAGCATGAAGGGGAACAATATGTATTTCTCAAAACGAACATTCAAATTTCTACGAGTTTTCCTCAATACTTACGAAAACTCTTACCTAAGGAAACAAAACCCGTAATAGCCGATAAATACAAACCAATGAATGATAATATTAATGCGAATAATAATATGGAGTAAAATTCCTAAATTAATTTTCTTAAGAAATATAAATGAAATCTGATCTCATAGATTTCTAAATTATAAAAAAAACGCTTCTTGTAAGTATGTCTTCCGAAGAAAACAATTCTTTTGAACACTTGAAATATCTTCTGGGAAATATTGGGATAGAAATTTTGGTCTCTATCAATAAGGGTGCAAAAACCCCCAAAATTATAAAATTATTTAGCGGAGTGTCATATAATTGCATTTTGGGGCGGTTGCCCGTATTAATCGATTTAGATCTCATCACAAAAGAAGATGATGATTATATTCTAACTCTAAAAGGCATTCAATTTCTTTCATTTTTAAAAAAGGAATGGAATCAATTTAATCGCGAACACTAATAATTAGCACTAAAATTAATAATTGGAATCTTATTGCTCATGATAAAGATCAGAGAAAGAAAAAATCAGTTTTGGGGCATGACTTAATCATTACTACGAGCAGTAGTTCTTCTTGTCATTGAGCTCATCATCTTTTTTCTCGCTCTTTTCGTTTTTATTTTCTACTTGAAAATCTTCAATTTTTTGTTTTCTAGTTAAATAAAATTTTCTTTCATAATAACCGGGCCTTTTAAAACCTCCACTTTCTTCAATTAATCTCTCTAAACCTTCATTTTCATTCAATCTTCTTACTAATTCATTGTACTCTTCTTGATTTATTTCTTTCCGTTTTAAAAGATAACTTATAATATCAATTGCTTGTTCCTTCGTGGAACATCTTCGGATAAAATCAATAGCCCCTGGACAAGTAAGTTCCTTTATCTCCGAATCGTTTAATTGTTGAGAACAAGTTATATTTGCATTTAATATTTCATTAATTTCATTAAGATTAATAGATTTACCCTTAGCATTTAAATTTTTATCGTTACAAAGTTCGCTCATCAAATTAGGAAAATGGGTGGTAAATTCCTTTTTATCGTAATGTATCTTTAACCCATTCTCATCATCGATAATTGGATCATTAAAAGGCTTATCATCCTTTTTCTTTTTTTCACTCACGATTATTTCCCATTTTATGAATAATACATACTTTAAGGGGTAAAATTTTTATCCCATTTCTCATTATACTTCTCATTATAATAAAAAACCCTCTAGCAAATAAGTTTTTTTCTTAAATTTAGACACATGGAACAAATAAAAATATTAATCGCAGATAAAATTGATGAAGAAGCTATTACAATCCTTCAAAGCAATGGATTTATCGTAGATATGAATTTTCTCATAACTAAGCAAGAGTTAGAAGAGAAAATCGAAAATTACGATGCAATAATTGTTCGCTCAAGAACCAAATTAACAAGAGATCTCTTGGAAAAAGCAAAACGATTAAAAATAATCGGGAGAGCAGGTGTAGGTGTGGATAATATTGATGTCGAGCATGCTGAGAAACTTAATATTAAAGTAGTTAATACTCCCGAAGCTCCTTCGATTTCTGTTGCTGAACTTACAATAGGTTTATTGATCTCTTTAGTGAGAAATATTTCTATAATAGATAAAAAAATGCATTGCGGGGAATGGTGTAAAAATGATTACATTGGATTTGAGCTAAAAAATAAACGTATTGGATTAATCGGGTTTGGAAACATCGGACAAGCGGTAGCCAAAAGAGCAGAAGCATTCGAAATGAAAATTGGAATCTATGATGTAGATCCTATTGTAAAACAAAAAGCGATGGAATTAGGATATGAAGTTTTTCCATCTGTTGATGAATTAGTTCAAAAATCGCAAATAATTTCCCTGCATGTGCCTTCCACGGTAAAAACTGAAAATACTATAAATGAAAAACGGTTAAGCTTAATGAATAAGGATGCCTTAATTATAAATACCGCTAGAGGAAATCTTATTGATGAAAATGCATTATTAAAAGCTTTAAAAAATAAAACTATCGCTGGTGCCGCTTTGGATGTTTATAGAAAGGAACCTTTTGAAAACTTGGACTTATGCAATTGCGAAGAAAACTTGATTCTAACCCCCCATATCGGTAGTCAGACGATAGAGACGCAAAAAAATGCGAGCAGGCAAGTCTGCATGATGATAAAAAAATTCTTAGAAAAATCATAGAAATTATTTTTTTATTGAAACAATTAACTAAAACAATAAATTTCTAAAATTATGCAATATTCATATTATTAGAATTTAAAAAGCAAAGCTGATTATATTGAAGTCAGGATATCAATACGTTAAGGACACTTTTGAAGAACACAAAAAGGGGTATGATACACCATATTGGCATAGAGGAATTGAATATCGTAAAGGACGTTCCGTTCAACGAGTTGAGAGACCTACCAAAATTCATAGAGCTAGAACTTTAGGATATAAAGCAAAACAAGGATTTATTGTAGTCCGTGCTAGAATTAGGAAAGGGGGAATGCACAAGGTAAGACCAAAAATGGGAAGAAAACCCCGTTCTCTGGGTGTAACTAAATATACTACGGGCAAAAACTTACAATGGATTGCGGAAGAAAGAGCTAACAGGAAATACCCTAATATGGAAGTGCTAAATAGCTATAAACTATTTGCAGATGGAAAACATCACTATTATGAAGTTATATTGGTTGATCCCCATCATCCTGTAATTAAATCCGATCCTAAAATTAATTGGATACTAGATTCATCTCATAAAAAAAGAGTAACTCGAGGATTAACTTCGGCTGGAAGGCGATCGCGCGGGTTACATAAGAAAGGTTGGGGTAGTGAGAAAACTAGACCCAGTGTAAGAGCCAATGAAGGAATTGGAAAATAATTTTTGTTTTATTTTTTGGCTTTTTTATAATCCTATAATTTATTAATCGAGATTGTCATGCCCCCGTCTAAAATTATATTTTGTCCCGTAATGTAATCTGCCGCGGGTGAAGCTAAGAACGATGCGATATCCGCAACCCATTTGGCTTCTCCGATTCGATCTAACGGAAGTTTTACTCCTCTTGACACCAAGAATTGACGGATTAATTTGGGATCGTTATTATAAATAGGGGTCAAAAATACTCCGGGAGATATCGCATTTACCGTAATATTGCTAGAACCTAATTCTAATGCCCATAACTTGGTAAAAGCTATTACCGCTGCTTTACTAGCACTATAAACTCCAATAAAAGGATTGATTCCATTTTCAGTTCCAGCACAAGATGCAATATTTATTATTTTTCCCGCAATTGGTTTAAATTGTTTTTGCCTCTTCATTCTTCTAAATAATGCTTTAGTAACATTCCAAGCACCTTTTACATTAACTGCCATCACTTTATCATATACTTCTTCTTTAACTTTAAGAGAAGAATATAATCCCCCATCAATACCGGCATTATTAACTAGTAAAAACACGTTGTCAAACTTTTTAAACACTTCTTCAATCATTTCATTTACTTCGTTAGAATTTACAATATCTGCTTTAGCTAATAATATTTCACACTCGTGATCCTTTAAAATTAATTCCTTGGTTTCCTCTAATCCTTTCATGTTTATATCATTCAAGACCAAATTAGCACCCAAGTAGGCAAAACGACGTGCCATTTCTCTCCCAAAACCACTCCCGGCCCCCGTGACTAATGCTACTTTATTATTTAAAAATTTCTCTTCCATACATTCTCTCACCTTTTAGTGTATTTTTTAATAAAGATATTCATTCATTTTATATTAAAAAAATTGGTTTAGATTTGAAAAATAAAGGTTACTTTTCACTTTTTCACCCTAATAAACCTTTTGACTTTTTATAGAGCCCGATCATTTTCATCGCAGGTGGTGTTTCAAAAGCGATCTTTACATCTAATACAGCGGGTTTTCCTGATGCAAAAGCACGTTGTAAGGCAGATTTTATTTCATTGGGATCCGTTACTTCCTCGCCATAGCATCCAAACCCTTTTGCAATTTCGGCATAATTCGTATCGGGAAGCTCAGTGTCCTTGTATCTTTTACTATAGTTTAGCTTTTGATTAGATTTAATCATCCCCCAAGCACTATTGTTTCCTATAATGGTCACAATTGGAAGTTTTAATCTAACCGCGGTCTCTAATTCTTGTACGTTAAATAAAAAACTCCCATCTCCCGTGATACATATCACGGGCTTTTCTGGATGAGCCATTTTTGCTCCAATTGCATAGGGAATGCCCACTCCTAAATGCCCCATGGACACCGAATAGAACGTGCTTCTTGGAGGACGGGGTTTAATATTAATGAAACTCATCATAAAAACAAAGATATCTCCTCCATCAAAAGCTAACAAAGTATCATCAGGGATATTTGTTAATACTTCATATGCAAGGCGTTCTGGTTTCATTGGCAATTTATCATACTTTAATAGTTTTTCGATAATTTTGGCATCATTTTGCCTTAATTCCTGCAAATAATCATTCCATCTGGTCCATTCGCTAACTTTTTCCTTAGGTAATTTCTTTTCCATTGTTTCTAGAAGTTGATTTATGACAGCTTTCGCATCTCCTACGATTCCTACTTCAACCGGGCGATTTTTTCCAATCTCTTCTGGATCGATGTCTACCTGAATTATCTTCTGATCTTGATTCCAAAGGGGAGGAGCACCATATATAAGAGAATAATCCCACTTGCATCCAATAGAAAGGACAAGATCTGCTTGACCTGCTGCTGTTCTATATACGTTATCTACTAAATACGAACCCAGAAATGTCTTCTTATCCGATGCAATAGATCCTATTCCATTAATCGATGTTCCGGCAGGGATGAGATAATTCTCCGAAAGTTTCTGTAATTCTTGATACGCTTCGGAAGCAATAACTCCTCCTCCAGCAACGATTATGGGTTGAGAAGATTGTTTTAACAATTCAACTGCTTCTTCAATTGCAGTAGGATTACCGCTTGGCCTGTAGAGGGGTCTGTATTGTTTCGGCTCTTTAATATTACTAATATCTTCTTCCGATGCTTTTCTTACTAATGCTGTTTCTCTTAACTCCAAAAATACAGGACCACGTCTACCAGACATTGCGATTTTGATAGCTTTTTGTACTGCATTTGGAATTTCATAGGGATCTTCTACAGAGATTTGAGCTTTTGTTACCGGTTTCATTAAGGCAACTTGGTCTAATCCACCTTGAAGGATACCAGTACCTTCAAACATCCTTCCTACTTGAGCTCCAATTACCAACATCGGAATGGAGTCCGCATTTGCTGCAGCAACAGC
>CAYLZE010000027.1:14413-49844 GCA_964388035.1 uncultured archaeon
GACTTCTACGATTTCTAACTGTTTTCCCCCAAAATTTTGCATGATTTTTTTCATGGTAAAGTCCACTACTTTTCCTTTATAAATAACTGAAGATTTTTGGGTTACGATATTCAGAGGTGCTTGAAAATCAAAAAGAATATCATAAAGCTGTTTGGCTTTTTCAATATCTTTTACTACTATTCCTATTTGATCAAACTTGCTTAATTTCATAGACTTATTTTACACTTCAGAGAAACTTTAATCTCAAATTATTGTTTTTAAAGAATAAATTTTAATATACTTTTGGATAAAATTCCAATTTCCCAGTTGGTTCTTTAATAATGAATTCTTTATTAAGAATCATATTTTTTAATTTTTCAGCTAATTTTATGGCCCCAAATCTGTCAGATTGCCTTAACACAACAGGAATTTCCATGGATTTGTCAATATTTTTGAGTTTTACATTCACTTTCTTTAAATCCGCACTAAAAGCGTCTTTTGGGCAAACTACTGCACATGTTCCGCAATTAAAACAGAGGTTCCTATCGATTCCTTGTTTCAAATGAAAAGCATTGGTAGGGCATTTTCCATCCACGGGGCATTCATTGCAGTCTTTACACTTTTTAGGATCATAAGTAACGAGAAAGTTATGTTCCCAAACATCTTTATAGGTAAGATTTCCCAATTTTTCCCTACCCACTACATTCAATACAACTAATGGGACGTCTTGATCGGATTTAACAATGTTATTCCAGATTCTTTCGTTTAGAATGGGAATGGGAATCGATATCGAGCATATGTTTTCAAGACCATAGGAAGTCTTCATTGCTCCCATGTATTCTGGTGACATACCCTTAAGATCGCATATTGTTTGTAGATTTGGTTTCAGTTGGTCATTTCGAGTTCCAGGTCCTATTATATACCCAATTTGCCCATTTACTAAGATTTTTGTTCCTACACCAAAAACATCTGCCTCAGGATCATTTTGGAAAGGATTCATGGCTCCGCATCCTGAAAAAGTTAGTTGAGAATAATTACCTTTGAGAGGAAGAACTGAAAAAATTGTATTTACTGGTTCAGAAGATGGATTAACCATGGCAAAATAATTTTTAATAGCTTGTCTGGTTCCCATCATTCTGGCAAATTGAAAATCATCGATTGTCATTGATTTTTCAACAATTTCTCCATTTTCACTTTTTGCCATGATGGTAACGGGCTTTCCTTCCACGAGATCTCGAAATAATAACCCTCCTGAATAATTCTTTATGGTTTTACTTTGTGCCGTACCATATAATATTAAATCAATTATTCCTAGAAATTCATTAGGACAAGGTCCAGGATATCCTGGAATTCCATTTATACTTGCTTCACTAAATTTTCTTATAGTCTTTGGTGGTGTTAATCTTAATGAAAAAATCCCAGAAATTCCACTCATTAATCCTTTTGTTGCTGTAGTTATTATGTCCACGTCCTCAAATTTGACTTCTTCTCCATCACTTATGTGATCAATTAATTCTTGAACAGTGAGGATATTGACCGTACCTTTATCGATTTTACCTTGAATGTCTGAGAGAGTTCGTTTTTTAACCAAGAATAACACTTGTTTTTATCAAAAAGATATCAATTTAAATTTATGTTTCTAATAAAATTTTTTGTTTAAAGAAATGTCACAATATGAGTTCTATTCCATGTATTATTTCTTTTTTAGCATCTTCCTCTTCAAAGAAACATATATTTGTTTTTTACTTCAAAATAAATTTAAAATTAATATAAAATACTTGTTCTTCATAAAGTTCCATTTTTTTGGGGTTTTTAAATCTAGAATATAATATATAGTCATGTTAGTCAATAATCCAAGTCAGTCAAGAAATGGATACTTTTTTTCTTTACTTGGTACTTTTCAATATCTAATTTTCCTTGCTCTTGCAATGTATTTGTATGGCGGTGGAAATCAAATAAACGCAGATTATCCAACTTATGATTTCTTTTCTAACTATATTTCTGATTTAGGGAGAATTATATCTATTTCAAATAATTCTAATCTCCTGTCTTGTATTATTTATTCTTGTAGCTCAGCAGTCTTAGCTATTTCGCTTTTAGTATTCTTATACTTTTTTAAGCAGATTTTTAATAATATATTTTCCAAAATTGGCAATTTTTTCGGAATAATATGTTGTTGTTCACTTCTCATTGGATCTTTTACTTTTTGGGATATTTTTGGGGATCTACACTTAATCTTTGCTAACATTTTCAACATATCTGGGCTATTTACTACCCTCTTTTTCGCAATTGCAATTTTTAAAAATCAAAATTATCCTAAATTCTATGGAATCATGCTCCTAATTTTATTTTTCTCGGGAATAATATATGCTCTTACTTTTATTACATTTTCTCCAGATTTTAATCAGTCACTTTTTTACTTGCAAGTAATCTCTCAAAAGATTGTTCATTTTCTTTTTATATTTACATTCCTCATCCAAGAAGTGGGCGCATTAAAATCAATTAAATTTTCTTTTGAGTAAATTAGGCATATCAAGCATTAGCATAAATTGCTTTCAATTGAATTTTTCTTTATTTTTGGCTTTAAAAAATCAAATAACTTATAATTATAGAACAAGAAATTCTAAAAATTATCTTTTAGATATAATTATTTTATACAAAATTATTTCTGTTATTGAAATCTTACATAAAATATCTAAGAATTATGAATGAAGCGATTATATATTGAGGTTGACCATTCATTGCATTATTATGAATCTCGGTTGCATATTGATTTCAATAATATAGATGATATACAGCAAAAATTAACGATCTGTGAACAGATAGGATTAAAATATATAATTTTAAATGTAGAAAATATAAAGGGTAATATCTTAACCGATTTCAAAAGCATCATTAACTCTCATAAAATGTTGAACCTCAATTTAAGAATCAATTTAAAGCCAGAATCTATCAGAGTCTTTAAAAATAGTATCAAAAAACTTGAAAAAATACCTTGCCTATTATCCATTGAAACATCGAACAAGGATCTTCAGCTTAAAGCTGCAAGGGATTCTAGGGTGGATTTAATCTCTTATTCGCATCCAGATATCTTAAAAACTTTAAATACGGGAGTAATTTCTCTCACCAAACAAAATAAATCTTATATAGAATTTTCTCTTTCTTCGTTAAGGGAAGATAATAGATATTTTCAATCTAAAAACTTTAGAAATCTTTATAGATTTTTACATTTTGCTATAAAAGAAAAAGCAAATTATATTATAAGTGGTAATTTTGAACATCCTTATGATATTCGACATCCTAAAGCACTAGTAAGTTTATGTTGTTCTCTTTTGGATATCCCAATATTACATTCAAAAAATGCAGTTGGGAAAAACGTTGAAAGCTTACTAAAACGAAAAGAGGATCTTCTCAATAAGAATATAATTGAGAATGGGGTAAAGTTAATTGAATAGGGGAGGATAAATGGTTAAAAAAGAACGTCAAAGATACATTTTTTTTAAAATTATTCAAGAAAGGAACAATACAATCGAAAAACAGGAGCTTTTAAATGCAGTTTGGTATTCAATTTGGAAATATTTTGGAATGAAAACGGCGAATAAAATCGGTCTATGGCTAATTGAATATAATTCTAATCAAGGTTTTGGGATCTTTCGGTGTTCTCATGAGACAAAAGAAGTATTGATTTCTGCCTTAACTCTTATAAGAGAAATAAATAAAAATAAAATTATCTTGGCTCCAATGAGAACTTCGGGTACGATTAAAAAACTCAAACAAAAAATAAATGAAATCAATTTATAATTATTTAATTAAGGATGTAATGAATAAAATTTATCTAATTGAGATTTTTTATTAATAAAGATGAAAAAGGAAAAAGGATGCTTGTTAACGGAAGCTAACATTCAAAAGATTACCTCTCTTAATCATAAGATTTTGAAAGTACCTTTATCCCATTTCAAACAGTTGGATGAGTATCCTTATATTCTCGTGATAAAATCGATTACTGTAGATTTTATCAAAATTACACTCTATCCCTTGAAGAAAAAAAGAATCATTAAAATTAGTATTCGTGGAAAAAATGTTCCCAAAGAAGAAGTACTTTTAATATTAAACAAGCTTCAAAGTTATGAGATCGTGCATTCTTCTGGATTATGCTACGATTCTAATAATCAATTACTCTATGAATGTTATTTGAATATTGATTTCTCTACATCAAATGTGAACATTTTGCAAAAGTTATTAAATCAATATGAAAAAAATTTTGAAAGTATTCTCATTGATGAAATCACATTGAAAAAGCGAAAAGGAATCTAAAATGAAATCTTGGAAAGTTGAATTAAAAATTTTAAATTCATCATTCTCATTGGAAAAAGAATTACTTTTACAAGATGCATATACCTATTTTAATGGGTATTTGAAAATAAGAAGAACCTATTTTAACGCACTTATTAAAGCAATTAAAATTTCTAAGAGTTATAAAACTGAAAAAGGGATTGAAAAAGTTATAGGACCGGATAATAAGGATTGGACTAATAATCCTTGGTTGTTATTACTGGTTAAGGATTCAGAGAAAATGAAATCTTTTTGGATCTTAATCAAGAGAGAAAAGGATTTATCTGGTTTATTAGTAGCCATTGGTCCTAAATCTTTTATCGAATATAATAACAACAATTCTGAGGCAAAAAGAGAAATAAAACGACTCTTAAATTATTTTATTACATACATAAATAAATTTGAATGTGTTATTTTAATGCCAAATTACTTACCGTGAACTCTCACTTGATTTATCTGATCTAAGAGACAAGGAATAACTAATTATCATATCCGGCTGAAAATATCTTATAATATTTTGAAAATTTTTCTCGTTCTTTGATGTGTGATTTAACTTATTGCTAAAGTAAAAATGAAAAATAGCATTCCTTTTTAGACTAGGATCATGGCAATAAGATGGAAAAAATATTAAATTATAATTGCATTATCATATTCATTAATATACTTTTAGAAAATAAAGAATTTTTACAATGATAAAAAGATCAGTTTTATCTATTTCATTCCTATTTCTATTCCTCACCATGCTCTTTTTATCAATCACGTTCCCTATTGAAGTTCGAGCTCAAACAGAAACATTTGAACCAAAATACGGGGATCTTCCTGTAATTGATGGATATATCAATCAATCAAGTGGAGAATGGAATAATGCTTTAAAAACCACTCTCGTTATAAATTCCACATCAAAAACAGATATCGGAATTCCAATTAAATTTTGGATAATGCAGAATGATTCCGGTCTATTTATTTGCGTCCAATTAGAATTAGAGTTTCATGCGAATAATGAATTTATAGGATTCTTAATCTCACGGGCAACTAATCGAGAAAAGTATGTTGATGCAAAAATAGTTCAATTTACCAATGTTTTAAAAGATGATTATGAGTATTTAGACCTCCATATAGTCAACAATGTTTTTAAAAGGGATTCTATAAAAGAAGGCGCAGGCGCAGCCCAGTTGGATAAAAACACCATGGTATATGAATTTGAAATACCCGTTAACAATTCTGCTGCGACAGAACAAGATGTTTTTTTAGATTTTGGACTTGAATATGCATTTAAACTTATCTTTGGAGAATCAAAATCTTATCCCTCTGGAATTATGAAATCAACAGTTTTTGAAGTTAGTATACAATATCCTCCCCCCAGTCCGAAAGGATTCGATTATACCCTCTTATTTTCAGTACTTTCAATTATCACGTTCAGCTCATTAGGTTCCCTTTATGCTTTTTACATGTATAAAATTCTCATTCTTAGAAAAAATTTGAAAAAAATGCAAAAGTGAGATTTCAAAAATAATAAATAAATTCATGAGGGAGAATATGAAGAATAAAAAAACAATCAATGAGAATATTGCTTTTAAATCTCTATTAAATTCAGTAATTTTGGCTGGAATTTTTTTAGCAATTTCTTGTTTTCTAAATGGAGGAATTTTAACAATTTTTATGAATAAAGGATTTATCTGGGAGGTTATAGATGTATCCTTAAAAGTTACTACTATTTTGTTAGCATTTTTCTTTTCATTAATAAGTATTGGAAATTTCAAAGATTTGACCGGGAAGCCCGTGAATTGGAAAGAACTTCTTTTGCTCTTTGGTCTTGCATTAGCTCAAACCTTTCGAAGTCTATGGGTTTTTCTCATTACTTTGATTGGTTTAGCCCTGATATTACTTTATTTATATTTAACTCAAGAAAGTTAATTATAAAATTATAATTCATGCAAATTGAAAATGAAAGCTCCTTTTTTTTCATAGGTCATAGAGGAACCAGAGTTATTTATGATGAAAATACTCAAGAAGCGTTCCAAAAAGCTTTAGATTACGGAGCTAATTACTTAGAGTTAGATGTAAGACTTACAAGAGATAAAAATCTAGTTGTATTCCATGATGAGACCATGGATAGAATTACAAGTATTTCAAAATCGATTCGGGACTTAAATACAAGTGAAATAAAAGCTGTTCGGACTAAATTAACAAATTCTGAGATACATCTTTTGGTGGATGTATTAGATTTGTTCTATGGTAAAACTAATTTTATAATTGACTTTAAACAAGAGAATATTGTAAATCTTGCTCTTGAAATTGTTAAAAATAAGAATCTAATTAATTCTTGCGTGTTAAGTGGAAGATATTTAAATGAACTAATTGAGGTTAAGTTAAAATATAGTTCGCTATATATTAGTTATAATATTACGAAAGGTAAGGATTTAACTTTAAATCAATTTTTGAATAATAAAAATTTAAATGATTTACCTTTAAAACCAGACATGATTAATTTAAAATCAGATTTAATATCAAGGAAATTCATTGATTCATGTCATGAACAAGATATTAAAGCAATCGCCTGGGATTTTTTAAATTACCAAGATCCCATAATGAAAATGAAAGAACTCATAAAAATGGGAATTGATGGAATCTATTTCGATAATTTCAAAAATATTCTTAAAATTAAAACTTGGATAAAGAAAAGAAACGGCTAATTTTTTGATTCAATTTCTGAAAAACCAGTGGGCAGATGCAGGATTATTTCATCTACAGATAAAAGTTTCACCCATTTTTTCATCTCATCTGGTGCTTGATATATTAAGGTGATTCTTATTTTTTCAGCGATTTTACCTTTTGTAAGTCCTGTTCTTGAGGGTTTAATTAATAGATAATTTTCTTGTTGATGGATAATAGCACTGACAGGTCCTGAAATTATTTTAGGATAGTAAGCGTCTTCTCCTTCGGTAGTATTATCTAATTTAATCATCTCTACAGAGATGGCAAGCTCGGTGCGCGCATTTTTTATAAAATTTTTTTTCCCAGATATCATGAAAGACCCTTTAGGAAGGTATTCACCAGAAGGAGGACTTTTTGAAACTTGTTCTGCATTTACATAGAATATATCTGCAAATCCCCAATTTTCTTCCCATCCTCTCGAATAAGAGGCTACAAATTCCGCTGTTTCTTGAATTGTCTTTTCAGGTATCGTTAGATTCTCTGGATTTTTTATTATTGTTAATGGAGATCCAGGAAAATCTGTATGGAAGACTAATTCATTAGCCTCTAAATATTTATTAAATATATTTTCATTAGATCCAGCATTTCTCCCACCAATTACTAAAAAATCGTCGGATGAATAAAACCACCTAAACTTTTCATACCATTTCTTTTTAGGTTTTTTTATTAAGGTATCGACGGACTCTACTTCTAACTCCTTCTTCTGCTCGAGTTTTTTTATCTTTTTCTTTGTATCAGATATTGCTAATTCGGTACCCTCCATCTTCCGTTTCGCTTTTTTCCCCTTTTCATAAAAGAAATTTGCATTTTCGCCGGTACTCTTATTAATATCCAATTCAAATTCCTTATTATCAAATTCTATCACTACTTTTTTCGATGCGGGTAGAATCCTTCTAAAATACTCTGTATCATTAATTCCTTTTGTTTTCGCGCTAATCAGCTTTTGATTAATTTCTTCAATTTTATATCCCTTTCTCAAGGCATCTTGGATAACATTTAATAATTTTTCAAATGTACTAAAATTATTATATATAAAATCTCCTATATCATAGAATTTTTTCTTCTTTGCTTCAAGCTCTTCGATATAAGCTAATTGTGTGGATAAAATTTTTTCCTGAGTTTTGATCTTTTTATTTATTTCTGAATCTTCAGGACTTTTTAGCTTTTTCGAATCAATTATTGAATAATAATCATCTATTGCCTTATTAAATGATTGAAATCCTTTTTTCCTTTCTTCTTTAAACATTTCTAAATTGACTGGTGAATATAAATCATAATTATTATCTTCATCCAAAATAATTTGAGCATTCACAGGTTCGAAAAGGAGTTGATTCCTTAACTTTTTAAGGGAAACGAACAAAGATTCAATTTGATCCTCCGTTAATTGATTACTTATAACCGTCTTATTAATTCCCGCTCTAAAACAGATTTCTTCAGCGTAGATCCCAGAAACATTAATGCTCCTTGCAATCGTTCTTACCAATTCTGCATTTGAGTTAGTTATAAGATCCTTGAATTCTGATTTTTGAATCTCTAGAAAATTTAAACCTCGAGAAAGTGGAAAGTGATATTCTCTGTTGGGTAAAATATCTCTATCTTTAAATTTTAAATATTTTTTTCCAATAATCAAATTGTTTTCATGGTTGACCAATAGATAATTACCTTTATTAAAGAGTTCAATAATAAATTTCCAAGGAGGCGTGTCTGAATTAAAAAGTTCAAGGATCACGATTCGATCAAAACTATATTGATAAATCCGTAAAATACGCTTTTTTCTAAGAAATTTTCTTAAAGAAAGGATAAAAGGAGAAGGATATTTGGGGATAGGGTAGTCATAATCAGTGATATTCATCCTAGTATCTCTTTCTATGATTAAGTTTTTCTTTTCTCGATCTCTAGTAGCAATTTTTAATATAAGAAGATCTTCCACCTCGTATATATTAGAGATAGTTCCATCTTGAAGTGATATCTCCAATTCCTTGCAAATCGCGTTTACATCAAAATTTGAAAATGACGTCATTAAAGATCCTTATTAATTTACGTTAATTATAATGAATTTAATCTTTAATATTTAGATCCCTAAATGAAATTGCGCAGAAAATAAAAAGTAAAATGGAAAATTTATTAATTTTCGTACTAATTATATTAATATGGTTATAAGGAGAAGAAAGAAGGTCGACCTTAAAAAAAGAAGAAAACAATTAATTAAAGAACAAGAAAAGCAACTTTCACCTCAAGATGTAGAAAAGATCGAGGAAAGAAAAGAACCAAAACAAAAGGAAGGCGAATTAGACATCCGCTTAAAAAAGGAAACTCATCTCTATTGGGCTCGAGCTTTAACGGCGGTATTTGGTGCATTTGTTGGTCGATATCTTCTTGGTTTTATCGGGTGGATTTTGTTCATATGGATGTTAGCCTTTTGGTTTTTATTCCCATTCTTCGTGAGTTTTGTTCTTTTCAGATATAAATACGACAAAGAAAATTGGAGTTGGAAAAATATTATATTACCCGGAATCGGAATCTACTTCTTTTTATTCATGATAGTCGCAACTGTCATTCACACCCTTCTAAAAATCTATTAAAAATAACTTATAATTCTATTTTCTGTTTCAATACTTTACCTTCTGTTTTTTGCTTTGTAGCAAAAATTATTTCATCTAATTTATAAATACGATCACAGTATACGCATTGTATTCTCAAGGGTTTTTCTTGTAAGACAGAAAATTCATAATCAATCGGTTCGTCAGTGGAATTTGTAATACAAGTTCTATTTGTGCAGACAATTAACTTTTTTATAGTATTTGGGATCTTCACTTGCCTTTTTTCAATCACTTTAGAGTTCTCAATTAAGGAAATAGTGGCATTAGGGGATAGAATAGATATTTGTTGCATTTGCCGCTCAGTTAAAAAGACATTTTCAATTTTAATAATGTCTTTTTTCCCATACTTTTTAGAGCTTACATTCACACCAATCGTCATTAAATTCGGAGACTCATCAAGACCCGTGAGGTTCAATATGGTAAGACTATACCCTTGATCAATATGATCTATGACAGTACCTTTCTGGATTCGATCGATCCTTAATTTTTCTTCCGACATTCCTTAATTACTTTCCTCAATAATTCCAATAAAGAAAAAACAATTAGATACCAATATGATTAATCTTCATTTTTTATTTAATTTAATTATAATACCAAAAAGGTATCTCCATTGATGAATTAACACATCGTATTAAGTAATTCTCAGGATTAAGGAAGACTTTTAAATAATAACTAAAATGAGGCCATAAACACTTTAATGAAAGATAAAAACAATCAAAAATAGTATTGTTGCAGATATAACAGGAAAAAGTAGATTGTCATCAATAGGTAAATCTAAATAATCTATGAATCCGATTATTAAAGCACCGAATAAAGGAAATAGAATAATCTCTAGGGTTATTAATGTATAGAAAGGTTGGAGATTTATAAGAAGAATCACTCCTGAAATAAATCCAATAATAATCTCCGAAATTAACCCTTGATATGTTTTGCTAGTGTTTCTGATGTAATTTTTACCAAATCTTCTACCAATTAAATTAGCACTCATGTCTCCAAAAATAGAAATGGTCATGGATAAGCAAATAACCATTGGACCAATAGGTTGAATCAAGCCAAAAAGTAAGATTATCGAAAAACAACCAATAGCCATGGAAATCTGAGGCCCTACTCGCGAATGTAATTCGTTTTCTCTTAAAATCTTATTTACGGGTTTTAATGGATAAAGATTTGGTCTTAAGATTCTTGAAAAATCGGCAGTTAACAAACCAATTGTTGAAATCCCTACCAAAAACACCACCAGGAATTGAGTAAAGATCATTACATCTTTCTCCATGCTAAAAAGTGAATGAAATAAATCGTATACACTAACTGGAAAATAACTCAAAATTGTATAGAAAAAATTTTGAATGAGGAAGCCTAGTGTAAAATAGAAAAAAATAATACCTAATACCACCAAGTGAGTTAATTTCCTAATAATTTCATATCTATAGGATAATTCTTTTCCAACTTCTTCTTTTTCATCCATTTGGTTTTTATACTTTTTAATTTTCCTTTTTTCATTTAACATGCTCAAATAAAAACACGGTAAAAAAATAATAATAAAAAAGGTCATTAAGATATCAAAAGGAAAAACGATTAGGTCTCTATGTAAAGGATTTAAAAATCTCGTGTTTAATAGATTGATTGAGAGCGAAATCGCTAAAACAATGGAATTTGATACATTATTTATAAACGCTCCTTTATTTCCACGTTTCTTTGCTAAATATGAAATGTAAAACAGTATTATATCGTAAAAATATAAAAAACAAACAATAAAAAACGATAAGATGTTCAAAACATTCCATACTCGTCCAGTTTGATTAAATAAAGGAGTACTTCAAAAATAAGATTTACTCTATCTTGATATTAAAAAAAATTATTAAGAATTTGAAAAAGAATTAATAAAGAAATAGTTAAAAAATAATAAAAAGAATAATGTTGTAAGCAGTTCAAATTTCTTTCATTATTTTTTCTTTAAATTTCTCCTCTATCAGGAATTAGAATTTAGATTCGTCAATAACAGGCATGGAAGGGGAACTTAATGCTCGTTCGATCTCCTCATCGGGCAATTCATAATCTTTCAGTTCTCCCGTCATTCTTTCCTTATAAGCCAAGAGATCAAAGTATCCATGACCGCTAAAGTTGAAAACTATGACTTTTTTCTCGGAATTTTCTTTGGCTTTTAAGGCTTGATCTATTGCTTCCTTGATTGCATGAGCCGCTTCTGGGGCGGGAAGTATCCCTTCTGTTTTTGCAAAAGTAAGACCTGCGTCAATTACTTCTGTCTGATGATGCATTGTAGCTTTAAGGATCTTATTATTATAAAGATTTGAAATGATTGGGGCGATTCCATGATAACGTAATCCTCCTGCATGAATTGGGCTTGGTATAAAATCATGACCAAGCGTATGCATTTTTAAAATCGGAGCTTTTTTCGCGGTGTCACCAAAATCCCATCGATATTGTCCTTTACAAACGCTAGGACAAGCTCTTGGTTCTACGCCTATGATTTCCACATCCGGGAGCTTTCCCTGAATTTTATCGCGGGCAAAAGGGATCATGAACCCACCAAAATTTGATCCACCGCCCATACATCCAATTAATATATCAGGTTCTGTAATTCCCGCTTTTTGTAATTGAATTTTGGTCTCTTGCCCTATAATAGATTGATGTAGTAGGACAAAATTCACTACACTTCCAAGAGAATATCTTATTTTATCACTCCTTAAACTATGCTCCACGGCCTCAGAAATGGCAATTCCTAAACTCCCAGGATGCTCGGGGTCTTTCTCATAAAATGTTCTTCCTGAGTCAGTGAATCTTGATGGACTGGCATGAACTTCAGCATTATACGCTCTCATCAGTATTTTTCGACCCGGTTTTTGTTCAAAACTTGCTCGAACCATATAAACAGTACATTTCATGCCAAATAGATTACATCCAAAAGACAATCCCGACCCCCATTGTCCTGCGCCTGTTTCAGTTACGAGTTCTTCAATGCCTTGTTTTTTTGCATAATAAGCTTGAGCAAGCGCCGTGTTCGGTTTATGAGAGCCTGTTGGAGAAACTGATTCATTTTTATAAAATATTTTGATATCATCTCCTTCAATGCCCAACGCTTTTTCAAGACCTAATGCTCTGTGTAGTGGAGTGGGACGGTAGCTTCTGGCATAAATCTCCCTTAATTCCTTGGGAATGGGAATGAACGGGTCACTTGAAACATCTTGCTTCACGCATTCTTCCGGAAAAATGGCGCATGCCATCTCAAAAGGTGCGGGTCTCCCATCCATGGGATTAATTAAGGGCGTCATTGGTGTGGGTAAATCAGGTAAGATGTTTACCCATTCTTTGGGAACTTCATTTGGTTCCAATAAAATCCTTGCATTAAAATTGTTTTCCATTTTTTTTACCATTTATAATTTAACTCAAAATTTATACGTGTTTCATGCAAAATATTGGAATTCAATATTAATATGCACGAAATTAAGAGAAATAGTCTAAGCTTCCAAAATTTAAAATATTTATAAAACAAAAAGCTAAGATGATTTGGTTAATCCAGTGAGTGCGCGTTCTCTAACGCCACAGCCAATGCCAAGCCCAAGAATGTAATTTTAAGGTTGACACTTTTATCAAACCAAATATGATAGTTAATGTTATGTAAAAAACTAAATAGTATAAAAAGTTATTGGATAAAAAGCCATATTATCGTATAAAACTTGCTCAGACCGTTCCTTCAAAAATTTTTCTTAAATTATTGGCTGCAACTCTCATTACTTTAACAGTTTTCATCATTGTATCAATAGCAGTTCCCGCACACATGAGTACGAGTTTTCCTGCATTACTAATCACGATATATCCATTTTCTGCTCTCACAATTATTTCATTAATATCTTCTTGGAATAATGTTTGGATAGTAGATCTTGCAGTCAATAATACTGCCGATATTTGACCACAGAATTGGTCTGAGTCCACGTTATATTGAGGTAGACTAGAAAATGCAATTTGATACCCTTCGAAACTAACTAATGCAATTGCCTCAATTTCAGCATTCGCTGTAATGAAGGTAATCTGGGGGCTAATTTTCTGAATATCTTCTTCAGTAATCCCTAAATCTGTTCCGAATTCCATTTTATCATCGACTTGTTTGTGTATATTGAATAATAAATCGTTTTAAATATATAGAAATAATGAATAAAACCATATTTATATTTTTTTATAATCATTAATCACAAATAATATAAAATAAGAGCAAATGCTAATCACAAATATCTGTTTTCTAGAGAGTTAAAAATAAAAACTATACTTTTCATATAAATTATGTTATTATCATCTTTAACTGCTAAAACCTTCATTTAGCGTAAAAAAGTATATTCATTATACCAAGGAAAAAATTATGATTACTACTAGAGAATCACTTGAATTTCAATTTTCATTGATTTATGTTTATGCGTCCACTAAGAATGAGGATGTAATTGTAGGAGACGTTATAGGCCCGGGAAAACTGACTAGACAAAAGGTAAAAGAACTATCCTTTGATGTTATCAAATTTTTACGGATGTATAATGCCATAATAAGGGATTACTGCGGTTCAGAGGTATTTTCAGTAGAATTTGAACTCTATAATTTAACCAAATTGAATGTACCTTTTCCAAAATCAATGATACTAATTCCAGGAAGATATAAAGATTGTGAAAGTTTATTGCTTGCTTTAAAACCCGAGACGGGTTACATGAATATGCATAAATCGCGATCTTCCGTTGATAAAATAAGCACCCTCTTTTTCGAAGTAGAAGAATTTACTGAACATCCGGATCTTAACTTGAGTGAAAAGGAATTATTTCTTAGTAAATTCGCCTCTCGATTTGCCACAAAATTGTATGGTGATCTTCTTGAAAATAAATGGAATAAAAAATTAATTGGATTAAATGAATCTCTTCCTACAGAAAACGAAATGTTGAATAAATTCATTGATGTGACTTCAAAGTACGAGATCCAATGGACAGAGAGACCCCCCAAGATAATTCTCAAGGACCATCAGTACCGAAACATACCAGCTCCCTTTGAAGGTAAAAGGGAAATAGAACATCTAAAATATAGGATTTCTGAACCAAGTGCCAATTTTATTGTGGAAAAAACGCTTCAATTGGCCATGGATTTATTTAATTTAGCAAATACAGGGACTATTGATGAAACCAAAGAACAACTCGTACTTTTTATTGAAACAGAATTAAAAAGTAAATTGAAACCTCTTAAAGGGTATTTTAATGGGAATGAATTCATAAGAAAAATTAATGATTTACTAAAATTCATGGAATCATATTTTAGGAATTTTCTCAATTTTTCCAGAGATTTTCTAACAACAGGAGAGATGGGAGATATTTCAACTCTATTAGAGATATATAAAACCTATATTTGTGAGAAAGGTATTACATGTAATGAAGAATATAAGGATTTATGTGATATTGCTATTAACTACTTTTCTCAATCAATTATTCAAAAAGAAAATCTGCGAGCTATAGACTTAAGCTCGGGAGTTAATTATTTTTCAGAACTTATAAAGAATAGCCTCACTTTAATTCAAAAAGCTTTACCAAAATATCTTGCGCGCAAAAAAATAGCCGAATTAATGCACGTCTTCATAACAAATTTAAAAAAAGAACTAGACAAAGAGCAAAAACCAGCAAGAATTCTTGGATATAAATTCATTGAAAATTATCAGAATTTTCTTAATAATATCATTGAAATTCATCCTTCCCTAACAACAACCTTTACATTTTATGATGATAAAACCTTGAATGATACCTTTTATGAAATATTAAATGACCATTTAGATGAGTTCTTTGATAGTTTTGCATTAAATATAAGCGATATCATCTCCTTCGCTGAAGAGGAGATGGAAAAAGATTCAGATGCCATAAAGGAGCATATTCACAAATTCAAGAGATTCAATGCTGAAATCCCATTTCTCCTCAGCTATATCTTAAGATTTTCAACTATGAATCGTTTCTTAAAATCACATTCTAATGAAGATCTCATCTATGCAGAACCTTTTTTTCATAATTTTACTCGGTTTTTAGAAAAAAGAATGGGAGGCATCAATTTAGTTTGGAATAAATATATGTTAGAATGGATTGATGATTTTATAGAAAAAAAGCTGAAAGAGGAGAACGAAATAAAGTCGAGTTTTAAAGAGAATTATGAACAATTCATTAATTATTTGGAATTGAGAGAAGCATATGAATTAAAAGTTGAGAACTTTTTAGATTTCTTAAATATTTACATTGCTAAAATAGAAGATCCCGTTCAAAAGCCGCAATTATTAGATTTTTTTAAGCAATATGAGTTCTGCTTGGACATTAAGGAAGAATTTCCCAATTATTTAAAATCGAAGATTAAAAGAGAAATTGAAGCTTTCAACCTTAACAGTGAGCCTAATCCCCCTCTTTCGTTTTTTTCCATAGAAAATGGAGATTCTTTCATGACATATCTTCGAGAAACAGAATTAAAATATTTTTCTAAATTAATTCCTCGTCCTAAAATAATAATATTGAAACATAATTTGACAACTGATGAAAAAGAGGTATTTAATGGGGATTTATTCCATGTTTTTAATTTTAAATTTTTAAAAAAAGTCGTAGAACTAGAAGTAGGCAATAATTTTAAAAAAGTATTCAGAGAGTGGGAGATTTAGCTATTTACGTGACTCCTTTCTCTCTTTAGAAATTGAAATATTTTAAAAATAAAGCAAAAGGGTGTTAAAATTATGATAAGTGGAGTGAAACGTAAAAAAACTGCAATTGAAACAACTTTTCGTTTTTTCCAAACAATTGACCTTCTAATATCTCACTTTAAAAGAGAAGCGGATAAAGAAAAAATTTTTGAACTTACTACCAAAAATACTACTCTAGAAGGTATCTTAATCGCTACAGCTGCCGTGCATCTCTACCATAATTTAGGGATCCGTGTAAAAGATACCTTAAAAAAGGATGTAACTTCTGTAGAATCTACCAGAAAATTAGAATTTGCGGAAAAGTCGCTCTTACTGGAAGAATTGAATAGTTTATTGAAAGATTCATTCAATTTAGAAACGGAACTCTTGTTCAAAAAAATAGATATTGAAAATAAATTTTTAGAATTATTATTAAAGGAAAGGGAACCAGATTTGCAGAATTTACAAAAAGAAGAATTAATTAAATCTATTGATATGTATCTCGAAGAGGAATTATTAGAAATGGTTCGCTCTTATCCTCTATTTTGTTTTTATGATCTTATCAGTGATTTATTGGGATTAACGAATGATATTAAATCGATGATATTAGATGAAAGTGCTTCCATGAAAGAAATATCAATCGAAATTGAGGAAAAATTGAAGAGAAAAGAAAAAGAAGACAAATATATCGAACTTTCTACCTTAAATCGATTACAACAAAAAATTCAAGAAGAATATGAGTTCCATTCTCACAAGGAATTACAAACGCAAGCTATGCCTGTAAGAATGTTAAAGAGAAAAATATTTACTTATCATTTAGAAAAATATCCCATTTCAATTCATGGTTTAAAAGCTCATATTACAGGAAATGAACTCCGGAAGGAATTAATATCGAGAATAAAGGAAGTTCTTTTTACTAATATTAATTATGATGAATTCGAACAAGCCATGCTGAAGTTTTTGATAGAGAATTTCACGGAGAAATTAAAAGCAACCCCAAATGATTTCATTTACTTTTTACAAGCTCTTTCTGAGCGTGATTTTAGCGATATTATCTTCACCCTAAACAAATTTGGAATTTATAACATCTCTCAAATGATGAATATGAATGAGGATTTATCAAGACAAGTCAATCAAAATATGATTCGGTATAATATTAATAAATTTGATATCATGAACTTGAATGATCCAAAGAAAAATCAGATATATCTAGTTAAAAAAGTAATTTATGAATTAGACTTGCCTGCCTTGAAGAAATCCCTCAATATTAATGATACAATTACCGACTTAGATTTTGAGAAATTATTAAATCAAGATAATACTGATCATCAAACATTATGGAATTTGATACAAAAGAAAATTCAATTAGAAAAAAATGAAATTAGAGAAGCTTTCAGGAAAAAGAAAATTATAGATAATATATTTTTAGAAAAGTTAAAGTTAAAAAATTACAGCCAAATCCTTTTATTACTCAATTTTAGTGATATTTTGGAGAATATCTCAAAAGAAATTTTTTATCTAATCCTTTCTAAAATTTTAAGACAATTAAGTAGGATTATTGAACTTTACGTGAAAATCACAAACGACAAGGCGCTCTATTTATTAGGTCTTAAAAAAATCTCGGGACTAACAGAGACGGAAGATTGGGTAAAAATTAAACTCGAAGAGTTATTAATAAATCGAGTTTTCGAAAGGCAAAAGGAATTAATTATTGTGTTGAATGCTGATAATAAACCCTTTTTAGTGAATGGATTCATACTATCTCGATTAATCGATATACCCTTAAAAGCTAGCATGGCTGAGCTACAAAACGTACCCAGTCCCTTATATGAAGGAATTAAACCTATAACCCTGCAAGCGGAATTTATTTCACCGAGTTCTTATTGCATGGCTTATGATTTGATAAAAAGATTTGAAACCTTTGAAGGAAAGAGAAAAAAAGAAGTAGAGAAAATAGTTGAAAAAGAAGTTGAAAAAAAGGAACAAAAGAAGGTGGAGATACGTAAATTACAACAAGAAAGCGCATTCAATTGGATTGAACGAAGAATTACTTCTTCACTAATGAGAATAAATAGCCCCGGAATCAATCCTACCCTCCTTTATTGGCAAGAGAATGATACTAAAATAGCCTCAGATAATATTAAACTGTTTAGTGAAAAAGATGGAAATTCTCTCGATTTGTTCCTAGAATATTTCTTCTTTGTTTTGGATAAATTAGAAATTCATGCGCCCGACGTGGACTTCCCTAATGAAGAAACAGTTACAACTTTCACGGAAAATGTAGTTAAAAACGTGATCTCTCAAAGAATTAACCATGCCCCAAATAGCACGGAAATAAATAATATGCTAGAAGGAGAGAGATTCGAAATCTCCAAACAATTGGCAAAAAAGATCGGAGATTATCTTAACAAGGCGCTTTATACGAAATTTAAAAATAAAAAAAGATAATTAATAATTTCTTTGAATAGCAATAAATTTTTAAAATTTTGAAATATTAACAAGAATAACTATCAATTGTAAGTGGATCATGGCTTCTATACTCTTGTGGATTAGAAAAAGATTCAGTAATATAAAAGATTCTTTTAGTCTTATTGTGAAAGGTTTATTCTTGTGCATGATAGCTTTGTCCGGGTTTAATTTTGCAATCATATTAAGAATTCTGGAATATAAAGGGTTAATAATTTCGCTCTATGGAATCTTAATTCAATTTTTTTCAATGATAATTGCATACTTCATATTTAGGAAATATTTTTCGCCCGAACAAAAAGAAGTAGAAGAAACCTATAAATAATCGCTTCATTCTGGAGTTAAAAAATACTCCCACGGTCTATTAATTTTCTGAGATTGTAAGTATTCACCAATCTGCATTAAAGTAGATCTCGGTTCAAATTCCCACGCCTCATGTTTATTGAAAGATATACAACTAATATTTCTTAAGAAAAAGTTAGATTTGATTAATAAACCATAAGTTGCCACTTGTGGTAATGATAAAAGAAAATTACCTTCTGGTTTATAGTCAATCACTTTAACCATGTCATTATCAAATTGAATTAAATCTATATGCCCTGTTAAATAAGAGGATCTGAATTTCTTCCAAATGGGAACCTCAATAGCAACCGCATTTTCATCTCGAATTAAGATATTCTTTAACACGGGCCCGTGCCCCGGTGTTTTATAGATTCTATTCGTCTTATATGTCAAATAGACATTTTGTGCATACTTAGGAAATTTTGATTGGGCATCATGATGCTTAATTATACCGGACCTTATCAATTGCTTGCTCAGACTATTAACATATGCTCTTTTTAATCCTGTAATTTTAAAGCGGGAAATTCGAGGAACTTCTCGAGAATTAAAAATCTCTTCGGGAATCTCTCCATTATAAATGCGCTTAAAATAAGTCCCTAATATCTTAAATTCTTCATAACTATTTTCCCCTTTGTTAAGAATTTGTTTGTGATGTTTAAGATTCCAGTTAAAGGAATAACATATGCGTTGATGATAAAAATCACGTCGTTTTAACATGGTTGACTGCATCAATATCTTATCGAGGGGAAATTAACTGTCCTATTTAATTAGAAAAATCCATCCGAATTAATAAATAAGGAATATTAATCTCATATTAATCCTCCATCATTACTAAGTGTTTCTATCCTTAATTTTAAAATAAAATGGAGGAAATAAATTGGTTTGAAAGGAAATTATTGTTTAAAGAATGAAAATGTTATTAAAGAGCGGACCCGGCAGGATTCGAACCTGCGACTTTCGGATCTCTCCCGATTTGAAGAATCTTAGAAGTCCGACACCCTATCTGGCTTGCTCGTAATTTTCCGCAAGGATCCATGCTAGGTTACGAGTCCATTACAAAGAAATAATATTATCTTTTTCTTATTATTATCTTAAAAATAATAAGAAAAAACCTCGATAATAAGAATATTAAGATTAATTCGAAATAAAATTTATGGTTTTAGGTTCTCTCATCCTTTTTATGCTTGTTTTTAAGAAATTACATTCAGTTCAATTAGAGCAAGAGTTTCCAGATATTTTCTAATTAAACCATTTTTTGTTGAATTATCAATTTGAATTAATTCTCACATCGAGAGCAATGAGATCTGCCTTAGGTGAGTATTGTTTAACTATTCTGGTATTAAGTACTTTCATTATATTCCGTTGATTCTTTTTCAATGCATTTTCAAGAGCTAGTAAACTTTTTTTGATGGACTGAGGTTTTTCGCAAATTTGATAATTATAAAGGATTCCCTCCTCCTTGATAAGGAAGCACGCCACGTCGATGAAATCTAAGGAACTTTCGGGTAAGTTCATGATTATTCGATCTACTTTATTTCTTAATTTTTGACCAATTTCTGAGGTATTTTTTGGCAAGTCCTTAATATTTAGGTTATAGGGAATTACTTGACCTGTTAAGGTGTTCAGATTTATGTTTTCTACTAAATAATTAAAGGCCTGTGGGTTTATATCAAACGCATGAATGATCACGTCATGTTCTCGTGCAATTTGGATGGAAAAAGGTCCTACTCCTGCAAACATGTCGACAATTAATTCATTTTTCCTAAATTCTTGAGAAGCAACACGCTTGCGTTCATGATTTAATCTCGGACTAAAGTAGGTCTTTTTTATATCTAGTTTAAATAAACAATCGTTTTCTCTATAGATGGTCTCAGAATTCGCCTTACCCCAAATTAACTTTAACTCTCGCAATCTATACCGACCATCGACTTTACCCACCTTCTCATATACGGTTTTAACGTTTTTATGTTTTTCAATTAACTTTTTAGCAATATGTTCCTTGAAGAACTCTCGTTCTTGTTCGGGTAATTGATCAATACGATCATATTCGATTACAATTATGTTCCCAATTATATCATAGGAGTTTGGGACAAATTCCAAATATTCAAGAGGTATTAACTCCTTTATCCCTTCTTTAAGTGTTTTAAACACGTAGTTAGGGTTCTCAATACTTTTTCTGGCAACAATCTGATAAGAGACAATCTCCTTGAGCTCTTGAAGAAAATTTAAAGATTCCTCTCCCCTCTCATCTAAAGGAAAAAATATGAATTTTTCCTCATGGAGAACCTTTCTCTTAGGGTCGACGATAGATTTTCCCTTGTAATAATGCTTCAAGAAATTAATAAATTTGGAGCCATCTACTGTTCTGACCTTTAAATATTTGGATTTCTCTACTTCTCTATTGGTCATTTTACTCAGCTAATTCGAAAATTAAATAAAATGCATGCTCGGGTGTTTTTAGGTTATTTAATAATTTCCGATTTATATCTTTTGAAGATTTATTGCATCTTATTAAGACCGTTCTATCACAGATGAAAGTACTCTTTCTGAAAACCATTGCCCTCTCATTCGAGAGAGATAGCCTTTTATCCCCATACCCATAAAATATATCATTAAATTCCCCAAATTTAATGGTTACCTTAATCTTTTTTCCACTCTTTATTTCTCGCTTCAATTCTTCATTTAAATCAACACAGCTTTTAGATGCGTTAATTCCTAAAATGCAATTCCCCCTCTTAGTCAAGAAAGAATCTTTCGTGATCTCAATAGTAGTTTCATGAGTACATCGAATATTTTGATGTCCCTCTGCTTTTATTTTATCTAACATTGATTTCATGGGTCCTTTTTAAAATAGTGTAATATTTCTTCTAAATTCCCTTGAACGGAATATCTGGAATCAAAATGTAATTCTAATAACCCAGAAAACGCTCTTAAAATGTGATTATTTTGAAATTCCATTACTTCATTGAATTGATTGTAATATTGAGTGGGAATAAAAAGAGCTGACTTGATATAATGACTATGAATGATTTTCAAAAAGGTTGTACACTTACGCATGAAATCTTGTAGGGGGGGTTCATTTGCATTAAGAATAGTAATAAGTGGCTCATATTGACCAAAGGGAAACGTATTACTTAATTCAAGAGGAATTAATCCTAAAGAATAAGTTAAGAATAGAACATGGATTTCTTGAAAGGGGATCAACTCATTTTCTTTAAGAAATTTTAACCATCTCTCTATACCGGGTGAATTTAATATATTGGTATCTAATTCTGGTAAGATAAGTAAATACTTCACACCTTCAGGAGGGCGATAAAACCGTTGCAGTTTTCTTTCAAGGCGATAATGAATGGGACGATATTGACTTTCCGAGGAGGTAAATAATCTTCCATGGTTTTTATATATTTTTTCATGGAATTCGAAGTTATCCGCATGATTTTTTATCAATTTAAATGCTTTTACTAAATTGGGATGATTTCTAATTCTATTCTCTACTAATTCCCACAAATTTCCCTCCCTGATAGCTTGCCTTATTGTCTTTAGTTCTGAAAAAGATAAATATAAATTATGCTTTGCAAGTAATTCCGTCCTTAATTGAGTATCAAATTTCTGTAATTCTGAAGGTGTGTGCGCGGAACAAATCGGACAATGACACGGAAATTCCACTAATTCCTTTAAATCTTTTGTACCCGTGGATAATGTAAAATAGCGATTTTCCTTGGCAAATAAAATGTATGCGGCGGAATCCATCAAATCACAACCACAAGCGATAGCCAAGGAAAAGAATTGAGGTAATCCTAATCCAAACATATGAACGGGCCTATTTGGATAAACGTGCCTTTTCACTGTCAATAAGATTTCCAGTGCTAAATCAAAACGATACTCCAAGAAAGCTTTCACCAGTCCACCAATAGCATTCACGTCAAAATCTAAGTTTTTCATGCGATTTGCACTCATTCTTAACAATTGAGGATACCTTGAACCATGAATTGGACCAAACCAATGGCAACTCGAGCTTTTCCTCCTTGACACGTTATCTTTAGCCCGCTTAATAGTCGTTAATACCTTTCTTTTGGCATCCTCGTAGGAATCGTTTATTTGTACGGGCCAATCTAAAATTACACCAAAATCGGTCCCTACATTTTCCTGAAAAGATTCTATCTCTTCGGCTTGAATCTGAAAATTTTTCTCATGATACATGTATTGCTGAAATGCACCGCTATCCATCGCAATAATTCCATGAAAATCCAAATGATCATGAATGCCCTCCTTTAAGGTTTTCTCTCTCCAATACTCGTTTTGATATAAGATATAAGCATTAGTGAAGAGACACTGTCCACCAATCTTCTCAATATCCGCCACAGAAAGAGAATTCTTATAAGGATGGACTACGGGAAATAAGTTCGGAGTTACCATTTCCTTGCCATTTACAACCATCTTGCCTATTCTTCCCATGGTTTCCGTGTCTGTTATCTCAAATTTCACCTACTTCACCCACACTATTAAGTCTTGCAGTCAATCAAAAAATTCCATTAAACGATCCTGGTTATTCAAGAATTCTAACCAATCTATTTTTCCATATATATACCCTTCTATCTTAATATTACCTTTTATAATATTAAAAACCAATTGGCTAGTCTCGCTAATGCTGATGTTACTCGTATCAATCTCCATTATGGGAATTTCCAAATCCTTTTCAATCATATAATTCGTACAACTGCCTAAAATCTCTGCTTGAACGTTCTCTGATACTTTTTGTGGAGTATAACCCCGTTCCTCTAATCTTTTCCTCAATTCATCAGGATTGCATCGAAAAACGAAAACTTGATTGATATATTCGTTGGGAACGACGTCTGCATAATGCCCTTCTATAATAACACGTTCCACTTGCTCTTTTTTCGCCGTTTGGATGAAATTCTTAAGATAAGGTATGAGTTTCTTAAAATCTGCGATGTATGTCTCTCTTTTCTTATCAAAACCGGCAGTCAATTTTTCCGAGATAATGATCTCCGTAAGATTCAAAACTCTGGCGGGTAAAAGAGTTCCTAATCTTTTTGAAATCGTAGTTTTTCCCGTTCCTGGCGTCCCCGAAATGATAATACCGATAGGATCTCGCATTTGAGTTTAATTCGAATTTTTCATCAATAGATCTAGTAATATAAAAGCAAAAATATTAGATTTTTTTTAAAGTTTCATGAATGAAAGGATGGTGCGAATGCGGGGATTATCGCAGGTGGCGAGGAGCCATCCCTTTTCGATCCCCGGACCTCCCGCTTTCAAAACTCTGTATTAGAGTATATCAGGCGGGCGCTATACCAGGCTTTGCTAAACGGACGTAAATCCCCCGCTTTTAAGCCACACTCGCATTATTTACAAAATGTTGTAAGAATCATTTTTTTAAAAGTTAAGTTAATAAAATTAAACTTTAAATCTTAAAAAATTTTTTGCCTCAATTCCATTTACTTGTATTAGAATTAAGCTCACCATTTAAATAATCAAAAAAAGATAAGTAACACATGCCAATTTTAGAATTTTCCATCATTGGTTTACAAGATTATTCTATTAATTTTCGAAAATATTGCATTCCGTGTGAAATTCAAAAATATTGTACTTATGGAAAAGATTATCCTTTCACTGTCACGATTAACTGCAACGACTTGGCTCAAGCGAAAGAAAAAACTAAGTATGAACAACTCAAAAAGTTACAGAAAACGGAACCCGTGGAAACTACCTATGAGGAATTGATACATAAAGTAAAAATTAATATGAGTGAAATTTTCTCACATCTCTGGCAAGAAAAAATAAAAACTAACCCGGAAATTAGGTGCTTGGATTCGAGTAAGGTCGATAGTATTTTTGTTTCCCAACAAGGTCAGGCTTGGTGGACAGATTTCGCTGCTACATTAAAAGAAATTAATAAAGAATGCGAAAAAATCACGTGAGTCCATGTTCTTATCTCAACGATTATTAGTTATAATATTTGCAGATCTAAATAGAAGGGTCGTCTTTATAGAAAAATTCGAATTAACATTTTTATGTTGGTCTAAAATTTTAAAAAATGTAATGAAAACGGGTTAATGCTAATATTTATAAAGTACTTGTAAGAGCTAAATTGAAAGATTTTTAGGAATTTTGATTAAATGCATTAAATTAATATTAATAACAAAATAATCTTTAAAATACTGATATTTGAATTTTCAAACGTTGATTAGCTTGAAGATATAAGTTAGAACCATCAAGTTTTTAAATCTATAAGAAATTGATTTTAATAGGGAGAAAGCTAAATTTTCGAAGAAGTGATCCACGAAATGAAAAATCCTATTTAAATGAAGAAATTTAACAAAAATGTAAGGATTATTTTAAGAGATAAAGCTCCCTAATCCCCATCTCTGGATCACCCGAAAAGTTTAAAAGGCACACTCCCTCCTAGAATACTCTATCAAGTCTAAGAAAATTAAAATTCTTAAACTGATACCTTTTCAAGAAATTGATAAGGGTTTCCCATAGGACCTTATATTTAGAAGGTGGTTAATAGTCAACAAAAACTTTTAAATAAAAATCTAGGTATCTGGGGGTTTTATGGAGGGAATCTCGAGGGCGATTCCCTCTATTTTTTCTATCCAAACTTTAAAGCGAACTAATTCAGATAAAAGTTATGAAATTATTTTATATCCACGTAATTTCACTTATGAGCTTGACTCCCGCTAACCATATATTCTTAATAACATAGTTCGTAAATATTTTTGGCACTCAAGCACGGATTTTAATTTAAATAATCCTATTTTAATTTTTTCCTTCCTGAGTTATAAATGTAAAAATGGAATCACAAAAAAATAGTGGTTGAAAACATGTGAAAAGTTAAAAAAAAAAAAGAAAAGAGCAAAAATTTGATTACTCTATTTTGATTTCAACGTTCTGGAACTCGGGTTCTTTAAAAGGTACATCCACTTTTAATAAACCACTTTTATATACCGCTTTTGCTTTTGATGGATCAATGGGACAGCATGTTGCATAAGAACCAATGTAAACGGTGTCCTCCGTTTCTCCAGAAATAAAAAAGCTATCTTCATGCATTTTTAATCTAATTTTTTCTTTTGGAACTCCTGGGAGTTGTACTTCAATATGGTAATTCTGGTGATTTTCATCGGGGTACGTACAAACTTCAGGAGATTCATAAAATCGTTCTATTACTTCTTCATTCATATTTTTCACACCTTTAAATGATTATTCAATGGTGACATCAACTGCCCCTTCCATGGGATCTTTAAAAGGTACATCCACTTTCAATAAACCGTTTTTATAATTAGCTTTTGCTTTTTGCGGGGAAATCTCACAACAAACAGCATAGCTTCCGATAAAAACCGTATCCTCTGACTCCCCCTTGATGAAAAAGGAGTCTTCGTGCATTTTTAATTTAATTGCTTCCCGGTCGATTCCCGGCAGCTTTATTTCGATGTGATAATTATCATGTTCATCATCTGCCCATGCTACAATTTCGGGCATCCTTATCATTTTCTCAGACATGTTTCAAATTTACCTCTAGTTATAATTTTTTATTTAGGTTTCTATCCTTAAATTATTAAAAGAAGAAATTTAAAAATTAGCTCTATAATTTATTGGAAATATTCCTTGTAGGTCCGTGCACGTAAAATAAAAAAGGTGATTTATTTATGATTCATAAGCCGTATCATTAATTATATGTATGGTTATACTTTAAATAATAATTTCATTGGTTATTTTATATTCCTCAGCTTTTATTGCATATCATCTTTCAATTTGATTTTTATGGAAAATAATGTACTTAAATGTCTAAATTGTGGCAAGGAGTTTAAACTAGGAGAGAAATTAGAGGAAAATCAATGTCTAAATTGCGTTTTAAATTTAGATTTCAAGACAAGGGACATAGATAACGAGCAATTAAATATTTATCTTCAAAAAATATTAGATTTTTTTATTTCAGATGTGAATGCCGCTTTTACGAAAGACCCCGCAGCAAACACGTTAATCGAGGTACTAACCAGTTATCCTGGTGTAAAAGCGGTATTATTATATCGTATTGCTCATTTTTTTTGGAAGATCGGAATGCCTTTTGTGCCAAGATACATCTCGGACATCGCAAGAGAATTGACGGGGATAGAAATCCATCCTGGCGCGGAAATAGGTAGTGATTTCTTCATTGATCATGGTGCGGGGGTGGTGATTGGAGAGACCTCCCAAATAGGAAATAACGTGACAATATATGCAGGCGTGGTATTGGGAGGGGTATCATTAGAAAAAAAGAAAAGACATCCTACAATTGGTAATAACGTGGTGATCGGGACGGGAGCAAAAATTCTAGGTCCCGTTACGGTTGGAGATAATGTACGGGTGGGAGCAAATTCCGTGATAGTGCATGATGTTCCTCCAAATTCGGTAGTCGTTGGAGTTCCCGGAAGAGTTATATCCAAGGAGGGAGAAAAGCCTCAAAAAATTGATCTAAGACATGGAGATCTCCCCGATCCTTTTTCCATCGTTTTGGAAGACTTAAATAAAAGAATTACGGAATTAGAAAAGAAAATTTCCCCTGTTTCTGATCCTCGAGAAGATGATATTGAGGTATATTATGGAAAATATGGTGGTGGAATTTAATTAAAATAAATAATCAAGGGTGCTGTAATGGGAAAGGTATATAAAAATATTATTGAAACGATTGGAAATACCCCCTTAGTGAAAATAAATAAATTAGCGGAGGGTCTTGAACCAAACCTCTATGCTAAACTCGAATATTTCAATCCTGGGGGAAGCGTGAAGGATAGAATTGGGATGGCGATGATCGAGAAGGCAGAAGAGGAGGGATTGATTAATGCTAATTCGAAGATTGTGGAGCCCACCTCAGGAAACACGGGAATCGGTCTGGCCTTAGTCTGTGCTGCGAAAGGGTATGCCTTAACCATCATCATGCCGGAATCTGTTTCTATTGAGCGAAGGAAGGTCTTGAAAGCATTAGGAGCGGAATTAATCCTAACTCCTGCTGAAGGGGGAATGCAAGCAACTATTTCAAAAGCAGAAGAATTGGCAAAAGAAGATAATAACGTCTATATTCCTCAGCAATTTAAGAATAATGCAAATCCCGAAATTCATCGTAAGACTACTGCCAAAGAAATATTTAATGACTTGGATGGAAAAGTTGACGGGTTTGTGGCAGGGGTAGGTACTGGAGGAACCATCACGGGCGTGGGGGAAATTCTAAAACAAAAAGTTGGTCCGCGTATTAAAATCTATGCTGTCGAACCCAAAAACTCCGCTGTGCTGAGCGGGGAAGCACCGGGGAAACATAAAATTCAAGGAATAGGTGCGGGATTTATCCCAGAAGTCCTCAATACGAAGATTTATGATAAAATCATTCAAGTAGAATACAAAGACGCCGTGGAGGTTGCCAGAAAATTAGCAAGTCAAGAAGGTATTTTTGCGGGAATCTCCTCCGGAGCTATCGCTTGGGCTGCCATTAACGTGGCGGCAAAAGACTTTAAAATAGGTGAAAATCTGGTGTTTATGATTTGCGATTGGGGCGAAAGATATCTTTCTACGGATTTATTCGATATTTAGATATTTTTCCATTTCCTTTTGCTTATCTTAAAAATTTTCGACATTAAATGACAATATGAATATCTAAAATTCCCCTAAAGGGATTTTACCTTCATAAAAAAGGGATTCTCCATCGAATCTTATTTGAATGCAATATATTTTAATATGTTTTTCTCTAGCTTTATGGAGAGCTTCTGAGAATTTGGCATCCATTTTTGTATTTGGCATGAATTCCCTTGCCCTTCGAAAAATTAAAAAAAGAAGCATTCCTTGGTATTCAATAATTTCCTTAACGTGCCGTGTACCCCTCTCTGTAGGTGCATCGGGAAATAATGCTATCCTTTTTTCCACTAAAGTGACTCCTTTCACTTCCAAAGGGGTACCATCCAGCATGAAATCAATCCTACTATTTCCAAGCGGCACTTCTTTACGTATTTCCTTTATGTTTGAAAATTCAGGTAAAAACGAAAAGAGAATTCTCGCTATTTTAGAATGTTGGGCGGAATCGATAAGGATCCATTTCTCCTCTTTTTTAACTGCTTTTATGTAATACTTTAACTTTCCTCTTGAATGGGTAAATAACACTTCTGCCCCCTTGATCAATAATTCTTTTAAACGTCCCGGATCGTGCACGTGTGCTAATTCTCTCTTTCCATCATGCTGGATTTCTGCTACAAATCGGTTAGGTCTCGTTAAAAATATCCCCTTTTTCAAATAGGGAATTTTATAAAGAAGCTGCTTGGTGTCTTTCATGATCTTATATCTCTAATTGAAGAAAATTTAAAGAAAAATCTTGTTTAACATAATGTTGTATTTACTATTAAATCCGTTTTTTATGAATCTTAAATAAACAATTAGAGGGTATTATTTTAGTATTTGATCCAAATTTTCATGTTTATAGAATATAAAGTTAATAAATATTAAAGATAATCTCCTTGATTCTCAAGATGAGCATCATAAATAATGGAAATAATCTTGAAAAGCGTAGTTTTCATCACATCGATACGAGCAAATGTGCCTCGTGTACTTCTTTCAGCTGTGAAAAAGCTTGTTTTCGGGGAATTTATAAGGTTATTAATAAAGATTCGACACATGAATGCACTATCGTGAAAGAAAGAGAAGATCGGTGTGTAAAATGCCATCTATGCACTACTGCTTGTAAATATAATGCAATAACTATAGATTAAATCTTTTTAACTATATTCTGGGAAAAATAATTATTATAAATAATAAATGATTATTTATAAAATATAAATACCATGATTATCTTATATATCTAAAAGAAATAAAAAATTCGATAAAAAATGATTTCTGAAAAATTGAAATTAGATGATGTGGATCGGAAAATTATTACACTAGTTCAGCAAGATCCTTCCATGACTCACACGGAAATTGCCGAAAAGATTGATAGATCCCAGCCAACCGTCGGCATGCGCATAAAAAAGTTAGAAAAATCCGGAATTTTACAATTTCAACCGGGTATCAATTTCAGGATGGTCGATCTTCATTTAGCCACGGTAGAAATTAAAACCAAGAATCCTCAAGAAGTATTAGATATGGCAAAATATTGTCCATTCATGTTAAATGCTTTTCGCTTGAGTGGGAATTATAACGTTTGCATTCTAATTGCGAGCTCTCGCTTGGATAAATTGGATAAAATCATAAACTATCATTTCAGGAATAATCCCGATGTTTCCACCGTCGATATGGAAATTGTCACCGAAATTGCGAAAGATCTAGTTCTTCCCATAGATTTTGATAGCGAAGATCACGAGCCCACTGAAGAAGATGGATGCGGTGATCGTTGTAAATATAGATTAAATAAAAATAGCGAGAAAAAGTAATAAAAAAACTCTTAAAATATTTTTTTCGCATTACCAGTAATTCTCTCTCTGAGTTAACCAATTACACGGGAATTACCTTTCTAATTCAATAAGTATTCGCAGAAAGCGTCATCCAAAGAAAGATGGAAATGTTTGGTGACATTTAAATGGAGAATCCTCAATTTGGAGAAGTCTTAGAACTCATTGAAAAAATTATTAAAGAATATAAATAGATTATTAAAGAATATGAAGAAATCATACAAAATAAAGATTCTAAAGGATTTGAACGAATTTTCTCAGAAGGATTAAATTATTCTAAAGAAGATAAGCATTCTGAAATGTCTTATGATTATTTCTATCGATTCATGAAAATTTTAAAAGAATAAAAAAAAGAGAAAGAAAAAAGGACTTATTCATTGATTTTAGTCCCACACAATGAACAGAATTTAAGGGTTCCGTTGTCTTCTAATTCAGCACCACAATTTGGACAAAAATGTGGGGCTTCTAAAACAACAGCTTGCTTCATGGGATAAACTAATTGAGTTGCACTTTGATTAGAAGATTGAGTAGTAGCCACTATCGTTGCATTTGCATTAGATTGAACATGCAATAATAAAGGTTGACACTTTGAACCACAAAAGATGCACCTATCTGCTTTTTTATCTAAATAGACTAAAAGATAAATAAATAATCCAAATCCTGCAGTAAATATAAGCAAGAAAATAGCTAACCCAACCCTAAAATCCTCCTTCTTCACGAAGACTTCTTTCATGCAATAAGGACAATAACCTTTCGACATTTTTTACAAAACCTCCATTTTCCGTATTTAGATTATATTTCTTGATTAAAGTATGTATTAAGTCATACTAAAATGATCTGGAGACCAATATTGGAACTAATAGAAAGATAAAAATAAATTAGAAAGAGAAGATATGTTAAAATAATTGAGAATCCTAAACGATTCTTAAAATGGTATCTATTTTATCTAAATTTTCTTTGGAGATCTCGACGCAGAAATTGCTTTCAATTTTTTCGACATCTAATTTAATGCCATTTGGTTCTAAAATTATTTTCTTAATGCCAGCCCAAATGGTTGATTCAAGTTCTATAGTAATGAATTTCTGAATCCCCGTTAAATTTATAACATGTAGAATGCGATCATTAACTTGCTGGCTTCCAATAATCCCAAAATTTTCATCATCTAATTTTACCCCTGGAACTTTTTTCCTTTTATAATTCATCGGAATTGCTTCAGTAAACAAATCCCTTCTCGGCTCATACCATTTTCCAAACGCCTCTACCTGAGTAGAGGGCTCGGGATATAAGCTTCCATCCATTTGAGAAGGTAACCCAAAGCAATATTTTCCTCCGCTTGCCATGATGATTGCAGCTATTCTTCCTATTTCAAATGGATCTTCCCGTGGGTTAGGATCAAACCAGTTCTTAGCAGCGGGACCAACGAGCTCCCATGGCATAGTTTTGTTTCTCAATTTATTTCCTTGATCCCATGCAGATTCTACTGTATGAGCTTCTCCACTGAGATATTGGCAATATCTCACCTTTTCATTAACGCTGTTATTAAAAGTAAGAATGACATTGGGATATTTCTCTTTCATGAGATCCATTATTAAGATGGTCGATCCTTCTCTAATAGCTTCTTTCATGAACCAATCCATCCACATTCCATCGGGATCATACTTTTCTATTAATTCACTCAATTGGTTTTTCAAATAAGTTTCATATTTTTCAGGATTGTAATTAAATTGGATATCATTTTCCTCAATCTCTTTCATTTTTTTTTTGAAAAAGCGTGTACTATAAGGGCGATCGACTTTAATTTCAAAAGATGGCGGTTGTGAGGGGGCTTGTTTATCGTGGTTCTTAAGTTGCTCCATTATATGTGCCATTGCTAGTGTAATTATCATTTGAGTAAAACCGAGCGAAAATTTGGCTACTTCTTTTCCATTTTCTCTATGCAATGCGAGGTAAGAAGGGGTGAATTCTCTAATGGGTTGGATGCTATCAAATTGAGGATTGTGATCAAAAACGCTGGAGTAATAAAACATGAAAGGAATACGTGCTTTTTTACTTTGTTCGGAGAAAATCTTACAATAATCTTCCGGTGTTTTCCATTCGGTATATTGTGTGTCAAAATAACAGATACCGTCGTGCCATTTTGCTTCAAAAATATGATAATCTACTCCAACTCGCTCTGAATAAGCTACCCAATCTTTCATTTTACAGAAAGGGCCATTAAAATTAATTTTCCCATATTCATCCTTCATTGATTCATTAAATTTATCAAAATCTCTGTCCCAAATCCACCCGGGTCTCGCTTCAATTTGATACATGATTCCAAATCCGGGTTTCTCCCACCATCTCCTTGTACTTTTTCTTATTGAAGTTTCATTCATCTAATATAATCACTTCGAAAAATGTAATAACATTTGTTTAAAGGGTATATGATTATTAATTGTTTTCGTAAGTAATAAAGATTCTATTATCGAAATACCTTGAGGATTATTCTACGCCATGATTATCATTTTTTCTGAAAAAATGGCAGACTTTTTAACACTCATATTGAATTAACGAAATTCGGGTCAAACTTCCAGATGTCCGTAATTCCTTTCATGTTGTCGCTGGTTGCTACCATAATTTTTACATTTAATTATAAAATAACAAAAGAACAAGCTAAGCAATATACTCAGAGCTTAATAGATAGGACTTATAATGAACTTAATGGAATTAATTTCTTGACCAAGGAATTAGAAATGAAGTATATTTTCAGGAAAACATGAAATTTGGAGTTTTTATTTGAACCACTTCATTTTCTGATAAAACAATGGCATGACGATTCTTTAGACGAGAAATCAATTTTAACGTATTTTCATCAAGATATTCTCCCGTAATTCGAGTTCTTAAAAAAACCTTTAATCCCGTGGTTTTTGCAAATTCCAGAGTTTCCTCTTGTTGGTCTGCTAAAACTAATGATACACCTCTACTCCGGAATTCATTAATAAGATTCGAAAAGATTTGGGTTTGCACATTAAATGTTACCATCTCATCATCATCCACGCTTAATCTCTTAGGAGGAGGTCCGGAGAGTACGTGTGCTTCATCAATCATGATCAAATTCTTTAAATGATTCGTTTCTTTTGCTCCTAAATGATATCTTATAAGATTGAGAAGAGCAAAAATTGTGAATCTTTGGATATTTTGAGGCGCTTTTAAATTGATAAAAAAGGATTTTCCCCCTAACCAAGCTTTAAACCAAGGAGGATAGTCATATTCCTCTTTTAATGAAAATAGTTCCATCAAACCTGTATCCACGAAAGCACTTACTCGATTTTGAATGGCTTGAATGAAGTTATTGGTTAATCTGGCATCATAGGGTTTCTCTTTCAAATGTTGTATCACTAATTCAAAAAGGGCTTTAATGGTGCTGGGAGGAGAGGAAGTTTTCAGAAGAACATCGTAAATAATAGTTTCGAGTATATTTTTTAACCCGAGAGAGCCTGCAATGTACTTTGAGGATTCCATGGCCAAAATAGTCTTATCAAGAGGGGATTCTTCTTCATTACAAGGAGGAAAATAAGGAATCTTAAAATCTCCAAGCTTTAATATGTCAATTTCCTTATAAAAGTCGTGCTGTCCCGATTTTGTAAGATTAATAACTAAGATACCCACGTCTTTTCTCGTTCGATTAATTTCTCTAACAATATGTGCTTGTAAGTATGTTTTTCCCGTTCCAGAATTACCTAATAATATGGCCCCCTTGGCAAAATCGTCTACTTTAAAATGATAAGGTCTTTTAGTTTCTCGGGAGTTTTCTACAAGATAACCTAATATAATACTATTATCTCGATTTCTATCGGGAGCAAGATAGAGATCTTCATAATTTTCCGTTTTGGGAATAATCGCTTGAGAAATGGGAAAATCGCTGCAAAATAGAAATTTATTTAACACGATTTTATTGGTCATAATTTTGGTATACAGGAAGAGTCTCGGTCTTAGCTCAATAAAGTTGCTTAAATCACGGAAGAGTTCTCCGTTTTTAGTTTTTTCCATAGATAAAAACACCCTCGCCTTTACCAAGTAATCACTTGTTAAAGCATTATTTCCATTTTCTTGCCAATTAATAAATTCTAATTGCTGCGCTTGAAAATTCCCTTTATTAGCTATATAAGCATTAGGATTAAATGAAAGTTTTTTGTTATGAGTCATGGAATTCCAATTTAAAGCCAACTTTTCATAACACACGTAAAGGTCCATGTTCAAGGGAACCTTATTGCTTAAGGCTTGAAAATATTTGATTATTTCCTCTGAATTATCATTAATTTTAAATTCGAAAAATTTCCTATTAAATTGAATTTTGAAATCCACTTCATTAATTTTCAATTCTGTTTCACCTAATTTACTATGTAAGATAAACTCAACTTGCCGAGCTTTCTTCTCCAATTTGCGTTTATTTTTTGAAATAGGAAGCAAGTATTTGACATTATACACACCGCTATATGAACTTATATTGAATGCTACCACGTGCGGAAGTTCTAAGAGGAATGTTTGACCTTCTTCAGCACTTTTTACAAATATTTCCGCTAAATAATAGTTCTTCTTAAATAAAGCGACGATTTTATGGAAAAGAATAAAATCTGAACTCATCATCACTCCATTCAGTATTAGGAAAACAAATAATGGGATAATGGAAAAGTATGGAATGAGAGTGAGAGAAAGATAAATGAAGATGGAAGACATGAACACATAACTAAGATAAAAATATTTTTTATCTTGAATAAAATTACAAAAGAGGAGAACTAATAAAGAAAGGAAAATAATCAGATCAAAAGCTATGAAGAGGAAATAGATGGTGATTAGGAAGATGCTTCGGATAACTCGAATTCTAAAATAAAATGTTTGTTTAG
>CAYLZE010000028.1:0-49801 GCA_964388035.1 uncultured archaeon
AATTTGGGCACTCTCATCAATAAAGATAATAAGCATTACTTTCTCACCGAAGATGGCAAGCGCATTTTAAAAATTATGAATCTAAACAAGAGAATTCTCTCTGGAGAAGAATTATCAGAATATTTAGATTCAAAGGGAAGTGAAATAAGCAGAGTTGGGGTGATTATTTGTAATTGCAATACGGAAATTTCAAAAGCCATTAATGTTGAGCTCTTAGAAAATTATGTTAGCAAACTAAAAAACGTTATTTCCGTGAAAGTCTTCAATAATCTCTGCCAACAAAAAAATTTTGAAAATATATCTCGTTGGGTAAAAGATAATTTTCTAAATAAAATTGTCATTGCAGCGTGTTCGCCTAAGACCCATCAAATTCTATTCGAGAGGATTTTCAAGGATGTCATCGATAAAGTCAATATTGAAATTGCAAATATACGGGAGCAATGTGCTTGGGTTCACTATTATAATGCAAAAAATCGCGATCCCATGAAAATTCTCGAGAAGGCAAAACTCCTCATTGAGGCTGCAGTGGAAAGGGTAATATTACAGGAAAGCGTTAAAATAAAGCGGGTGGAAATAGAGAAAAGTTGTGCTATAATTGGAGGGGGGATTGCTGGGATGATGGCTGCACTTAATTTATCTCGAGCAGGAATAAAAGTGTACCTTATTGAAAAATCTCCGACCTTAGGTGGGAAAGTTGCACGTTGGAATCGTATTTATGAGATGGGAGATTGTTCTATCTGTTTTATTTCAGAATTAATTGCGGAATTAGCTAAAGAAAAAAATATTAAAATTTTAACAAACACGACATTAGAAAACATCACGGGAGAAGTGGGAAATTTCACCATTAATCTCCTTCAAAAGCCACGCTACGTTGATGAGAAGAAATGTACCGGCTGTAAACAATGCATAAGCATATGCAGTATTGAAAAACCTGATCAATATGAATTTGGATTAGTTAATCGCAAAATAATTTACATTCCTTTTATTCATTCCTATCCGTACGTTCCCCTAATAGATAATGAAGATATACAAAATTGTCTTAAGTGCAGGATTTGTGAACGAGCTTGTATTAATAAAGCGATAGATTTGGATCATACGGAAGAAAAAATCCAAATAAAGGTAGGAGCAAAAATAATTGCAATTGGAGCAGATTTTCCCTCGAATTTGAAGGAATATAACCATGATCCTCGCAATGATGTTATTACTTCTCCCGAATTTGAACGAATTTTATCATCGGATGGGATAACTGAAGGGCAATTGATAAGATTATCTGATAATACTTCCCCCAAATCAATATCTATTATTCAGGGAGTGGGAAGTAAAAATTGGTATTCATTGTATAATGATATTCTGGTTTTAAAATACTTAAATAGTATTTCGGGAAGACTTCCCAATGCGGAAATAAATGTTTTTTATGATTTAAATCGATTAGAAAATCAACATAATTTTTACTTGACTCCTATGGACTCGAGAATTCACTATGTTCATAACTTACAAATAGTGGAAAAAAATAAAGATAAATTCATCATTACGGATACGGAAGAATACCAAAGTGATTTAATTATTTTAAACCTGAACATGGTACCTAATAAAGATTTACATTCTCTGCGAAAAACTATGGACTTTACGTTGAATGATGATGGATTCATGAGTAAGGATACTTTAGCATCAGGAGTATATGGAATTGGAACAATTTTGGGCCCTTTAGATTATCAAAGTACCGTCAGCTCTGCTAATGAGGTTGCTCTTAAGGTGATATCATTATTATCTCAAGATTTTTTAGATGCAGAGTTCAGTGGTATTGAAATTGATGAGACAAAATGTGGATTGTGCGGATTATGTTTAAATTCTTGTCCCTATAACGCCATTATTATGGATGGGGAAAAAATTAATATCGATAAGTTTAAATGCAAGGGTTGTGGAGTTTGTGTTTCAATATGCCCAACAAATGCCATTGAAATGAATATAGATACCAGTGCTAAAATTTTAACCTCCATTGAAATTTTTTCTAAACTGAAATCAAAACCCAAAATTATTGCTTTCTGCTGCAAATCATGCGGGTATGCCGCTGCAGATGATACTGGCTATAAAAAATTATGGTATACTCCTAATATTTTTGTTATAAGAGTTCCATGCACTGGAAGGGTTGATAGTAGGTTTATTTTAAAATCATTTGAGATGGGCTTTGATGGAGTAATGGTTATCGGCTGTAGAAGATCTGCGTGTAGGTTTATCGATGGTGTGGAAAAAATTGAGAAAAAAATTAAATTATTGAAAGAAATTTTAGGAGATAAATATAAAAATCGCATAATACTAAAACACATGAATGCTGTAGAAGGAAATAAATTTGCCAAAGCCATAAACGATTTTTACGAACAATTAACGGAGGAGATAAAATATGAAGCCTAAATTTCTCATTACATCCTTTACATCTTGTAGTGGATGTATTGTGGATATAATTTCCTCGGATATTTTTCCTGTATTCTTGGAAAGGGTAACTCTTACCCATTTTCCCTTCATTACAGATGATAATATTATTCAAGATTGTGACGTTGCTCTAATAGAAGGATGTATTTCTGAAGAAAACCAAATTGCAATGTTGAAAAGTATTCGCCACCATGCTAAAAAGGTCTATGCTCTAGGAACATGTGCGGCTTTTGGAGGAATATTGAGTTTATCTGAGGAGAAAAGGGCAGATCCCCTATCAGATTATATAGAAGTAAATGGAATTATACCTGGATGTCCTCCTCCTTCACAATTATTGGGAAACGTGTTAATTCGATTGATCGAAGGGAGAGAGCTTGAATTATCAAATAAAAACATGTGTGCAAATTGTCCCATAACAGAGAAAATCGACAAAAATAGTGCGACCAAAATTTTAAAATTTTATCCTGATTCCGATGAGATTGAGCCAAAAGAAGAGACCACATGCTTTTTAAAAAGAGGTATTTTGTGCATGGGTCCAATTACTCGCGAAGGATGTGAATATGAATGCATTAAGCAAGGCATTCCCTGTGAAGGGTGCATGGGTCCCGTCTCTAAGGACTTTACTTCCAACATGGTTAATTTTTTGAGTATAATAGATATTTCAGAGAAATTAATAAAAAATAATGCATTTTTCTACCGATTTTCAAAACCACGCTTATGGAGGGAAAAATAAATGATAAAAACTGTGGATGTATGCACGCGAGTAGAAGGTCATGGGAGCATCAAGATCTATCTTAAACACGATTCTGTAGAACGGGCAATTTTTGAATTATCTGGATATCGCGGGTTTGAATCCATTCTTAAAGGAAAACATCTATTTGACGTTCCCAGGATTATTTCGCGAATTTGTGGCGTATGCCATGCTGCCCAAACCATAGTAAGCTGTAAAACTATTGAAAACATGTATGAATTTGATTTGCCCCAACAATTCCTCCTCCTTCGCAAATTATTATTGACGGGAGAACTGCTTAAATCTCACGGGATGCACTTTATTTTTCAAGCCTTTCCGGATTTATTACACCTTTTAGGCATTCAAACCAAGATTTTAAGTCCTTATGATGTAATAAAGGAATATCCTAACCTAATTAGTAATTTTTTTGAGCTCGTGAATATTGGAAATCAAATTGATAAAATTTTTGGAGGACGAGCCATCCACTTAATCACTCCGATTCCCTGCGGGGTTATTTACACCCCCTCTAATAAGAAAATAAAATTAGCTCAAAAATATTTTGAAAGTGCACTTAATAATGTGGAATGGATTTTTCAAAAAATGGTGGAATTATTTTCTGATAAAACCCCTCCCGAAGCCTTTAATCTTCCCAAAACGACTATGATGGCATTGCACGATCATGGCACTTATAATCGTTATGATGGTCTCATTAGAATAAAAAATCTTGATGATAAAGTGATTGATTTTTTATCCAATAATTATACTTCTTATTTTAGTAAAAGTACTGATTTTAGGGGTATTGATTTTTATTCTATTGAAGATAATACCGTGCTGGTTGGACCACTTGCAAGACATCATCTTGTAGAAACATATGGAAAGGATGAATACACAAATTATTTCGAATATTTTAATGATGCATGGAAGAATAACTTGCTTTTTGGCAACTTCATACGACTCATGGAAATGTATGTCGAAATAATACATTCTCTTTCTGCTCTCCAAAATCCTGAACTAAATGAGGAAATTCCTCTTACTAAATTAACGTCTTTGAAATCAAACGAAGGAATGGGTGCGCTCGAGGCCCCGAGAGGGTTATTGATGCACCATTATAAAATAAATGATGCCCGGATTATCACGGAAGCCAAATTATTCATTGCAACGGAATTAAACCTTCCACTAATTGATAAAATGATAACTAACCAGAGCAAATTACTATATGAACAGAAAGGTGATCTAAACCTTATCAAGAAGGAAGCACAGAAAATGATAAGATCCTTCGATCCTTGTATTTCCTGTGCAACACATTAACCTTCCTTTATCTTGAAGAAATTCTATTTTTTTTAATATTTCATCCTATTTTTTCTTAATACATTAAAAAGGAGAAAATGCAATTTCATGAGATAAAATCTTCAACTTACAATTTCATTGATCATTAAAGATTCATAATAATGAAAAACAAATAACAATCCTACCTTTCAAGAACTAAGAATAAAATTAATTTTAAATGAATAGATAAAATAAGTATCAGAGAACCATATACCATATAATGTGGTGAAAAAATATTTTAAAAGAACACCAATCTTCAGTATATTTAACTGAAATAAGGAAACCTATCGAGGAAACGAGTGAAGAAATTAAAAATACTTTTTACCATGACAGAGTTATTTTTAAGAGCTTTCTGAGACAAGGGAATAAAAAAGTAATTATTAAACCAAATATCTTACCAACAGAATATAAAAATGAAGGATTGGCATGCACTAATTCGAAATTATGTGCGTGTTTAGCTAAATTTTTGAAAGAAATCGGATTTGAAGAGATAATCTTAGCAGAAGGATCCACCCATTGCTCTAATGGAAATCCTGATTCTATTCAAGCGATGAAAAATAATGGTTTTTCTAATTATGAAGGACTTTGGAGCCAGATCGATTGCAATAAAGACAATGCTGGCAAATGGTTTGAAATTTTTTCACCAGGAGATCAAGATTGTGAAAATAAGAATCCTTTTGACATTGAATTGGGTATTTCTGAGATCGCGACAAGATATCCAATCATATCCGTGGCTAAATATAAATCCCACGATGTGTTGGGATTAACTCTTTCAGTCAAAAACCTGATGGGATGTTTATGTAAAGCAAGAAGGATATCAACGGGAGAGATTATCGAGGAAGGTGCTCGAGTAAAATCTTACATGCATGGATTTGGACCACGTAATCCTAGCATGCTTACCGAAACAGAAAACCTCACGATCTCTAAGACAGCTCTGGCGATAAATATAAATAGAATGGCAAAGATATTTTTGCCTCATTTCTCAGTTCTTGATGCTGCTCCAGCAATGGAAGGGAATGGACCTTTACGTGGAAATCCAAATAATTTAAATTTAATTATAAGTTCAAGAGATTCTGTAGCACTAGATTCTGTAGGTTGTGCTCTCATTAACCTCGATCTTAATGATGTTCCGCACATTAAGAACCTTGAAAGATTAGGATTAGGAGTTGCTACCCTAAGTAAGATTAAAATAATTAATAAAACGCTATTTCTTAATATCCAAAAAGTAGCTAAATTTAAATTCCATCAACGGTTTGAATATGCAAGATTCAGTGTTAATGAAATTAGCTTGCTGGAAAAATATACCTGAGGTGCGATTAAATTTCATATTATCTCATCACGATAGCATTCGGAATTTTTGGTATTTTCATGATTTATTTTTTGTATAGTACCTGGAATTTACCGAGTAAAACGAAATATAAAAAGATTAATGAGATTATATATATTATTATCACTCTAGGTTTTGGAATCTTATATCCCTTCTTGCTTTTATACTTTGCCGATAATCATCCCGGTATCTTTTTGCCGACAGCAATCGAAGAATTTACTCTGATAGGGAATGTTTTCATTTTTGGATTGTTCGTAATGATCATTCTCGCAGGAATTCTAAATAAATTAAGACATGGTAAGAGCCAGAGGACTCCAAACTATCCGGATTATGAAAGTTTTAAAAAACAATTCTTAAAGGAATATGAAGTTAAAAACACGACGAGAAGAAAGTATCCCCATATTCTTCCGGCCTTTGTTGTTATTTTTATCATTCTTCTTTGTTATCTAATGAAAGGGATTTTAATGGATGCATGGAGTGATTATGCTTTTTTTATTATCATTGTAATTGGAATTGATTTTGCTTTTATGTTTATACTTGAAGATTTGATTCGACTTTTAGCATTCGATTACATGCCGCATTTTGTCATCAATCTTTGTAAAGCAGGATTATATTCGGATGAATTAGATACATTTTCAAGCACATTTGTCATGATATTTAGTTTTGGGCCTTTTATTGTTTTAAGTTTCCCGATCTTCTTTATAATATTATTAATAAGTTCAATCGCCGATGCCATGTCTTCAGTAGTAGGCATGCATTTTTACAATAAACGGCATTATTTTCCAAAAAATTCACATAAAACCATCGAGGGTTATCTTGCCGGTGCTGGTTTCAGTTTTATTTGTTCAATTTTTGGTGCTGTTTTTTCTAATATAATGGGATTTTCGGAATGGTCATTTTCTTTAATAATTCTAATAGCAATAATCGCTTCAATAATTTTTTTAGGTATTGATTTACTCACAAGCCGAATTAAATTACAAGATAACTTTCTAAATCCAATTTGTATTGGAATTGGAATCATTACATTCCTTTCTCTACTAAACATCCCTCTTTTTTAAATAAAGGGAATAGCTATTTTTTCATAAAAATTCGATTAAAGTTGAAATTGGCGGTTTCGGAGGGTAGAAATCAATTCTCCTCTGGATAATAATTGAATCCCTACTTGTCTACTATAATCACGGGAAAAGTCAGATATAAGATTACAAATCAATACTCCTCCGCTCATTTCCGTGTCCAAACAAGCTTTATGCAATTGTCTAAGTTGGGTAATTGAAATTTCCCGCCTCCAGTCTCTGATAAACACCCCAAATTTATCCAAATTTTCATTTTTTATAATGGCATCAAATATCCATAATTTATTGGATCCCTTAATTTTGTGCGGTCCTTTGAGATAACTATATTTTTGAGAGAAAATTAATTCCGTTAATTCATTCAAGTTCATATCAGTTAACTTCATGATCATTTAACCTATTTTTCATGTTATTATATAATATACAAATACTATTTAAACATATACCTATATGTTCTTTAATAATAAGTAATATGCAGAGGATATTATTTATTGTTTATTGCACCCTTTCAAACGTTAGGGTAAAAGGACTCTCCTCCGACAAAAAGAATTCTAATTTTTTAAGAAGAATTCTCTTTACTTTTTATGAACTCAAATAATTTATAAAAAGGATATTCTCCTGATGGGTCCGCTCCTTCTTCTAACATGAAGTCATAAAGATATTGCATTAAAAGGGAGATGATTACTTCAGAGATTTCCTCACAAATTGCCTTACATTCCATGAAATTTTCGTTTAATATTGCACAATTGGGAGAAAACTTTTTACAAATTTTTTTTAATTGTAATGTATAGCCTTCTGCTTCGAGCAATTCCAAGCAAGACCACGTGTCTTTAAATCCTGCTAACCGGTTTGGAGAAATATTTTTTAATTTAGTTTTCAAATTTTCTAACACAACTCTGGACTCCGCTTTATCGTGATTTCCTATTCGTTGCCTAATATTTTTAAGTTCTATTTGGGCTTCTTCCTTACTAACCTTTATATATTCTTTGAGTAATTTTTCAGCTCCTTGAGTTTTTTCGGGATGAATTATTTTCCATCCCCCGATTTTCTTACAAGATTTATTTATTTGAGAAGAGCTAGTAAAACCTGTCGGATATATCCAACAATGAGGCGGTTTTATTCCTGAAAAATGGATAGAACATCCATTTATTTCCTTTTTAAATAAAAAGCATTTTCCCGTTTTTTCATCAAATCTTAATTTAAAACTAAAAGTATCTGTTCGCAAGAAATCCTCTTGTGTTGCTAAATTATTTGTGATATATGCAAGTGCTAGGGCTTTAGGAATTCCAATTTCAATTGAGCAGCATTCTCCACTACAAATTGAGGGATTAGTGCAATCTGGTCCTTCAATACCATCCCGCATCAAATTGTTAAATTCTTTAACTATATCTAGAATTCTTTTTTCTTGTTCTGTCACGGTGAAAAATATATTTTAATTTATGTGCAAAAATATATAGTAGTATTACTTTTAAAACTTAAAATTATATTAGTGTTTGAATTTTTTTTGTAAAAAAAAATTTATATGTGTGAATTTATATTACAATTTCAGATTTTATTGTAAAAAAAAATATTGTGTTAATTTAATTTAACGCAACTTTAATAAAAATTAGGGTACAAAAACAATGACTGAATTAATCATCATTGATATAACAGACCATGAAAATATCATCCTTGATGCTAGGCAACAGATTAGCTCGATTAAATGCAATGGAGTACTTCTCGTGAAGAATAACTCTAAAAAAAGCAGGCTCTGGAATCTAACCTGTGATTTGAAAGAAGCAATGAATACTAATCTCTCTAAAGTACTAAATGTGGGATCAGTAAATCCGGAGCAACAATTTAAACAAGATTATCAAATCCAAAATGTTAAAGAACCCTCATTAAAAGTAGAGGAAATTTTCGATGTAGAACGAGAAGTGGCGAATGTTGTAAACAATGCATTTCTTTATGAAAATACCAATAAATGTGGATTAAAGATAATTCTTAGTAATCCTTTAGACAAACCATTTGCTGATATCAAGGTAACTAGAGAAATTCCCAAGTTATTTCAAGATATTGAAATTAAAGCGCCGAACTATGGGAGTGCTGAATTAAATGAACAAGAGGGTAAAAGAGTACTAATCTGGAAAGTTCCTAATTTAGGTCCCAGAGAAAAAGCAACGCTGGATGTTACCCTTAAAGTAGTTCCAAAAGAAAGAGCAGATATATCTCTCGGTCCTTTAAAAGTGGATTATCTCATAAATAATCATATCTTAACCAGGTTCAATCCAGTAATACGTGGATTGACGGATTCAATGAGCGGCGTAGAACGAGAAGAGGGTGCCCGCCCTGGGACCTGGGATTGTAACGTGGAATTTATCAATGATTCGGAATTTAAAGTAAGACTAGAAAAAGTAATCGTATCTCATACCATTACAACGGGTGCTGAAGTTATTGTTTCAGAAACTCCAGATAGCGAATTAGGATCTAACCAATCTTGGAATCATAATTTTAACATTGAAAGTACAAATGTTCCCGAATTAGAATCCGAAATTACGTTTACTCCCATGTTCAAAGTCATTACGAGAGTTATTGGAGTAATTAACAAAGATCCTACCTATTATCCCGTCTTGAGCGCTGAAGTTGCAAAAACTATTGATCCTCCCGAAGTTCCTGCCTATGCGAATACTGATATAAAGATAACTAATACCGTTCCTAATTTAGGAACCTCTGCAATTGATACCCTTGAATTAGTGGATATCATTCCTGAAGATTTCATCCCTCCCACCATCGCTGATATAAAATTGGTAATAAAAAATAATGTTGAAATAAAAGAATGTCAAGAAAGATCTCAATATTTTGAGAAAATGGCTATTGAACCTGATGATGTGAGTCCTGATGCTAAGCATACCATCACGATAAAGCTGAAAAGTTTAGCAAAAGAATTACCTCCCAATTCGCAACTATTGATGGTATATCCCATAAAATCTAAAAATCCCAAACCGGAAGTAAGATATAACACACCCGTGGTAATTAAAGCAAATGCACCAGTAAAGGGAAAAGAATTCGTAATATCTCCTCCCGAAGAACCCGTAATCGGCATAAAATACATTAAGCGAAAGTTGAAAACTCTGAAAAGCATCAAACCGGGATTAAATGAAGGAGAATTTGATATTTCGATACGAATTCAAAATAATGGTGAAATCGAATTGGAAAATCTTGAAATACGAGAGATGATTCCCGGAGGATTCTCTTTATCAGAAACAAATTTTGATCTGCCTTATAAGATTGTTGAAGCGGGAAATGAAAAAGAATTGGTCTTGACCATGGAATTATTGCAAGGCAATGAATCCGTAAACATAAAATATACCTGTTCTGGACATGGAGATTATCCACGTGCTGAACCAACCGTCATCGTGAAAGGAAGAGAAAGTGCTGTTTCAGAAGAATCCAAATCGGAGACAAAACCTTCAGAAATCGCCAAACCCTCTATTCCAACCTTTAAAAAAGCCGTTTTGAATGATGTTTTCAGAGAAATTGTGAAGGCAATTGAAGATGGCATTGAAGGTACTAAATTAGCAGAATTGATAGAATCTAAAAGAGATAAATTTCCCCCCGGGCCAGTACTTCACCAATTAATGCAATATACTAAGGACCTGAAGGAACATTCCAAATTTATCGTGGGTAATTATAAAGATGAAGTCTTGAAAAAAATAGAGGAATTTCGCGAAAAATACGATTAAATTTATTATTTAACTTATAATCTTTCTTTTTTATTTTTATCTTTTTATTTTATAAAAGAATCTAAACTAATTGAGTTCTTTTAGGATCTAAAGCAAGGAATTAATGTTGGGTAGGAATACGCATCATCGAATTGTGAAATTATCAAACCAAATAAATTTATCCGATAAGTAAATAGCTTAGAAAATATGAATTTTAAATCCTAAAATAAAAGTATCTTTTAAATTTCTCTTATTGATAGAACCCGTATTGTTTTGACGCAGCAAGAAATGTTTTCACGTTTTCAAGAGGGATCTCTTTAAAAATGACAGTACTGGGACCAATTATAAAATGCTTGTTTTCTTTTAAAGCGGCCATCAGACTTTTAACATGCTTCTTGATTTCTTCTTCACTTCCATATGGTAAAGTCTGTAACACATCTCCAAAGCCAATCACGACAAAATTAGGAAAATGCTCATTGATATAATAGGGATCACAGCCCCCCTCCCATCCTTGAAGTCCAAGAAATCCTGCTTCTTGTAAGGATGGAATTAATTCCGTGACATCTCCATCCGAATGAACCTGTGAAATCAATCCCGCATCCCGAATCATAGAATTAATTTTTTGATAAGGCTTGAGATAGTCTCTCCTCCATTGTAAAGGGGATATCATTAAACTGTTTTTATATGCAACATCATCGAGTATATTTACCACTAAATCGGTAGAATCTAAAGCATTTATTAGACCCTCAATATTGATTTCACAAATTCTTGCATAGAATTGCACTATTTTTTGATAAAAGTTCGAATTTTTAGCGATATTTTTGCTAAACAAGGACATTCCCATTGCACGCCATGTTTTATCAAAAATTCCGTCTACCATCAAGACCGGAAATATTTTAGAGGATAACTTCTCATAGTACTTTAAAACTTTTTTGATATTCTCTTCGTTATCGATAATCTTAACATTATTTTCCACCTCTTCCAAGATATCGAGATCTTGTATGTATCCTCCCTCATAATAAAATCCCTTCTTATGTATTGGTTCTCCATCGATTCCGATTCTAATTTCCTTGCCCTCTTTATTTTTAACACGTACACTCTCAAATTTTATGCTTGAAGGAAAAAGGGCAAAAATGGAATCGAACCCCAAGCTCATGGGAATATCAAAATATAAATTATTGAATAATTCCCCTCTAAAATCGTTTAAAATACTATTTTTATGCAAATCAATAAACTCTTCTCGAATGTACTGCACAAAGCTAGGGACACGTTCTAATTTTTTTCTGCCCGTTTCTTGAAAAACCGCAATATAGCGCTCTTTAGCATTCATTTTCTCTCTTAATTTTATAATATATTTTCATTTATATTTTTAACTTGGACCTCCTTTCACTTTTTTTCATGATTTATTAGGGTTCTTTGCATAATAATTTATAACGCAAAATCTAAAATATGAAATGGAATTACATTCTAACCAAATAATGTTAAATTCTCTTTAAACTAACGTAAAAAATTATAAAAATTAGGGTCAAATTAAAATGGGAAAAAAGATCGCGTTTATAGCAACAAATGGATACGAAGATTTAGAACTTCATTATCCTCGAATTAGATTGAAAGAAGCAGGACATGAAACCGAATTGATTGGGTTATCCATGGATGAAATAAAAGGAAAATGGGGATATCCTATCAAGCCACAATTAACAATCGAAAAAGCTAATCCTGATGATTATGATGGTATTTTTATTCCGGGAGGAGCAACGAATCCGGATTATTTACGCAGGTATCAAAAAGTATTGGATTTTGTTGCCAAAATTAACGAGCAAGGGAAGTTAGTTGCTGCCATTTGTCATGCGGGATGGGTACTTATATCTGCAAGAATTGTAAAAAACAGGAAAGCAACTTCATATTTTGCTATAAAGGATGATATGATAAATGCAGGGGTACAGTATATAGATTCTTCAGTAGTAATTGATAAGAATCTTATTACCAGCAGATCTCCCGATGATTTGCCGGATTTCATGAAAGCAATTCTTGAATATTTGTCTTAATAATAAAAAAGTTGCGCTCTATTTACAGAAATCGGATTCATGTGTTTTTTTGTTAACCAAAAAAAAGTTTTAAAGTAATGCGAAAGAAATGATCTTATTATTTTTGATTTTTAAGTTTTTTTAATTCCTTCTTGACAAGATTTTGCAGATTAGTAACAACCTCTAATTGTTTTTGAGCAATTTCTTTTTCCTGCTGATTCAACTGTTCGTTATCCTGTCCTTTTTCCTCTAATTCTTTTCGAAGTAGATTAAAACCAATTATTTGATTTATGGAATATTGGAACTTCTTAATTTCAATATTGAACATTTTTTTATATTGCCTTAAATATTCAATCTTGGTTTCGATCTCATCAAGACAAACAAAACATGATGTTACTTCTTCTGTTTTCTTAAGTATCTTGAGTTGGAGCTTAATATCTTCAAGGTCTGAGATAATTTTCTCTAAAATCTTAGGATCCGTAGATTTTGTTATCTCAATATGTTCCAGACTGATTTCATCCAAAATATCTGGAGCATATTTGATGTTTATTTTGTCTTCAGATTCCTTTTTCTTTCTTTCAAGTGTATTTTCAACCTTCTGAGGATCATCAATAATTTCGATATCCTTGAAATCCATGATAAGTTCTAATTCATCCAATTCTAATTGGGTCACTAGGGGAGTAAACCTCACTTGCAATTGTTTTTTTCCAAAAAATTCATTTTCAATCTTCATGATCTGGGTGTATATTTGAATATATTCTTTTCCAATGGGAGCATATAACACGCCTTCATTGTCTAATTGTTTCAAAAGAGGAGTAATCCGCTCCTGTTCGATAGCACCAGTAACCAGTATTTTTTGCCATGGACTCAATTCTGCCATGCCTTCTAATGGATTTTTTACAATGACATTAATGTTGCCATCTAATTTCGTTTTTTTCAAATTTTCTTCGGTAATCCTTGCTATCTCTGTATTTGCCTCTAAAATATAAATCTCTCCATTATATGCTAATTTATGAGCAAGAGCGGCAATATACCCACTTTTTGCTCCTAAAATTAATAAGTCATCGTCCGGTTCTAATGATAATCCTTGTAGCATTATAGATATCATGTGTGGAGCAGAAATTGTCCTGTAATTATCTTCACCTTTAAAATAGAATAAATTGGGAACGTCTTCGTATAGATTCACGGGGTTGAGATATTTTTTTTCGATGAAATCTTGTAGATTAACTTCCAAGAATGCATCAATTAGCCGTTTATCCTTTAAAATATTATTTTTTACTAACGCATCTACCAATCTTTTCTTTTTATTAAAATAATAATCTTTTATGCTCACGGAATAATTCCTTTGTCTTTAAATTTTTTACAAAGATTTAATTTAATCAATTATAAAAAATCTATAATAATAAATTTATTCTATTTAGGAAATAAGTAAATTAAGATATATCATTTGCTATTATAATAATAATATTATAGTCATCCGTGAAAATTATGTTTGTTTTAGATGAAAAATCTCTTAAAAATAGCAGAATAACGCAACTACTCATCATTTCCAACGTTATTTGTTTTATTTTTTTTTCTGTCGTCGACGTGCAATACATCCTCTTGTTCGTTCAAATTAATTACAGAATAACTCAAGATTTTGAATTTTGGAGGCTTTTTACTGCCATGTTTCTGCATGCTGATGTGATCCATCTTTTTTCCAACATGTTAGCCTTATTTTTTTTTGGAGTTGTGATTGAGAATAATTTTACTCGAGGAGAATATTTCTTAATTTATTTCTTCTCGGGATTTCTGGGAAATGTATTTTCACTAATTTTCCTTCCTCCTTATGCAATTAGTTTGGGGGCATCAGGCGCCATTTTTGGATTAATAGGGGCTGCCGTCATCCTCATGATTTATCAAGATCGTTCTTTAATCTTTTTAGCTCTTATCTACGTTGCTTACTTTCTTATTTCATCCTTATCTCCCGGAATAAACATATGGGCACACGTATTTGGGTTATTAGGTGGAATTTCTCTCGGGTATGTATATTATAAAAGAAAAGTAATACCATATTAGGATTTTTTTTTAACTCTTTTCTTTTTTTGCTTTTTCTTTTCCATGGAAAAATCCTTAGCGCAAATGTCTTCTATCGGGCATAGTTCGTGTCGAGGGTTATTTGGTAAGCAGATTTCTTGTCCAAACCTTACGAATAACCTGTTTATTCTTAGCCAATATTTTTTTGGGATTCTTTCTCTTAATATTTTTTCTGTCTCTTCTGGGGTCTTAGTTTTAATAGAGGAGAAAATTCTATTAATGATTCGATGAACATGCGTATCAACGGGAATTGCGGGAATTCTATAAGCATAAACCAACACGCAATTAGCCGTCTTTCGACCAACCCCGGGCAAGGATCTTAAATCATCAAAATTTTCGGGCACGATACCTTTATATTTTTCTGATATTATTTTTGATACTTCCTTAATACGTGCAGCTTTAACCGTATAAAAACCGGCGAGATAGACTAATTCTTCTAGTTTTTTTACATCAGCTTTAGCAATTTCCTGGGGAGTTTTATATTCAGAAAATAAAGCCCTTGTAGCTTCCCTCGTATTGGCATCCTTGGTTCGGGCGGAAAGTATGGTAGAAATTAGAATCTTGAAGGGATCTTGTTCTCTTCTCGCTAATCGATCTAGATGAGCTTCTCCTTTAAGAGTGCTTTCAATTTTATCTAAGATCTCCCCAAAGTCTTCTATAATATCTTCTGAGCTCATTTTTCAAATACATATATTTTTCTGTTTACAATTTGATCTTTTTTAGCATCAATCATGGAATAAGTATCTTTAAGCGGGAATCTAAGACGGTCATTAGACTTATTAACGATCCTATTTGTTTCCATTAATGGAACTCTCTTCAAATTCATTCGATCAGCGATCGCATTTATATTTGGTTTGACCTCTCCTCCATCAAGAGTGTGTATGATAGGAGCAGTAATGCAGAGCTTCCCTCCCTTTTTTAATACTTTTAGAGATTCCCTAAACGTAAGTTCAAATAGAGGATTAATTTGAGTCTCAATAACTTCTTGGGCTTCCATGAAATACGGTTTTTCTTTGAAGAATGGACCCAAAAAAGGCTCCGTACAAATACCATCAAAAAAATTGGATGGAAATTGGATGGAAATTTGAGAAATATCCGAATTAATTATCTTTTTCTCCAAATTAGGGAGGGGAGGTTGATCTAATTCCTTGATAAGCCATGCTAGATTCTCACGGGTGTTTTTTACGCGATCTGCGCGAGCATCAGCTCCATATATTTCAAAATCGTGTAAAAAAGCAAATAGGAGAATGGTACCATTTCCTACAAAAGGGTCAAGTATTTTCTTATGTTGTCTATCAGAAAATAAATTCAAGAAATTCAATAATATGAGGGACAATTTAGGAGAAATTGAACTTTTAAAATCTTTATGCGGCCTTTCTTCATCGATTTTTTTCTTGAAATTCGGATCATCCGCAGTAAACGTTCTTCCGAGATAAACTCCCTCTTCTGTAAACCCAAATATTAGTTCTGCTCGATTTTCAGTTAATAATTCATAAGTGATAACATGGTGAGGAAATATGGGATTAAGGTTGCCACTTTTTATATTTTTCTCGGGATATTTGAAATAAAGCGCTTTTTTGGCTCCTTTTTCAAATAACAAGGACATTATTTTTTTATTAAGAAAAGGCAAGAAATGTTTCGTTAATACTTGAGAATAATATTCATCATCATAAAAATTGGGATAAATAGAAACGGCATAAAATAAATCTTGTCCTTGAATATTAGGAAAAATATCATCCAAAGAAGAATTTAAAACGCTAAGAATTCGTTTCCTGGCTTTTTTCACGCGATTAAAATCTCCAACTTTTCGTGGAAATGCTTGCTGGATTGTTTGAATGTCAATAAAATTATACACCTTTGCGATCTTTTGAACTCCTCCCAATATGTATTGAAAATCTGCTAGCGAATTGACATAATATTTTTCTTGATGGAGGGATTCAAATTCTACAATCGCTACATTTGCAGAATAATCAGCAATTCTTCCCTTGAAACGAGAATTTTTTAAACAATAATCCAATTCACCTAATGATAATTTAAAATTCGAACCCAAAACAAAAATGAAATAATTCATGGAAGATAACAAGGTAAAGAAAGCCCGAAAGAATTTTAACTTTATCTTTAAATATTTTTAAATCAAATAGAGCATTGCATCTCTAAGTTAGTGGCATCACTTTTTATATTTTTCCTCAATCCATTCCTTAAATGCATTGGTAATCCGTCCTTGCCATATGGCTTTCTTTCCCGTTTCTTCTTCAAATAGGTGAATATCTTCTTCATAGTACTTATCTACGAGATCCACCTTATTATCTTCTTGAATGGAAAGGATCGAAATTTTTTTTTTCTTTGCTTTTTTTTCCAACTCTTTAAATTCTTCCGATAATTCATAGTTTTCTCCCGTAATGGCTCCTAAGGAGGAAAGGATATCTTCTAAATCCTCCTTTTTCCGCCCTGGAATTCTTCGAAGGATTTTTTCATCAATTTTAATCTCTTGATCATCTACTCCCTCATTTTCTAAAATTATTTTTGTCTTTACTTTTTCTACTTCAATTCGTCTTAATTGATCCATGATGATTTTATAATTATCCTTAAAATATCTCAAGGCAACAGAAATAACATCTGAGACGGAAGCCCAATTATCCTTGGTAAGCAAATCATTTAACCAGGTATACATTTCCAGAGAAAGATTTAAATTAATTACTTTTTCTTCAGTAATGATATCAAGCGTTAACCATCTTAAGATGTTTGCAATCAAATTATTGTTGTTAAAAGCAGTAAAACCATACTCCCTTCCAAGAGAAGAGAAAATAGAAACCGTTCCAAATCCAACTACTCTCCCCTCATGATATTCACTTGCTACTAACAAGGGTATTTTTGGACAATCTTCTTCCACCCATTCTTTTTCTCGTAATACTTTTCTCCAACAATTCAATCCCCCACGAATTAATTCTTCTAGTTTAATTTCCTCCCGGAGTGTTACTTCCTCCAAAATCTCAAGGGAACAAGCATTCGAAAAGACGGTCTTATTCACCTGTTCTGTTATGGCATGAGGTGTAATGTCATCCAACACCATCCTTTTTTGAAGAACAACAAAATTCATGGAATCCTGCACTTCATCCGAGTTGAATCGGAATCCGAACTTTTTAGTCAAATCATTAAGGTTAGTATTGTTAGAAAAATCTCCTCCACTAGAACTAAAGATCAATAAACTTCCCCCAAATTTCACAAATTCTTCCAAATTTTCTAATTCTCGTTCTTCTAATTTAGAATTGATCGGAGTGGGTAGAATTAACACATCATACTGATCTAATATGTCAATTGAAAAAAAGCCCGTCTCAATCTTGCTTAATTGATAATTTGAAGTCATGAGAAATTCGATAAAGTCATTATAGCTAGATGTTTCAAGGATGAGGGGGTTATTATGAGAATAGTCCAAACCAATAGTTATGCGCTCTGACATTTTCGTAAAACTTCTTGTAAATTAAAAGACAATTTTCCTATTTTTTATTCATAATTTGATTTCTATTTTCCTTTTATTTATAAATTATGGATATTACTCTATATTACTTTAGCTTTTTAATGAATTAGATATATCACGATGGACTAAAATATCCAAAACAACATGATAAAGTTGAGGACCATAGCTCTTGACAAACCTGTGTTGTTTTAATTCGCAATGAAATCCATTCGCTAAGGCAATCTCTTCGAATTCTCGAAATAAGGTCAAATAAGCATCTTGCTTCTTTTTCACGACTCCCTCATAATGATAAACCGTTCCACTATCCCTTGTTAATGTTAGGGCTTCTTTTATATAGTTTTTTGGTGCGGGAAAAACTCCCATTATCACTCTATCTGCTTTTAATCCGGAATTACTAAGTTTTAAGACCTCTTCGTGACAATCTCCATGAATGGGAATAATTCTTTCTTCTAAATGATTCAATCTTACATTTTCTACCAAGTAATTATAGGCTACCGGATTAATTTCAATACTATAAATCTTGTTAATAGGAGCGTGAATGGCAATAGGTAAAGAAAAATAACCAATCCCGGCAAACATGTCAACAATCACTTCACCCGGTTGTATCAAGGTAGTCAAAAACTTGCGTTCCGTTAGGTTTCCCTTACTGAACATTATCTCGGTTATATCAAATTTATAGATTACGCCGTGCTCCTTATGTATTACGATCGGATCTTCCTCCCCCGCTAAAAATTCCACGTTCTCGGGAATTCTAAATTTCCCTTTTATAATCCCGTGATTTATATATATGCTTCTTACCGCTGGAAAAAGATTTAAATATGCATCAGCAATTTCGCGCTTTTTTTCCATGAGAAGAGGGTCCAGCTTGATTATTATAATTTTGCCTAAGGATTGGAATCCACTTGGGAGCAAAGAAAGTTGTTCCCTCGTCATTTTATCTTTCAATTGTTCCTTAAGCTTATCTTTTATACCCATGGGAATCCAACGTCGCTAATATTTAATCATAAATATTCTCTATCCACCACATCCATTAATAATGCATAATCATGCATTCGTTAAAATAGCATTTACTATGTTCTTTGATCTTTTTATCTCATGGAATATATTCTCTTCTTTTCTTCATGAATAATTCTTGCCGGTTTACCGTATCATTCTCAATGAATTTATTTCTACGCAAGTGGTATAAATTTTTAACGATTTTTTTAAATACTCATTAGAGTTTTATCTTGAGATTCATTAACCAAATTAAAGATTAGCTTAAATCATTAATTAAAAATATACTAATATTAGGAGATAAATAAAATGGATAATTTACTAAAGTCGGCTTATTTTGATGATTTAGGTCCTGAAAAAGTAGTCCTGGTTAGGAATCCAAGCATTAATTTGGAAGGATTCTTGGTAATTGATAATACCTCCATCGGTTGGCCGGCAGGTGGCATTCGCATGGAACCAGACGTGTCTCTCGACGAAATCACGCGATTAGCCCGTGCCATGACCTACAAATTTGCTACTTATCGACTGAAAGTTGGAGGCGCCAAAGCGGGAATTAAAGCAGATCCTTTCTCAGATGATAAGGATTTATTAATCGCTGGGTTTGCAGAAGCAATTAAGACAAATATTATAGAAGACCGTTATGTCCCTGGGCCGGATATGAATACAAATGATCGCGATCTTGAGCGCATTTTCAACATTATTGGAAAACCGGGTCTAGCACCAAAACCATTAGGAATAAAAAAAAATAATTTTCCTGTAGAAGAACTTTTCACGGGATATGGCGTTTCTTATTGCATAGAAGCCGTTAATAATTACTTGATTAATAAGGGAGTTTTCAAACCAAATTATAAGCCCAAAATTTTATTAGAAGGGTTCGGCAAAGTAGGGATCGGGCTAGCGATGAGCTTGAAAGAATTAGGATATAATCTAACAGGACTTTCTACACTTAAAGGGGCTATTTTCGATGAAGATGGTCTCGATTTGGATGAATTAATGAAACTTAGACAACAATACGGAGATGATTTAATTAATCAGTACGAAAGCAAGAATTTAGTACGGGTTGAAAAGGAGAAACTTTTTGAGCTTTCCGGGCAATACGCGACCGATTTTCTCATCCCTGGGGCCCGACCGGATGCAATTAACAAGAAAAACGTGGATAAAATAAATATAAAAGCCATCATCCCTGCCGCAAACATTCCCTATGAAACAGGCATTATAAGAGTTCTCCATGAAAGAAAAATCATCCCCTTTCCTGATTTTGTGGCAAATGCTGGAGAAATTCTAGCTATTGGTATTAATAAAATAGCAAAGAATGCAGATGAAATCTTCAATTTTGTTCGAGGACAAATAGATGAAAAAGCAAGTGAAATCATAAAAGGAGCATTGGAAAATAATATTTCTGCATATGAATATGCCGTAAATGAAGCCCTCTCTTTCGTACATAAATATCTTTCCAGAAGAAAAAAGCATGTTGAAAAAATAAGCAAGCGTTATTGAAGACTTTTTATTGGCTAATTCACTTTTTCACTTTTTCTTTTCTTTAATTTCTCAAATCTCTCTTACATTGTTATACTTTATTGCATGTCTAAAAATTCTTGAACAATTCAAAACTGGTCTGATGATAAAAAAGTAAATAAAAAATTTTATAGGATTTAATTAAAAAGAATGGCTTGTTTTAACCAAAATGCACCTTAGAAATTTAATCTCTTGTAAATTTTACGTGTTTCCTTGTAAAGTGTGAGATATTCTTTAAAAATCCTGTTATATAGTTGTACATTATCCGGATTTGGGATGAATTCTTTTGTATATTCCATCAGGTTTGGGATATCCTCCCAATTTATATATCCCAGTCCTACAGAAGCCATGAAGGCGGCACCTCGAGCATTTGCTTGAATGGGATTTTTTTGCTTTTTGATTCTCCTGTTTAATACATCCGCAAAGATTTGGCACCATATGTCACTTTGCCCACCCCCTCCAATAATGCTTAACTCGGGAATAATGGGATCATTCTTGCCCAAGTTCGGATTTTCCTTTCTCTTCCACTTTTCCACAAATTTTTCGACATACATGAATAGCCATCTTACATTATAAGCGACTCCCTCAAAAATAGCCCTAATAATGTGTTCCCGCGTCATTTCCAGGGATAAATTATACAATCCGCCTCGAATCACGTGATCTTCAACCGGTGTTCGTTCTCCTATTAACCATGGCGTAAATATTAAATTATTTGATCCCGCTGGGACATCTGCCACGATTTTATCAAAGATCTTGTAAACATCCGGAACCTGCTCTTCCACGAGGAGTTCATCCTTATGATATAAAATTTTATCTCTAAGATATTGTAAAGCACCCCCTGCAATCTCTTGCTCATTCAATATAACGTATCGCCCGGGGATGGCAGAAGGTAAACTCGCCATGTTATGAGCTATATCTGTTTTCTTATAAGGAACGTGACAAGTTAACCAATCCGATGTCCCGATATAGAAGTAAGAATCATAATTTCTAATTGCTCCCGCTCCAATCGTCGCCGATAATACATCAGGGGCCCCCATCACTACTTTTACATCCTTATTAAGCCCTAATTCATCCGCGACTTCTTTTTTCAGAGGACCTAATACATCAATGGAACTCTTCAATTCCGGAAATTTCTCGCGATCCACTTTTAAGGCTTTAATTAAATCCGGAGAATAATGAATATTGGCAATATCACGGACATCCGTGATCCAATGTACGGTTATTGAAGAATAAGAAGCGGCAAACTTACCCGTGAGTCTCTGGTTTATGTAATCTTGTGGCTCTAAGAATTTATACGATTTTTCATAAATCTCTGGCATTTCATTTTTTAACCATAAAATATGGGCAATTGGATCTTTCCCACTATGAGATGGAGCACCCCCCGTTATTTTAAGCCATTTTAAAATCTTGGTAAGAGAATATCCTGAAACATTAATCAAACCGCGAAAAGCCTTATCAATATACTTGGCACCTCTTGTATCCATCCATATAACACAATTATACAGATTATTTCCATTCTTATCAACCGGTACGGTACCGCTCCATTGACTCGTATTGCAAACACCAACGATATCCTCCACTTTAACTTTTCCGCCATCGATGACTTTTTTACATGTATTCATGATTGCCTTCCACCAATCATTCGGATCCTGTTCAGCTCCTCCCCCTTTAGTAATATGAATAGGAGTCTCTTCATAAGCCCAATCAACAACATCACCATGAGTAGAAACGAGTGCGGATTTGGGGCCTTGAGTACCGTGATCAATACAAAGGATATACTTTTTTTCTTCTTTTGACATTTTTTCTTCTCTTTGAAACTATTTTTTTAGTAAATTACAAATCTAATAATAAGATTTTATTTCACTTATAAATTAACTTTGTTCTTACTTTAAGAAAAATTATACTGCTTAAAAGATATTATTTAAGCTTAAATGAACGATAAAGTGTGAGATTAAAGATTTGAAAACATTTCTTAAATTTTTTATTATTTTTCATTACCAATTTAATTGTTTTAATTGTGAATTTTTTAAAGTTAGGAGTATTATATTACAAAAGAATGCTATTTTGAAAATTGATATAGTAAATTGATGTGTAAAAAAAAATGAGTACAAATATGGATTATGCAGAACAGGTAAAAAAAGTAGATGTTATTGTTAGTAATCCAATGAAAAGATTTAAGCCGGACGAGTTCCGAGGGATAGTAGAACGATATGAAAAAAACCATGCTAAATCCAAAAAAGCTTTTGAGCGTGCTCAAAAGATAATTCCGGGAGGTGTGGAGCACAATCTCGCTTTTAATTTTCCTTTTCCATTAGAAAGTAAAAAAGTTTGGGATTGCTACATGCAAACTATTGATGACGTGGTACTCACGGATTATTTAATGTGCGGTGGTCCCATCATTTTGGGACATAATTATAAACCTTTGACGGAAAAAATATTACAACTAATTCAAGAGGTTGGACCTTGCCATGGGATCACTAATGAATATGAATATTTAGCAGCGGAACAATTACAAAAACATTTTCCTTCATGTGAAAAAATCCGTTGGCTTCAGAGTGGAACTGAAACAGACATGCTGGCAATTCGGGTAGCGCGTGTATTCACTGGTAAAAATCATGTTATAAAAGTTGGGGGAAGTTATCATGGTTGGTCTGATCAACTGGTATATGATCTTCATATCCCCGGAACAAAGCGCATGGAATCTCACGGTATTCCTAAGGATATTTTCAAATATATAGATTCTATTCCACCGAATGACATAGAGGCTTTAAGACAAATGTTTAAAGAGAAAAGAAAAGTTGCTGCAGTAATTATCGAGCCAATGGGCGGAGAATCGGGTGCTATTCCCGTGAGACCGGGATTTAATAAAGAAGTAGAGGAATTATGCCGAGAAAATGAAACCTTATTAATTTCGGATGAAGTTGTGACTGCATTTAGATTACACATGGGCGGCGGTCAAGCCTATTTTGATTATACTCCGGACCTTTCTGTATTTGGAAAGATAGTTGGACACGGATATCCTTCTGCAGCGGCCCTTGGAGGGCGCTCTGACGTGATGGCGACCGTTGCTGCCGGAGTTGGCGGAGGTGCGAAAAGAGCCTATTGTGGAGGAACCATTGCGGCCAATCCTTTGACATGTGCTGCTGCTTATTGGGCAATGAAATTTGTAGAAGAAACTAATGCCACGGAAATCGCAGGTAAAGCCGGCACGCGGCTATCGAATGGATTAAATGAAGTATTTGCTAAATATAATCTTCCATGGTTTTCTTACAATTATAATGCCACTGTTCACTTCCAAAGTAGTTGTGTTTTCGGGTTGGACATAACAAATCCACAGCAAGCTCCTCAAATCAAGGAAAGAAAGGAGTTCATGGAACGCATGGGAGCTGCTTTAGTTGATCAAGAAATCATCAGTGTAGCAGGGAGCAGGTTTTATACTTGCTTGAAACATACGGATGAAATTGTGGATCAAACCATCCAAAAAATGGATAATCTCTGCCAGAAAATAGAATAAGTAATTCTCTTCTTTTTATTATTTTCTATCTTTTTTTATCTTTTTATTCTCAGAAATGAATATAAAATAAAATATATTAATTCTTACCATACTTGTTAATTTACCCTTAATTAAATTTATTTAACACAACCTTGATTATTTAATTCTAATGGCTGATAAACCTAACATCCTTTTTCTATTAAATGACCACCAACTTTATTATGGTCATGGGGAAATGGCGGGAGGACCTAAAATTCAGCGACCTAATTTCGAGAAACTGGCAAATCAGGGAATAGAGTTCACACGAGCTTATACAGCTTGTCCTTTATGCGGTCCCGCCCGTAGAACAATGCTTACTGGATTATTTCCTCATAATCATCTCGAAATTCTAAATGAAGTCGATCATCCTTTTGATAAAGAAACTTATCTTGAACTTCTCGCAAAAATTGGTTATGAAAACTATTATTATGGGAAATGGCATGCTGGTTCGGGAACTGCTCATGATCTTTATTGTCAAGGTTTTAATTACCCCAAATTTGGAAATCCTTATATCACGCCTGAATATAAGGAGTATTTAAAGCAGAAAAATCTCTCTCCTTTTCAAGTTAAAATTACTCACAGCTTCTGGGCACCTGAATGGAAACGTACAAAAGAAGCGGGATTGACTGTCGGGGAAACTTACTCTCCTTGCCAAGATAATTATGATGAGTCTGCTCTTGGGGTAATGACAACACCGTTAGAAACCCATGAAGCTATATTTTTAGCCCATTTAGCATGTGAACAGTTAAAACAGATAGCAGCTTCTGGTAATAAGAAATCATTCCACATGAGAGTAGATTTTTGGGGTCCTCATGCACCATATTTTGTTTCTGAAGAATTTTTAAATCTTTATAACCCTAAAGATATCCCCATGTATCCTAATTTCAATGATGACTTGAAAGGCAAGCCCACGACATATATTCATGACATGTATCATCCCATTAGCAATAATGGCAAATTAATCGTTCCTAATCCCATGAAGTGGTCAGAATGGCAAGACATTTTAGCACGTGCTTATGCCCATATTTCTTTAATAGATCACGCTGGCGGCCTTATCCTAAACACGTTGGAAGACTTGGGGTTAGCTGAAAATACCATGGTAATCTGGACAACGGATCATGGCGATGGATTATCGTGTCATGGGGGACATTTCGATAAGGATGATTACTTGCCCGAAGAATTATTAAGAATTCCCCTTGTGATTAGATATCCAGAAAAGATAACAGCGGGACAAATCTGCAAAAAATTCGTTAGCAATATCGACCTTGCCCCGACCATCCTTGATATAGCGGGTACTGCATTCAGCGCTAAAGTCGACGGAGAAAGTTTAGTTCCTTTACTTATTAATATTAATTCCCAATGGAGAGATGATTTAATGATCGAAACTCACGGACACAAGCATCTTCATCTCGGAAGGGTTCTCGTTTGGGATCGCTATAAATTCGTCTCTAATGAAAAGGACAAGGATGAGTTATATGATTTAGTGTCAGATCCTTATGAATTAAATAATTTGGTTGATGATAAAGTGCATGCATCCCTTATCGAGGAGATGAAGTCAAAACTTGGAGCATGGCGTGAAAATACAAACGATCAAATGACAAAAACAAAAATTCGCAAATTTGTTCTACAAGGAAAAATCTAATTAAGTTATTATGAACGCTAAATAAGAATTGAATTCATCTTTCACTCCTTAAATTAAGAGAATTCATCTCAATTGGTGCATAAAGATAAATAAATGTAAAAATCTGTATTTTAATTAATGATATTATCCCTTATGATATTTTATAATCAATTATATAAAGAGAAGAAAAAAAGATTTTTCAACTTAATTTTACCTGTTTGGTTAATTTTTTTTCTTAAATAGGTATTAATTTACTAAGATTTCCCAAGCTTGTATAGATTCACTCCCATGATTAATGACCAAATGCTATATGTAATGAGACAGGGACCCAATAAAATTGCAAAAATCGGAACCACCACATAAAGGCTCGCAAATATCCCTTCAATACTGAAAACAATTCCTAATAAAGCTATCCATTTTTTAAAAACTCCCTTAAGCATGACGATATTAATAATGAGAAATGCGATGCAAGATATAAAATAACTAAAAAACGTGGCGAGAGGCAATGTTGCTAGCGCATAAAATGCTGCGGCTAAATATGCTGCTCGGGCACTGTCCGTGGTGGCAGATGCATATTGTTGAGTAAGCAAGACAAGTGTTAGTGAATTCATTTCAGTAACCGCTAAATCTATAAATATGTACGCAATCATGAGCTCAGTAGCTATGAGCATGGCATTTTTAGAAACATTCTTTAATGTGAGATAAAGAGCCACTACAACAAAAAGTAAGAGAAAATCCCCCACAACAAATAATCCAAAATTAATCTGTGATATGAGAGCATGCTCCGCTACACTTATTAAATACGCCTCACTTTCGCTTGGTGGAGGTCCAATGATAATAGATAGGATTTCGCCAAAGATAGTGCATAATCCAACGATAAATAAACCAATTCCCCCCACTTTATAGACGCCTTTCCAACTTCGATCTACATTTTTATTAATTTCTTTAACGGGTTCATTTTTTATATTCACAATTAATTCATTCATGTCACATCTCCAAGCATGTAAAATTCATTTTCGAATTAAAAGATTTTCCCTCATTATTCTGGGTAATATAAGCTAAACTACCTTCATTATAAAAAAGGAGATCGACACAAAATCTGATAGCAAGCTATAAAAAAAGTAAAGTTATAAATTGATATTACTAATTTAGCTTTAAAAAAAGATTATTGCTTATTTGACTTTAATATTAGCGATAAGTTTTATAATCGGCTTGAGATAATAATTTATTATAGTTTATCAAAAATCTTTGTTAATTCATTAAGGAAATTAGAATAACATCGAAATGGGATACTATGAACGAATTAATCAAAACTTAAGATATTCTACATTTTCTTTAAAGCATTAATCTCTTGCAAGATTTGGGCACTTCCATCCAAACGTAACAAAAAAATATCCTTTAGGAATAAAAATGATAATAATCTTGCAGCTGAAATTATTTAAATGAATATATTTGACAATAGAAAGGATTAAAATAGCTTTTAGAATATAAATATTGATAAAAACTTTACAAAAAAATGAAGAAAATAAAAAAAGAATTACTCCTTAAGTTCCAGTTCCTTTAATTTTTGCCGATTCTCTTTAACAATGGACGGTGTTAAATCAAAAAATTTCCAGAAGATAATAGCCGTTACTAACATTAGGATAGCTGGTACGATAGCAGTATGAATTCGAATTCCAAAAACGGCTAAGGGTGTTTGAGTTGGAGAGCCCTCCACGTACCCCGTAAAAATATGGCTCAAGGCGATCGTCACAGCAATAAATGACGTACCAAATTTGATGAAAAACGATTGAAATCCATAATATATGCTATGTTGCATCTTACCTGTGCGCACGGATATATCGTCAAGAACATCTCCCATAAGTGGCGGATCAATGTACCAGTTGGCCCCGATCCCTACTCCAAAGAAGATTAAGCTAATCAACCATCCAACTAAATTACTCACAAAAATCATGGGCAGGAAGGTTAAAAAAAGTAAGAAGCAAGCAAAAATTGCAATCTTTCGATTATTTCCTATTTTATTTGCTACGAAATTCCAGATGGGAATGGAAATTAAGGCTCCTATTAGCATGGCTCCTAAAAGTAGTGTAATTCCGCTTGCTTCCATGAATAATATGTATGTTGTTATGTAAAAAGCGGAAGTTTGAATCATTATTCCACCGACTTGATATCCAAAAAAATGAATTACCTTTAACATGAATCGCTTGTCTTTGACCACTCGTTTGGTAGACTGAATGAAAGGCTCTACCTCTTGACCAATTCCCGCCTCTTTTCTCTTAAGGTGTAACGCTCTTACTTTTTTATCCTCATATACTCCGGGAAGAATAAAAAGAAACATTAGAACTCCGACACCCACGGTCACTAAAGAGGCAGTCACGTAGCTGGTTGGGTCAAAGGTCTTTATAAACATTGGCGGTATAATTGCTGCTAATACTAATCCGGTTATTCCTAATATCGTGCCGAATCCTTGAACGGTTCTCCTCTCATCTAATCCTCTGAATTTATCGGGATACACGCTGATCACATTCACGTCATAAAGTGTTAAAAATGTATCGTATAAACATAAAGTCCCCACATACCAGAGGAATATTTGCCATTGATGGGACGCTACTATTTCAGGTGTACCATACCAGTCCGTAGGTACTAAATATATTAGTAAATAGGAGACAAGGTAAGGTCCAACCCCGATTAGCATCCAAGGAAATCTTTTAAATCCTTTTTTCTGCCAAGAGGGATGCACTCTTTCCAATATCCATCCTGCTAAAGGATCATTAATTGCATTCCATATAGAATAAAGAACAAACGCGGTTGCTGCAATTGCAGTATCTAAACCAATCACATTTTCATAAAAGAAAAAAACGGAAAACCCAAATGCAGCTCCTATCCATTGGCCAAACAATTCCCGCGAACCATAACTTGCCATTATACGTTTGGAATAGTTTTTGACTTCTTTTTCATTTTCTGCCATCACGATATGACTCCTTTTCAAAAATCTCGTTGATCAATTTTCTTGTTATTAGATTAATAAATTCTCGTGCTATTCCCTTTTAAATAAGGAATTTAACAAAAAAACCTATACTTAATTAATTAATAAGTTTAGCTTTGAACCTTATTAAAAGTTTCTAAAAAACCAAGTTATATTATATATATTTTAAGAGCAAAATGTTATTATAAAAAAATTAGTTTTGATGTTAATCAACAGAAAGCAGAATTTAAAATGCAAAATGAATGGAATGATGAATTGATAACCAATAAGGATTCCTCTAAACTTTCCAGAAAAGAAAGATTCATTTATTCTTTTACAAATCTCCCGAATACCATCCTAGGTGGCATATTTGGATTAACTTATGTGAATTTTTTCTGGGATGATCTCGGACTCGCTCAGGTATTTTTCGTGTTAGGACAAGGCATCTATACTATAGTGAATTCATTAAATGATTTTTATTTAGGAAGGATTAGTGATAATACTGATTTCAAGAAATGGGGAAGCAGGCGACTTATTTATGTGAAGTGGGGTGGTCCCTTATGGGCTTTTATTTTTTTCATAACGTGGTTCCCTTGGAGCTATTCGAATCAAATCGTTATTTTCTTTGACTTCTTATTTAGCATCTGTGCTTTTGACATGCTTCTAACCCTTGTTTTACTAGTGTGGTTAGCATTATTACCGGAGATGACCGAAAATGTAGAGGAAAGAAACCGTATGGCTTTATATGGCCAATATTTTCTTATTATTGGAGCACTTCCTGTACTAATTGCCTTTCTCATTTTTGAATCGGGACTACTAATATTTCAGATATTTTCGGGTGCGTGTGCCATAATATGTGGAGTTTCCTATTATTTTGTTGGAAGCAGGTTAAAAGAGCGTCCAGAATTGTATGCAAATCAACCTAAAATACCTCTATTGAAAGCATTAAAAGATGTCTTGAAATCACGCTCTTTTACCAGTTATACCCTCTTCAGATCTTTTAATTCTTTAACAGGTGCTATGTGGTTTAGCTTTGTTTTTGCTTATTTTTATGTACTCGACGTGGATTTATTGACTGCCTCTTTATTGTTTTATTTCTTAGCTACATTCGTTGGTACCGTCGGTTTTTTGATCTATAAGATACTTGCAAATAAATCTGACATGCGAACTCTAATAATTCGTGGAAGGGCACTTCAAATTATGGTGATGATCATTGGATTCTTCGTTTGTTTGCCTCCTGAAAATAACCTTCTTATTTGGTTTTTTCTGATATTCAATGGAATATGTGGAGGATACATTTTATTTGATTTTCCTTGTCTCTATTTAGTGACGGACGATGATGAGGTAATTAACGGTGTACGACGGGAAGGATTAATACTTGGTACGAATGCATTTTTCCTCAAGATTGCAGAGAGCACGGGACCAATACTAGCAACATCTGTATTATTAGCTTTTGGATTTATCCGTGATTCTCCATATCAAACCCTCCAAGCAACCATTGGTATTAAATTCTTACTTTTTGTTGTACCTTCCATTATAAATTTCTTAGGGCTTCTAACCATGCTTTTATTTCCTCTGCATCATGAAAACTTGAAGGAAATGCGAGAAAAATTGCTCATACTTCATGAAAAGAAAATAAGGGAGTACGACAGAACCAAATAAATTTCTCTTCTTCTTTTTTTTAATATTAAAGCATTAAATAATATCTTATTAGGGGAAATTAGGTTTCAAACTCGTTCATTCGGCTTTTTGTTCTTTACAAGTGATTATAGGAAACAATTGATTTGATATAGAATACTACATTTTTTATTAGAAAAATATAAATCACATAATCATTAAGTGAATTAGAAAAGATGAAAATAATTCTATTTGAACCTCATCCCGATGATTTGCTGTTCGGACCAGGGCCCATACTTTTAGATTGGATTGCTGAAAAAAAGCATGACATCCATGTCATTACGGTTACCGACGGGAGGGCTTGTTATCGGTTTGGAGATGATTCATATGCCCCCGAGGTGGCTACTTTAACAGAAGATGACGTTGCCAACATGCGCATTAATGAAGCCAAGCAAGCCATGAAATTTCTCGGTCTTCCGGAAAAGAATCATCATTTATTATATTTTCACGATGCGGATGGTCAACAATATGTGAAACAAGGGATTGAAAAGGTTAAACCTTTAATAAAAGATGTGGATCGCTTGGTCTGTCCCAGCAATAATAATAGACACGTGGATCATCAAGCTACTCACGATATAGCCATAGGTGCTGCGAAGGAACTTGGATTAAAAGATATCGAATATTTCATTTACTTTATTGCTTCTTATGGTAAATTTCAAGAGGATTCAAAAGATAAGCAATTTGAATACATTGTATCGGAAGAAAAAGCAGAGGTCTTGAAGAAATGGCTTAATATTTACCAATCACAAGCAAAAATCAAGTTTACATGGATGATGTATACTCGATTTCTTAAAAAAATCCGCAAGTGGACGTACGGCATCTATACCTATGAAGATATTGGAAAATATTACAATATTTAGAGAATTCTACAAGTTCAAAAACTTGCTATTTATAAGATAAAGAGGAATGCTCAAATTATGAGAGAACACCATGAAAAAGCTATAGAAAAACTTACTGAATTTGTAAAAAGAAGTGAAGAATATCTCGCATTAATTATTGCTGGTTCTGTTGCTAAGGGATTAGAGAGAGTTGATTCAGATATTGATGTGATCCTGGTCATAACGGATGAATCTTATGAAAAGAAGAAGAAGAGAAAGCGTTTAATGTATGCGAACACGGAATTTTGCGATTATCCCGGAGGGTATATTGATGGAAAATTAGTAAACCTACAATTCCTAAAAGACGTGGCGGAAAGAGGAAGCGAGCCTGCCAGAGATGCATTCAGGGGTGCGTGGATTGCGTGTTCAAAAATACCGGAACTTGAAGAAATCTTAAAAAAGATTCCCGTTTATCCGGTAGGAGAAAAAGAGGATAAAATCACTAAATTTTATGCCCAATTCGAAGCGATGAAGTGGTATCACGAAGAAGCATTAAAAAGAAATGATACTTATCTCATTAATTATTCCGCTACTAATTTCATTTTATTTGCAGGAAGATTAATACTGGCTCATAATGAAATTCTTTTTCCTTATCATAAACATTTCATGGATGCACTAAGAAAAGCACCGGAAAAACCCGAAAATTTTATCGAATTAATAAAGGAACTATTAGAACACCCTTCAAAGGAGAATCTCGAAGCGCTCTACAATGCAGTTAGAACTTTTAAAAATTGGAAAATTCGGGGATTCTGGTCCAATCACTTTCTGATTGATACAGAATTAGCGTGGCTTGAAGGCAAAGCTTATATTGGTGATATATAACCTCCCATATTTTTAACCAGAAAAAGGGAAGATGTGCTTAGTCAACAAGTTTTTAGAATTAAATTAAGTAAATAGCAATAAATCATTTCGAAACTTATCAATTTTGTTTTTCAAATAAATTTTATTGATCTTCTTATCAACTACTAATACCAATAATACATCATCTTCTCGATATCCTATTATTTTCTCACTTGCTAATTCAAACGTGAATTGTTCAATAGCTAATTCTAAAATCCTTTCTCTTGAAATATTAATCAATTCTTGCATGAATTGGATAAATTTCTGATCTTCATTATGGATAATATGGATTTCCCCATTAATATCATGAATATCCTCTACCAATCCAATGGAAATAATTCCAGAAATTTGTTTAAAATCATCCAAGTATTTTTTATATTCTATAATTTAACACCTTCCCGCGTGCTTATTTCAGAAAATTTGGTTTGAAATTTGAATGGATCTTTTTTTCCAGGTAGAAAAAAGAATAAAGCTAAATTATTATCGTAAGTTTTGCTAAAAATGGAAAATTTACCATAATCAATAAAATCGGAGAATATCTGTTCGGTATTTTGAAAATGCAAAATGCTGGATTCAAACTGCTCCTTTTTCTTCAATAATAAATTAAAAAATTGACTGGAAAAAAAAGTGGATAATTCAAAATCATTTGTATTTCTAAGGTTTTCCACCAAAATTTGGGAATTTTTAAGAATTTTATAACCATGTATCTCCGGAACAGCTTCTAACATTTTCTCTCCCAGCTTTTGAAGGATTTCAATCAAATCTTTCTCCGTTAAGGTGAGAATTTGACGTGCTTGCTCGATTTCTTGGGAAAATAGTTCAGTATCACCAGACCAAGTCTCCATGTCAAATTTTGAATTAAATAAATTAGTGATATTTTTGATTTTGGAAAAATAAAGATCAATATTGTCCGATTCATCACAAAGTAATGCGCTTAAGATTCCTTTCTCTTGATATAAACATACTTTCCTGTGATTTGTTATAAATGTCTTTATCTCGCCCATATCCAATTCTTTGAAAAAGGATTCGATTGCCTTGATAACTCCGGACATTAAATGTGAATCCCCATCATCCACGCCTTTTTCAGAAATCTTAATATTTGCGATGTTTACTCCTGACACCGCGTTGAGTATTAATAGATTGTATATCATTAGAAAATGCTTGAAAATATTCTTATTATTGAATTTATTATGAATTAGAATTAATTATAATTATCCTTTTATTACAATCTAAAAATAGGCATATTTTAATGCTATTGAAAGTAATTCGGCAATTTTCTCAATAGAAATACCGTGAGGTATCATGTGTTGCGTTGCTAAAACAAACTTCCGATATTCTTTTCCTATCTTGATTGTATTACTAATAACCTCTTCCATGAAATTCCTTGACCATTCTCCAAATTCTAAATTATTTAAATTCCCTAATAATGCATAATTTCCGTTAGCTAGGGATTTGAAAGCCTCCAAATCATCATTAGCTGAAGGGAAGACACCAATTGCACCCGTCTTCCCTAAAAGTTCGGCAAAGGGTAATAATTCTCCTCCCGCAGAGTAAAAAACCAATGGTGCTTTTATATCTTGGGTTAATATCTGATAGCAAGGAATCACATAATCTTCAAAAATATCTTTAGGAATGCTCGTTGCGGTAGCAAGCCCATCCACTAGGACGATTGCATCCGCTCCTGCCTCTATTTGACCAATAGCCCATTCCTTGACGAATTTTATTGAATAATCCAAAACACTTTTTACTTTTTCCGAGTAAACTAATATCGATTCGAACCAGGCTGAAGTTCCCATTAACAAGGAAGGAAATGAAAAAGGACCGCTTTGAACTGACAATATTGGCTTTTTTCCCTTGAAAAGGTTTGAAAGTCCTTTTGTAGTGGATAATACTTTCATATAGGAAGGATGAGCATTGATATTAGGAATATCATTATCTAAAAAGAAATCAAGAGAGTCCACTATAGGCTGCCCCGTATTTGGCGAGCTTTCTTCAAAAAATAAGGTGTTCATTCCAAAAATCTCCGACTCAATCGCCAAATAAAAAAAGTTGGATACATAGTCAAGATTCAAGAGTTCCTGCAACAGTTTTTGGCCTTTAATTATGTTATCGCTTTGTGAATAATAATCTTGAATTGAGATATTTAGCAGTTCAGAAGGAATACTATCTATCAGTGGGAATATGGGAACCCTATCCGTTATTTTTCCCGTAACTGTTGAGATTAACCTGTCAACCGCATTCATTTGATCCTTTTCAAACCCTTTTACTAAAGACATTTTTTATTTTTCCCTCTTAAAAAATCTTTTAATTTTTCTCATGCTAAATCTTCTTTTTGGGGTAATTCCTTTAAGCTTATTAATTAACTCATAGATATCTTCTGCAGTATCGTCTGCTCCTACTTTTTTAACGTAGCTATAATTGTAATTAAAAGGTGCACCACCAACAAAGAATTTGACTTTCTTTGCTAACCCTTTTTGATTCAGATGTTCACTTACTTGTTTAATTCCTAAAATGTTATTCAGCATCATGGTGCTAATAAACAAGTATTTAGCATCTAATTTCTCGACTATTTCTACGAATAGTTCGGGGTCCACATTTACACCAAGATTTATAACCTCAAAATCTTCTCTTTCTAAAAATAAATGTAAAATTTTTAATCCAAGCCCATGGAAGTCATTTTTAATAGTACCTATTACTATTTTATCTTTCTTTTCTAGTTGCTGTCCCGTGAGATGTGGTTTAATCTTTTCAATGCTATCTTCGGCTATTTTGCCAATTGCTAATAATTGAAATGCTGAAACTTTGGTATACCCATCATCAGAAAATTCTTGGAATTTTTTAAGACTTTCAGCAATTCCTTGAGTTATCAATTGATCAGGAGGAATCTTTGTCTCTAAAGCACTCTCAACTAATTTCAAGGCTTCTTTATATTGTCGATTTTTCGAATATTCATAAAAAGAATCTCTAAATTGAGTAATATTCATATTCTTAACTTTTAACCCTAATTAATCTTATAAAATTTTGCGTTTAACATAAATTTTTAAGTAATAAATTAAAAACTAGAACTTATCATTTTTTGGTTTGAATAAATCCGATTTTATGGAGCTTAGATCATGAGGGAATTACATATTAGATCTTGATCTTACAATATTAGAAGTGCTTTATCTTCATTATTTTTGCCTTAATTTCTTCTGTATATAAACAAAAAAGTCATATTTAATCCGACATTCATGTACATGGTACTCCAAAAATCTTACAATGAAGGAAAAAAAAATTGAAAAAGCCGTAAAGATCATACAAGAATCACGAAACATCGTGGTTTTTTCGGGAGCAGGGATTTCTACAGAATCTGGTATTGCAGATTTTCGAAGTGAGGGAGGTTTATGGACGCGGTATGATCCTTCGATATTTGCGAATTATTACTATTTCATGCAGGATCCAGAACCTTTTTGGACCATGCATAGGGAAGTGGAGTCACTCATGAAAGATGCCAAGCCAAACCCTGCTCATTATGCCATCGCAGAATTAGAAAAAATGGGGAAGGTAAAAGCCATTATAACTCAAAATATTGATATGCTCCATCAAAAAGCAGGAAGCGGTTCCTATTTTAATGTTCAAATTTTTGAATTGCACGGATCTTATGGCAAATATCATTGTATTAAATGCGGAAAAGAATTTTCGATTGATGAAATAGACACTAAGAGCGTGAAATATCCGGTTTGTGAATGTTCAGGGTATATAAAACCAAAAGTAGTATTGTTTGGAGAGGTTTTGCCCAAAGGAGTTTTAGAATTAGCAATTAAATCTTGTCATGCTGCAGATTGTTTTTTGATGGTGGGGAGTTCGTTGTCGATATCTCCTGCAAACCTATTGCCTTCTTTAGCAAAACAAAATGGAGCGAAAATAATTTTCATTAATAAAGAAGAAACTCCTTTAGACAATTTGGTAGATGTATTTTTGAAGGGAAAAGCAGGAGAGATTTTCACAATATTAATGGCACGAATAAAATCTTCTTTATGATTTATTCTGGATTTCAATATTATATTAATTAGCATTTCATAATTACATTTCATAATTACATACTAAAAATTCTTAAATTAATAATAATATTTGAAGACTTTGAATAAAATAAGTATTTTAAAATTCTTTTACGGGTTTAAATTATAATGGTTATTTAGGCAAATAAAACTTACATACATGGCATTGATATACATTTATTCTACGATCCGGGCCAATAATAAGGAATTTATCTGTCATGGTGCCCCCACATTTTGGACAACTCCGAATAAACGTTTCCTTTATGCTTTCAAGTACTTTTTCTATTCCCATCTCGAGATTTAGGATTTCTTTAGCGTTCCTTATCATCTTTTTGGCAGATGTAGTTCCAATCCCTTTCACAAACGCTAAATCCTCTGGTTTTGCGGTGGCGAGCTCTTCAACAGTACGTATTCCTGACTTTTGTAATCTCTCTGCTGCGGTTTTTCCTATACCCCTGATTCGCTCCAACTCGTGCTGCAATGCCACCACTACCATTTAAAACTCCTTGGATTAATAAAAAAACAATAATAGGTTAATTTTACCCTTTGACAATATATACAATAGGCTTTCGTTTTACATTACTCATGCGATAAATATATGTAATATAAATACAAGAAAGAAAAAAAAATTTGATATTAAAAAAAATAAATATAATTAGTTTGCGATTACGTTTTCTTCTTTTCTAATTTGACGTCCTACACCATAATACATCAAATTTGTTCCAATAAGGGCCAATATTAGTCCAATTGCACCTATTAATGTTCTTATAAGACTAATATTTAAGAAGTTCGATGTAAATACTCCATACACAAAGAAATACAATAAAACCATCCCTAAAAAATAGTACTTCCACTTCTTTTTTAATATCGCATCTTGAAATTGGGTATATATTTTATATGACAAATATACGGTAGGCACGAATACTAAGCATGTCATGACGATCATCACGTATAAGTAAAATGGTAAGCTCCAAACGGGTTTCCAATCCGTGGAAGTCCCGATTTGGACGCCCCAACCTGGAATGTATAAAAAGACCACTAAAACGAGACAAATAATGCCATATCCTATTATGATCATGTTTTGCCTTTTTGGGGTAATAATCTTTTCAGATCTTAATAAGATTAAATCGAACACTAATAAAAATACTAAAGAAAACAATATACCAAAATTGGTCAAGTAATTCATTATTAAAACCACGTTCGGGTTGGTTAACGGAGCATATATGAAATTTACGAACAAACCTGCAGCAGACGATATGAAAAAGGAAGCAAAAATAAGGTTAAGTCTTTTTCTGTCTCTCTTAAGGACTTTCCAGGCAATATAAACGAATACCGCAAAACCAATACCTTGTGCGATGTAAATCGTGATGAATCGCGTGAAATCTAATTGTAATAACATTTTAATTCACTATTTTTTTTTTTAATTTTTATTTATATTATTAATCATATGGGAATCTTATAATTTAAATAACCAATGAATTGCAAGATATTAAATACTTATCCTCCTTTCCTCAGTCTTAAATAAATCTGGGAGAAAAAAGGTCATTCATGTCAGATTAATATAATGTTAAATAAATGGCTTATATTAATTATATAATCGTTTTGCTAATAATGTTTTATGAGAAAAAACATTAAGATTTAGATAATTCAAATACTTTATATCATCAATAGATTATATTTAGATTTTACCTCGTGTAATCATGACAGAAGCCCGAAAAAACAAGCAAGAGACGGAAGTGTCTGAAGAGAAGAAAAATGAGATTCTTAAAAGAATTTCTTCGGCTGTCAATTATTGCTTGGACTGTAATAGATGCGAATCCATATGCCCTTTATCTCAATTAGGGGCATTTTCTCCCAGAAAATTGATAAATGACTTAAATTTTTTACCCTTAGAGGAAGCATTAGAAAGGAATAATATATGGGACTGTTTAACGTGCGGGGCATGCATGAGCTATTGCCCCATGACTAACAACGAGGAGGGTGTCCGAATACCCGAATTAATATTAGAATTAAGAATGCTTTCTGAGCAACAAGCTGACCAGCTGGAAAAGCTACAACAATGCGAAACTCATGACGGGATGTTCACGTTAATTCCTAAACTCATGGCAGAAATCCCTACTCCCCCAAATAAATTGGATTTTATTTCAGAAAGTAATCTGAAAGTTAATCAAGAAGGAGAATTAGCTTATTTCGTTGGTTGCTTACCCCTGATGAATGATGTCTTATATCGTTCTGATGTAGATTATATTGGAACCAGTATAAGTATCATCTCTATTTTAAATGAGGCAGGAATTACTCCCGTTGTTTTGAATGAAAAGTGTTGCGGACATGATATATTATGGGGAAAAGGGGATATCGAGAATTTCAAAAAGCTAGCGAATTACAACGTAAATCTCTATAAAAAAGCCGGTGTGAAAACTATTCTTGTGAGTTGTGCAGAAGGTTACCGGACGTGGAAGATAGATTATCCCAAATATGTGAAGGATTGCGATTTTGAAGTACTATATTTTGCAGAATATTTTCTAAAAAACAATCTCCTCGAGAATATTCGATTTCCCATGGATAAAAGGATTAAAGTGACCTATCATGATGCTTGTCGCTTAGGGCGCTTAGGTGATAAGCTCTATGATGCCCCCAGAGAATTGATCCGCCAACTTCCTAATGTTGAATTGATTGAAATGAAAAACATTAAAGATGATGCGAATTGCTGCGGAGTTTCAACTTTTACGGGATGTAATGAGTATACCCGATTACTTCGACAAGATAGGTTAAAGCAAGCAATCGATACTGGTGCGGAATATCTACTCGTTCCTTGTCCTAAATGTTTGACCCATTTTACCTGTTTTTTGAGTGAGCCAAGCAGTTCCATGGGAGAGAAAATAAAAGTAATGGATCTGGCTAATTTTATTGGACATTTACTTTTTATAAGTTAAGATGATAAAAAGATGGAGATAAACTCCTCTATTTTTTATTATTTTTGCATTTTAGAGAAATCATGCGATTCAAATTTTTAACTTTTTTCTCCTTCCAATCTGAAGCTTCTTCTGCAGGAACCATGAACTGCTGAATTAACTTGTTGGATATTAAAGAATTAATTAATTTTTCTCCCGTTTCTGTGCGTGTAATTATCATCGAATATCCTTGAGGTGCTCCAGAAGCACCTATACTCACATCAGAAAAGCGTCCCGTGAATTCATCGCAAACATGACAATGATTCCTCACCGCATCATTTAATTTGCGTATGCCTATTTGATATTCATTTTCTTTATTGTCCTTAAGAAAAAAATCTTTTTTGATCCATGTTTTTTTAATATCGTCACTTGGTACTTTGGTTTCTTGCTCTATGATTTTATATAACTTGGTGTAATCAAAATTTTCATAGCAAAATAGACTCAAAATATATTTAATCACGTGAGCGGGTTTAATGTGAAGTAATTTCATCTTTCGAACGGCTCGAACTTGACATGGCGTGCCAACAAATGCTAATCTCATGGCATCAATGTCATATATCCCCTTTTCTTCAAGCACTTTTTCGGGCAGATTGTATAGATCTTTTAAAGGTAAAAGTTGAGAAGAGATTGTATAGCGCGTGCCAGCAGAATTCAATAATTCTTCTTCTTTAAAAATAATTTTGGGAATGGTATGAAGTTCTTCATCGAATTCGGAAACAATAGCGCCATCAATCTTATTGGTTCGAAACAAGTACGATAAAATCGTGGTCACAATTCCTCCGTCTTGCCCTAGTTTCTCAATTGCTTCATTCGTAGTTTTACCCGCAAAAATATTGATAACAGGCCCTAACGGGTCGGTAACTTTACTTGCTTCATCTAACTTCTTGTTAAAAACCTCTGTTTGAGGACAAATAAAATAACATAACCCACATTCCTTACAATTCTCAGCATTTTTATCGGATTTGAATCTGGGAGTAAAATCATCCATTTGAATCACATCAAATGCTTGGCTTTCGCAATATGACACGCACGCTCCACAAGAACAACAGATCTTATTCTTTATGACCTCCTCCTCCAAGTTTTTAAAGGTTTTAACTACAATATCTTGATCCCTGCTACTTTTGGATTCTGTCATTTCTTTTATTCACTCTTTAGTTTAGCATTTAATTTATATTCAATTATTCCCGGTTTTTTCGGGATTTTAGAAGGTCCCAGTTCCTTAATCTTGCGGGTAAAATCCGTTATTAATTCCGCAAATTGTTTTCCTTCACTCGCCGAAATCCAGTGCAACCTAAACCTTTCCTCTTCCAAACCAAGTTTTTTAATTAACTTCTTAAGATGATCCATTCGAATTGCTGTTTGTTCATTCCCAGAAATATAATGACAATCGCCAATATGACATCCGGTCACCAATACTCCATCAATACCATTTAAAAAGGCATTCAAGATGAAAGAAGGCTGGACTCTGCCCGAGCACATGACTCTTACTATTCGAATGTTAGGAGGATATTGAAAACGTGAAACTCCGGCGAGATCTGCTCCTGCGTAAGAACACCAATTACAGCAAAAAGTAAGAATCTCAGGTTCCCAATTCGTTTCTTTGGTCTTCACGCTTGATTTAGCCATGTGTTTCTCTCCTTAACTTTGTTCTTTTTCGCAAGATTGTAAATTCAACCCCGTTAATAAATCAATTTGCTTGATAATTTGATATTTACTATAATGGCGTTGATCTATCGCTCCTGTGGGACATTCCGCCACGCAAGTGCCACAACCTTTGCACATTGCGCTAATAATTCTTGCTTTTTTAACGGTTACTGTATAAATTCCAAATTCTTGAGCTTCGGTTTCAATTATATCAATAGCACTATAGGGGCATACTTCACGGCAACGTCCACACCCAACACATTTTTCTTCATCAACGGAGGAAGTAATTCCTTCGGTTTCCACTTCTCCTTTTACCATGATCATGGATGCTCTAGCGGCTGCCCCGTATGCCTGCGTGATGCTCTCATCAATCCATTTTGGCCAATGAGCTCCTCCACATAAAAAGATTCCCTCCGTGGCAAAATCAATGGGTCTTAATTTAACATGAGCTTCTAAGAAAAAACCATCTTTAGTCGTTGGAACTTTAAGCATTTTTGCCAAATCTTTTGTACCGCTTTCGGGAACATTTGGAGTTGCCAGGATGATCAAATCGGAATGATTCTCTACTTGAACTCCCGCTCCGAACAAGTCATATTTTAAATGAAAGCGTCCTTTATCATCTATAATCAGAATGTCATCAATCGAGCGATATCGCTCGAAAGAGACCATCTTTCGCAGCTTTCTCCATAAAGTTTCAGCATATAAATCTGAAAATTGAAGTTCCCTGTAGAGAACATGAACATTCGCATCTGGATTCACAGCTAGTAACTTCTCAATATTTTTTAACGCAACTCCGCAGCAAATATTTGAACAATAAGTTTTTACTCCCTCTCCTTGATTTAATTTATTTTTTCTCTGATCCACGCATAAAATAATGGTTGCATCTTGAAAGCCCGGAATATCTACATCATTTGTAGATATGAATTCCGTTTGAGTCATGATTCTATCCGGATATTTCTCTTTCAAGTCTTTCCAGCGAGTAGACTCAATTTGACGACTACCTGTGGCTACAATAATGGTGCCCACCTTGAACTCTTGCAGTTCTCCCGTACTACCTTCAGTGTTGATCATGTAGTTTCCCACAAACCCGCGTATGTCCCTTATTTTTGAGTTTAATAAAAGGTGCACGTTAGGTCTATTTTTTAATTCATTAATTTCCTTTAAAATTTCCTGCTTGGTAATTGCCACGTAATACAGATCAACAAATTCAAGAGCTCTCCCCCCTAAATTGGGTCCTCTTTCAACCAAGAATACTTCAAACCCTTGTCGCGCTAAATTATGAGCGGCTATAATCCCCGTGATTCCACCGCCAATAACCAAGCTGGCCTTTTGGACCGGGACTTTAATCTTCTTTTGGGGGTTAAGATTCACAACTTTAGCCAAATACATGCGAATTAAATCGCAAGCTTTTTCGGTAGCTTTATCCGGTTCTTTTTGATGTACCCAGGAATCTTGATCTCTTATATTTACTAATTCAAATAAAAAGGGATTAAGTCCTGCTTCTCTCAACGTATTTTGGAATAAAGGCTCGTGGGTTCTTGGAGTACAAGATGCAACGATAAACCTATTTAAATTATATTCCTTGATCATTTCTTTAATTCTTTCTTGGGAATCAGAACTACACGAATACATGTTTTCTTCACATCTCGCCACGTAAGGTAAGCTCGAGACATAATCCACCACGGCACTCGTATCCACTACACCTCCGATATTAATTCCACACTGACAAACAAGAACGCCTACACGGGGCTCTTCATTATCAAGAATTGGTTTTTCTTTAGGATATACGATATCTTTAATATTCTCAAATCGAACGGGATATAATTTTTCACTTATTCTTGCCGCGCAAGCGGATCCTTCCGCAACTGCATTGGGAATATCTTTTGGCCTGCGAGAATATCCCGTGAAATATATATAACCCTCCTCGCAGTTATTCACGCCTTCTTCATTAATATATCCCAGATCATCATGCCCTACTTCCAAGCAATCTAACAATTTGTAATATCCTTGATTTGGAAAGAGGGCACTCGCGAGAACAACCATATCAAATTCGGAAGTTTCTACGATTCCCTTATCCATGTTTTCATAATGCAAAATCAATTTTCCGTTATCTTCATTTTCTTTAACAAAAGCTACTCTCCCATTCACATAATTAACGCCATACTCCTCTTGGCTGTTGACTATGAATTCATAAAAATTCTTTCCTTTTGCCCGTATTTCTGTATTAAAAATAGAACATTCCAGATCTGGCGAATGTTCTTTTGCTACGATTGCTTGTTTAGCAGAAGACATACAACAAATTGCCGAGCAATACTTTTTAAACTCAGGATGATGGAAATCTCGAGACCCTACACATTGCAAGAAAGCAATTTTATGAGGATGTTTTTTATCATCCAAGCGTAATAACTGTCCTCCGGTAGGACCATTTGCAGACAATAGCCGCTCAAATTGCATGCTAGACACCACATTAGGATTGCTCCCTGCTAATCTCGTGTAATAATCCGGCATGTGCTGTTCATATCCCGTAGCAATAATGATTGCTCCCACTTGAATCGTTTTTATTTCGGGTTTTTGAGAAAAATCAATGGCCGATGCCGAACAAGCTTGTTCACATAACCCACATATACCAAGATTCAATTTTAAACAATAATTTTCATCTATTAAATATACGGGCGGTACGGAAGAAGGAAAGGAAATGTAAGCTGCGCCGTGCGTCTTTAAATTCGCATCAAATTCGCTGGAAATTTCCTTAACGGGACAAATTTTAGCGCAATCCCCACAACCTTTACAGAGGTCTTCTTTAACATACCGGGGCTTTTTAACAATCTTGACCGTATAATTTCCCCCAGATCCCTTTATGTTTTTAACGTGTGAATAGGTTAAAAGTTCAATATTTGGATTCCTAAAGACCTCTACCATCTTAGGAGCAAGAATGCAAAGACTACAATCCAAAGTAGGAAAGGTCTTGTCAAGCTGAGCCATTGTCCCACCAATGGTGGGCTTTTTTTCAACTAAATATACCTTGAACCCGAGTCCCGTTAAGTCCAAGGCGCTTTGTATGCCGGCAATGCCTCCCCCGATAACAAGGACGGAGCCGTGCAGAGTGTCTGACATTATTTTCTCGCGTATTTTTTATAGAGGAATTAGAAGGATAAACAACTTATTAAATAGAAAAAAGATTCCTCCTTTTTTATTTCTACTATTTAACTACTATTTGATGCAATTGTCAATGCTTATAAAAAGCGATTTTTATTTAAATTCAAAAAAACTCCCAGATTAATTATATTTTATATGCCGGGAAAATATTTGGGCTTTTATAAGTAATTTCCTTGAAATAACAAGCATGAATAAAGGGTTCGAAAAAAAGGTAAAAAAGGAGGGATAAAAATTATAATTTAATTCAATTTTTTTTTTCAGGTTGTTTAATAAATCGAAAATATTTGTCTAATTAAATTTCTTTCCACATTGTACCGCATTCGCCGCATAAATATTTTTTACCATAGACTCGGGGGTAATCCATTATAATTTGGCTCTTATCTACCGATTCGTGAATCATGTGCGGGTTATCTGTCCCACATTTTGGACATTTACGCCGTCCTTCGTGCTTTTCGATACTCAAAATCTCGCCCGAAGTTTCTTCTTCTCCCATTATTAGATCAACTCCTTTAATTTAAAATTAAATTAACTTATGGTTAATAATATTGCGTTCCCTTTTTATATGTATGGTTTTTTAAATAATATATTTGACTAACATGGGGAACATTTATAAGAGGTATACATGTCCTATTTTTTTTAACTTTATTGGGTTTTCACTAGCTTGGTTTAAAAGATCACGATTTTCCTTCCAAAGACTCTCCATATTTAAGAGCAAGATCGAATAAATCTGGAGAACTTGTTGTTTTAAATTTAAATAGAAAAAATCTGAATATTTTGTCCAAAATCTCTTGAACCTCCTGCTTATTGTTTGTAATTTTAAAGCAGTACAATACCCCAAGATTCATGGCTTTATTTATCAACTCTTGTTCCCTGATAAAACCCTTCTTATCTTCTTCAGTCTGAGAGTTTTCTTTCAAATCCATCCCGAGTAAAATGCTCACACCCTTGAAATCATAATGATCAGCAACATTACTGAGACTATTTCTCTTATAGTGTTCCAATTCCTGCTTTTGGCTAATATCAATCAAAAGAATTAATGCATCTAATTTAGTTATTTCTGAATATTCATTAAGAAAAGCTTCCAAGTTTATTTGTTCAAATAATTTAACTTTTATAGGGAGGGAGGAATACAAAATTAAATATTCAATTTCTTCTAAGGGAAGACGTGGATTTTTTCCTTTTGAGGTTTCAATACTAAGTTCATTGAGATAATTTTTGAACATGGTTCTCTCCTTATCTGATTTTCCAATGAGTCCCAACGTGAGGCTATAAGTTATTTTTTTCACTCTAATTTTCCCTTGAATTTTGTAAAGAATAACTTCTTACTTTAATTTGGATATTTCACTATCCTTCCACATCTATTGTTTTAAAATCACTAATCTAATTAAAACCAATATATTTAAAACATCATGATATCTGTCTATATATTATTAACTATAATGATTGTCCTATGGGCATTCTCTTTTATTGTAGTGGACGTTTCAATTACCTTTCTTACTCCTTTATCCGTAGCGTTTTATAGGTTTTTATTTGCTTCTTTATCATACATGATTATCGATATCATCATTAGAGTTAAAAAAAAGCGCTCTAATTCAAAGGAAGATTCCAAGCAGAAAAGTACCCCGTTTAATTGGAAAGATTGGCTCATTCTCTTTTTAGCCACCCAATTTGGCGTCGTGTTATTCTTTTACACCCAATATAATGCGATTCAATCAATAGGGCCATCATTGCCCGCCCTATTCGTATGCTTACTCTCCCCCATTTTAATTGCCGTGTTCGCATTAGCCTTTTTTAACGAAAAGTTGAATTCTCTAAAAGTTATCGGTTTTCTCATTGCGACAATTGGAGGATTTTTTCTTGTTACGGGAGGAGATATTAACACATTAAATCCCACAACACCAAATTTCTTGGGACTTATCTTTGCACTATTCACCCCCTTGTTTTGGGCACTTTATACTATATTGACAAAAATATTAATGAAAAACCATTCCACTAATACCCTCCTAAAAGATATTGCATATTTGGGAACGTTAGAATTATTTCTTATCATTTTATTTAATGGAGATATCTCGAATTTTTTAAATAATGCTTTAAATTGGGTAGTTTTGATAAGCGCCCTTTATTTAGGGCCTGTTTGTTATACCTTAGGATATTATATATGGCAGGACTCTCAAAGAAACTTGAATTCCTCCAACGTTGCTTCCTTTTTATACGTAGAACCATTTATTACTCTAGTCTTATCTTATCTTTTTCAAATTAAAGAAACTGTATTAATTGGCAACATTCTTGGAGGATTTGTAGTATTAATTGCAGTAGTTATTATTAATTATAACTTTAAAAAAAAGATTTGATGATTTAAATAACCAAAAAAAGGGATATAAAGGCATATGCCTCTTTTATTGATCCACCGATCATGAAACGAGTTCTATTTATACTTCTTTTAAGCTTCTCTCCTCTGAAGAATAGAAAAAATGTTGATTAGGAATATTTCTGTAAAAAGTTTAATATTAGCTGGGAAATCTATCATAAAATATCTCCTTTTCCTGTCGTAGGTTTTAAAGCAATTTAAATGAAAAACGATATGGATCTGATTAATTAAAATAAACTTTAAATAGTAAATTCCGTTAATAGTAAGTAGCAAAAGATAGGATCAATTCCCTATTAAGTATCTATTAATGAGTTAAATGGTTGAAAGTGGGAAAAAAAGTGAGTGATGAATTCAAAATTTCAATTCCAGAACATTTTTACGTTAAATTAAAAAAAATTGCAGATAAATTAAATACGTCCATTAATAAACTAGTAGAATTAGCACTTACCGAATTATTTGGGTTAATCCAACAGGAGCCAGAAATTTTTCTAGAATCTATTGGATTTACGGAAGAATTGAGAGATGTTGTTAAAAGTAATTAAAAGCATCTTTATATGGTCTTAAATTGGAGCTTGATCCCACAGCATTCCCATTTTAAGATAGGATTTTCAGGTAACATATTTAGTCTATAAAAATATTTCCTTTATATAACCTAAATTCGTGTAAAAAACCATTAAATATGGTTTTTACCCTCTTTTCTCTTAAATGTACTCAAAATTGAAATCAATTTTGTTTTAATTGTATTGTTTTATTTTACTTTTTTATTAAAAATAGATATCTTTTTAGGATTTTTTCTACTTTTTCATCGAATTGTTTGACAATGCTGATCGAAAATTTGTGACTCTAATATCCTCATTGGCACATATAATTTATGAATGAATTATCATATTTTTATACTTAATCGATAGTGTGGGATTTTAGACTCTAATACTCGAAGATATGGGTTATTAATTGAACTTTCGCAACCCTTTTTTGAACCACTTTATTAAAAGAACATTTTAATTGCTTTAGATCAAAAATTATTTCATTTTTTATAAAAATAATTATTTTCCAATCATATCTAGCTCATTTTCGTCAAAGATAGGTGCATGCAAAAATTTTAAATTAGAAATTTTTGTCTATAAATTAAAAACCGAAAGTATTAATTTGTTACATAAATCCCTATACTTAATACGGGATATAGCTACAAGCTTGATTAATAAGTGTCAGCATGGTAGCAAAATATGAATATATTCCTATAAAATGGCTTTCTTGAAATTATGAGTAAATATCGAACAGTTAGGATCCCTGAGGATTTAGTTGAAACTATACTAAAGATTATTAAAGAGAATAAAGAGTTAGGATATCGTTCGCATTCTGAATTTATCATTGATGCTATACGCCGACGTGTAGAAGATTTTGTTCATTATCGAAACAAAGACGAGTAACTTACCTTGGAGATCATTAAAAAGAGCGCAGATTTCCAATTTTATTCTTCTTTCCAAAATAAAAATAATAACTTGAAAATATTCAATATTTTCATCTTCTCTCTTTAATAATATTATTCTAATCCAATTTAATTAATAAATACGGGAGTATATTCTTGCTAATTCTGAAAAGAGGAAAGATATTCTCAGCATTTTTCACAATACATTAATGATCAAAAAAAACCACTAAAAAAATCCTTTAGTTATTAAGTAAGCTCCTAACCATGGTTTTAAAATAATCCCATAAACATTTATATCAAGATTATCATATTAAAATTAAAAAAAAATTTATAACGTAATTAAATACATGAGGTAGATAAAGCATGCCACGCAGATATTATGCGAAAAGTAAAAAAACTACGGCTAAAGATCAAAACTTTGAACAAGACAATGTAGGAAAAGAAAAAGAGCGCTTTCAAATCAGCATCGATTTAATGTCTCTCAAAACCTTGAAGGATTATGATGCATTTGGAAGAGTAGGAGAGTTTTATTTCAAGATTGAGGGAGATAAAGTGCTGAAATCCCGCTTTCCGGACAAGGGAGTTATCAAACTTCAAAAGAATCAGTCATTTACCAGCAAAGCCGATATGAATCTCTGGACACAATTCGAAACCATACGCACCAATGAAGAAAACGTCCTAACAATAAAAGTGGAAATGAGAGAGCAAGATCATTTGAAGAAAGACTCCGTTATTGCTGAGCAAGAGTTTGAAATAAAAATGCCCGAACCTACAAAGTATATCATCCTTCAAGATAAAGACGAGAATACCAAGGCTAAATTAAGAATCCAATCAACCAGGACGCGATATTAGCATGGTTTTATTTTTATTTTAATATTAAAAATCTCTTTTTTTCTCTTAACTACAAGAATTATAATCTCTGTATTAGATATAATTCTTCATGGATAGTGTTGAGTCAATGCTTAAAACATCTAATAATAAGTTTAATTCAAATTTTTAATGAAGATCAGCTAAAAATATGACTTGCAAAATAGAGATTGGAGTATCAAAAGAAGGGAGAAATATTCTGAGATTTGAATTACTCGTTAATTATTTAGCGCTTTTTTTGTTTTTCTTCTGCTTTTTCAATAGAGTCAGCAAGATAATCAAAATTTAGACTCTTTGCAAGGTTAAAACCGGTTTCGAATATGAGTTTCACGGAATTATAAAATAAATCGCTTATTTTTTCATCTACTTCGAGGTTAGAAAATAATTCTTTCATTCCCGTGGAAGCCATGACTTCTTCCTTTTTTTGTTCCAATTTTTCATTTATTTCAGAAATACCCATCCCGGAATCATTTAATTCCGGATCTGATTTTTTTTCCATGGTTGCACCAATCTAACTAATTTAACATTATTTATTTTATACAAATTATTCCTGTTCTTCGGGTTCCTCTTCAAGTGATTCGATTATATTGAGGACATCTGCTGCGATTTCATATCTTTGAGTACGATATTTATCTCTATTCAATTTTTTTTCCATGGGCAAGGGAGTACCTACTTTAACTCTAAACCCATTACTATCAATTAAATTTAAAATCTTCGTCTTTTTTTTAACTATAGCAATGGGAATGATGGGTGCATCAGCAGCAACAGCAAATTTTATTATGGCCGCTATGGTTTTAACCTTAGCTTCCCGATCATACTTTGCTTCGGGAGTCATTGCAACTAAATCACCCATTTCATTAAGAATTTTAAATACGTTATCAATTGGTTCAGTATCGTCCTTATTCTCGGTACTTCGGATCATGCCCAAGGATTTTAACACGGGACCTGCTATTTGATGTTTCATTAATTTGGGGCTTAGCATGAAATGCACTTTTCTGCCCGTGACCTGACTCAAAATTAACATGTCTCGCATGATGTTTTTACTAACCGTTGTCAATATCGCTTTACCGCGTAATGGAACATTTTGCTTTCCCTCAATATCTAGATTCGTGAATAATTTAAGAGCTAAACCTCCAACCCCTTTAACAGCTCCGTAAAAAACATCATTTAACAGT
>CAYLZE010000029.1:0-49350 GCA_964388035.1 uncultured archaeon
TAGCATGGATCGTGAAAACATATCTATGAAGTTCTGCGGAACATGGCCCTTCATAATATAATGTTCCAAAATCATTTTCTATCTCCTCTCCCTTAATTTCTCCTCCTTGTGGAATTTCCTTGATTTCTTTCGGGATATTCACTATATACCAATGGCTCCAATAACCTTGCTCATTATCAATATCTAAGCAAGAAAGAGCAAAACTCTTGGTAAAGGGTGGTTCATCATACCATTTTAAGTGGGGATGAATATCAGCATCATCACAGGTAAATAAGGGATTCATTTTTTCATTATCTTTGATATCGTTACTTATCAATTTCATATTTTAGTCCTTTGTGGTTTAATTGGAATTAAATTAAAAATAATTAGGAGGCAACATTAAGTTTTTTATTTAAATTGCTAAATATAATTAATATAATAGGAATTATTAGGTTTTCCAAGGATAAAATTTAACATGGTTGATAAAGAAATTAATTTATTTTTTGATATAAATTAATAAAACTGTAGTTACATTTGGAAGTATGAAAAGATATATATTTATGGATTATGTTTAATTATTAAGTAAAAGTTCTTGACCTCAATACATTTTTCCCTTTTCCCTTCATTGAATAATAATTGGAAATAGTAAGAGAACATGCAAAACAATCAGAAGTTACTAAAGACTATTATTGATAATTTGGATGATCTAATTTGCGTTATTGAGGCGAATGAGGATTTCAAGATAGATTTTCTTAACGAACCTCTGTATCAAAAAGTATTAGGATATTCACGTAAAGATCTATTAAATACCTCTTTATTATCAATTATCCATCCAGACGATCGCGAAAAGGTAAGAGACACACTAATCCATCCATTTGTAACATCAGAAGATAAGCGAGAGTGCCGAATAAAAACAGAAAAAGGAAAATATGTTTGGTTTGAATTTCATATTAACAAAAGGCACTTAAATCAAACAGACTCAAACATTCTAATTGTTTTAAATGTAATTGAAAAACAAAAAGCTTTAGAAGAAAAAGTTAAAGAAAGTGAGGAAAAATTAAAAAAACTAACGCAATTAATTCCAGAAATACGATTCTGGAAACTTTTTAGCCCTAAAAAATTTGAAGAGGCTTTAAGGACTTCTTATGAAATGTTAGAGACTGTGATTGAAAGTATACCCCAATATATTGCATGGAAAGATTTGAATTTAGAATATCTGGGATGTAATCAGAATTTTGCTGAATTTATCGGAATTAATCAACCTGAAAATATAATCGGGAAAAAAGATAAGAATTTAACCTGGTTTGAAGATAATAACCTTACCCATTATGAATCTCAAGAAAGAAAGGTTTTAAAAGATAACCAACCAGAATTCAATATAATTGAATCTTGGAATCTTCAGAAGAAAACTAAACAATGGGTGAACGTAAATCGCATCCCCTTACACGATTCAAAAGGGTATGTGGTTGGCTTATTAATCACCTACGAAGATATTACAAAACGCATTATTGCCGATAAAAAATTAAAGGAATCGGAGCAAAAATACAGGCATTTATTTGATAATTCTCATAACATGATCTTATTGAGCGATACCCAAGGAAATTTCATTGATGTTAATGAAGCGTTTTTGGAATTTACGGGATACGAAAAAAAGGAGTTAATTAGTGAAAATTTTAAAAACATTAATTATTATCCTGCTAATTTATCGCTTTTACAAAATTCTTTAAAAATTATCCGAGAAAAGGGTTCAATAGGTCCAATCGAAGTACAATTACAAAACAAGGAAGAAGATTTTAGGTGGTTTTCAGTAAGAGCATCGTTAACCGAAATAGATAACCAGAAATTAATACATATTATAATGGAAGATATCCATGAAAGAAAACTGGCTGAAAATCAAATAAAAGAGTCTGAAGAACGGTATAGAGATCTTTTAGAAACCTCTTCAGTGGGTATAATTGAATTAGATTTAAGAAAACAAGAAATCCTTTATATTAACCCCAAATTGCTGCAGATCTTAGGATATGAACAAGAAACTAGCGATGGGGAAGAAATTGTTAAAAAAATCATCAAGACTAAAGGATATAATAAAATCTTGAAAGCATCCGATGAGGAAGAACTCGAATTTCAAATCCATGATAAATTTGGAAAGCTAAAATGGTTATCTGGAAAGAAAGTAACACATTATAATGAACGGGGAGAGTTAATCAGCTTTCGACTTTGGTTAGAAGATGAAACTGACAAAAAAATGTATGAAAAGATTCTTTATGAATTAAATATCAATTTTCTTAATTTCACAACCGATATTAGAAATAATATTTTTCTACTTCTCTATAATTGTAAGAGTTTGTTAAATTCTGCGTTGGTAGTCTACGTATTAGAAGATATAGAACAAGATGGTGATATATTTCGGGTCATGACGAGTGAAAAGGAGACCTTCTTAGTTGAATCAAGTGAATTTTTCAAAACATTTTTCATGAGTAAACTTTTTCTTGAATCTCACGATTTTCCTCAAATTTTCATGAATATTGATGAATCTGAGTATAAAACCACGGATCCTTTCTTCAAAAGTAAATTGTATAAAGGATGTTATGGTCGACGTTTAAAAACACAAAAAGAATTCAAGGGATGTCTTTGTGCTTTTTTTACGGAAAATCCTACCATTTCAAATTATGATCAATATGTATTATTTTTAATCAGTGTAGCTATTGATATAGAAAAGAGAAGATGGGAAGGTCAAAAACACTTAGAAAAACAAAATATCATGCTAAGTGATATCAGTAAGTTAAAAACAGAATTACTTTCGAGAACTTCTCACGAATTAAAAACACCTTTAATATCTATTAAGGGATTTACAGAATTACTTTTGACGGTTCACAGCGGAAAATTGGATACCGATGTCATGTCCATCCTCTCAGAAATCAAGAATGGAAGTAACAGGTTAGAAAAAATTATCAATTCCTTATTAGAAAGTTCAAAATTAGAACAAAATAAGCTCATGCTTAAGCGTGAAGTGGAGGATCTCACTTTTTTAATTAAATACTGCATTAAAGAAGTAAAAGGATTAATAGATTTAAGAGAGCAAAATCTCATTTTAGACCTTTCTGAAGATCTAATAACTAAATTTGATAAAGAACGAATTTATGAAGTTTTTTCCAATATTTTGATTAATGCCATAAAATATACTCCTCCAAAAGGAACAATTAGGGTTAAATCCGAACTAACAGATGGATTTTATATAATATCCGTGCAAGATAATGGAATTGGATTTACGGAAGAGGAAAAGACTCGTATTTTCAAGCAATTCGGTAAAATTGAACGATACGGAAAAGGATGGGACTTGGATATAGAGGGAACGGGATTAGGTCTTTATATTTCCAAAAAACTTATAGAACTTCATGGGGGCGAAATTTGGATGGAATCTGAAGGAAGAAATCGAGGAAGCACGTTTTGTTTTTCCCTACCAATAGAAAGATAAGAGGTATTTCTCACGGAATGTTAGTAAATGATACCCTAAAATCAGCTTCGCTTTCCCTGCCAATTGAGAGATAGGAAGGGATCTAATTTATAGATTGGCACCAATTGCGTAAAAAACTAATAGCTCCAAGGGAATTAAGAATAAGGAGATAATTATCCATACAAGATCAAAAAGAGTATTTCCAAAAGTATTAAAGAAAATCACCCCATAAAAAGCGATTGCATAACAAACTATTCCTACTATAAAATATTTATATTTTTTTTTTAACGCTTCATCTTTAAATGTTTTATAGATTTTAGAGGCATAAAATACAGAAGGTATGAATAGGATGACAGTAAAAAAGCAAGCAAATAGAAGGGAAAAGGTAATGCTATATTTTGGGCGCCACCCGGTCGCTTCATTATAGGTGATTCCGTTAGGAACAGAAAGAAGGAGAAAACTCGCAAGAGCAAATAAAATAATAATAACATAATCTTTTGGTCTAAATTTTACCGCTGTAAAATGAATCATCTTAACCAGAAAAAAAACTAAGAATATGGGAGAGAATAGGTTAATATAGAGAGAAGTCATGTACATCAGATAAGAATAAGGATCAATTTTAATGGGAAATAAAAATGCTATGAGGAAAAAACTAAGAGCTTGTAATAGGAAAAAGGTGCTTAGAAGAGAAGATAAAAGAGTTTTGTTTCTCCTTAAAATTCTTATAGAAAGAATAAAAAAAATGATTCCAATACTTAATTGAGTGATATATACTCCAATAAATCGCGTGAGATCGAAAGCATCAATTAATAACATTTTACTGTTCAATGATTCAATGATGAAAAATTTTAATTATATCTTTTTACCCGCATAAAACCCCTTGATATAATCAATAAGGGATTACCCTATTATAAAATTATGCAAAAATATCACGATAAAAAATATATTTCTTCCTGTAGCTCCGTCATAAAAAGCTTGCATGGCTCATTTTATTATCTAATTCAATTGAAATTTACATTATTGGAAGAGATGTTTAAAAATTTTGCAAAAAAGTTTTATATATCAGAAAAAATAAGAATACTTATACGTCCAAAATTTAATTATTAAAAACGACATCTATAATTAATTCGAAGAATTAGTTCTTTCTGAATTAATTCTATTTGAATTGATTCTTTATAAAATAAAAAATTAAAATAGGAGTGAAATATAAATGGGAAATGGCCTAGGAATAGCTTCTTTAATATTGGGAATTATTTCAATACCCTTAGGTTTCATATTTTTATTTGCAGGTGCTATATTATCTGTGTTTGGATTAGGTGTGTTCGCAATTATTTTTCCGATTATTAGCATCATTGTAGCCATTATCGCAATTATTCTGGGAATCGTAGGGATCGCAAAGGGTTCTGGAAGGGGTATGGGGATCGCGGGTTTAATATTGGGAATTATCGGGTTAATCATTTCTGGATATGCCTTGTATGTTATTATAATAGTAGCATCATATTCTCCATATTCTCCATATTCTCCTTATATCTTTTAGTAAAAAAACCATAATTAACTAAAATCTTCATTTTTTTTAATTAATTACTTTAATGTAAAAAAAGGATTCTTCGATATATTATCCAATTTCATAAATTATTCATCGAAGGTAACTCTTTTTAGATAATTTGATTTGATTCTATTCTAAATCCCTAAGAATTTATTCATAAATAAATTTTAAGCTATTTTCTAAAACCATTAATTTTAATGGCTAGATCCTATTCAGGAAAAATGCTTTAATTCTATCGGTTTAGAAAAAGCTAGGTTATCAAATTATAATTATTTATCAGAATTAATAACCAAATTAAGTAAAAAGAGTCAAGAATTTATATTCCTCCGGATTTAAAAATAAAAAATTTTGAGATTTATTGAGGATTTATTATATTAACGAATTTTGTTTTCCATGAACACTCAGAGTGCACATTTCTGTGTATCATAAAAAGGTGATTATAGTAAAACTTTTTATACTGAAAAAAGTTTAGATCACTCATATCCAAAATAATTTTTTAAAAGTAGGTGAAAAAATTTGGCAGGAAATGGTCCAGGTGTAGCTTCTCTGATCTTAGGGATACTCTCAATACCAATAGCTATAGTAGCCAACTTCTTCATGATCATATTTATAATTTTAGGTTCAATATTATTAGCTCTAGGCGTGGTGGTATTAGGTCTATTATTCGGACTCCTCGCCTTTATTTTAGGGATTGTAGGCATAGCTAAAGATAAGGGAAGAGGGATGGGAATCGCAGGTTTAATATTGGGAATCATAGGTATGGCTATTTCTGTTTTTGGCTTATTAGTTATCATCTAATTCATAAATGTTTTAAATTATTAGCTAACCCAAAAATTAGAATAAATTAATTTGAATTTTTTTTTCTTTTTGATATAATTGAAATAGAGTAATATATAATTAACTAAATGGTATTAGGAGCAAAAAATGGGAAAGGAGTTATTGGATTAGTCATATCTGGGAATGCTTTTTATATTGTTCTTGTATAAACAGCATGTTCTTCATTATCTCCTTATTCCTTTCCTTAAAAAAACTATAAGTATTCAAATATTCTTGTTCTTACATTTTTAAAATTCCAAAATTCTTTTAAAAAGAAGTATGATGGGAAAGGAGGGATGGATTCCTTCCAAAATAAGTTTCGGGAAGTTTGAACCCCCGGCCTCTTGGTTTTTTGCTAAAAAGGAAATCGGTTTAGTTCCGAACCAAGAATCAATTCAGGAAAAATCTATAAAATGAATTCTTACCAAGCTAGACCACTTTCCCTTAATGATTTACGCATCTTTTACCTTTTCAAGGACAGAGAGTATTCGATATATGGTCGTTCGTGAATGGAAAGGAATATTGGGATCTGAAGTTAGATCATCTACCATGTACATGACATTTGATGATAAGATTCCGGGTGTTTCATCTCGTTTTGCTAGTTCTTCTATTGCCCTTTGGGCAATTCGTTTAATATTTCTGGGTACGGAGCGATCTTTTAGCATTCCTTCGAATAATACTTTCACATTTTCGAAGGCTTTAAGAACCTGCTCATTAAAACTTTTATCTTCGGACATTCTTATAAATACTCCATTTATGTGATTAGGAGAATATTGATCTTGATAGTAATAGAAGTTGTAAAGTATAAGTAGCAAAAATTAAGCAATAAATTTATTTTTTTTGAATTTAAATGTTAAAGGTTTAATTTTTAAATGGAGTTATCTCCGTATCAACCTTTAAGGTTATTAATAAATTCCAAATTCTCGTAATTTTCGAATTAATTCGGGTGCTTTTCCGCTAAACTCCTTAATTCGCCCATTATATCTTTCATATAATTCCCCAAAATTCAGTGTATTTGCTTGATCCATTTCTTCAACAAATCCGTAGGATAACTTTTGAATTTCATCAAAAATGGAATTAAATTCTTCGCTATATTCCAATAATTTTGAACTAACCTCTTTACGCTTCTTTCTGACCATGTTGCGCAATCTTCCTCTGGGGATTCTTATACGTTCGATGAGATCATCGCACTCATTCAGGAATTTGTAAGCATCTCCCCTGTTTTCTGCTTTTAATTTTGCTTCAATCTTTTCCGTCCTCCACGTGTTAATCCTACCTTTTGCAAATGTATCAAAGTTCAGGGAAATAGAATCTATTCCTTCCCTGACGAGAAATCTTAGAAATTCAGGATCATCGCTTGGAGCTTGGCCACAAATACCTACTTTTCTGCCTTGTTCATGTGCGGTTTTTATCAAATGAGAGGTTGCTCTCCGGATTGCCTCACTATTGGTAATATAATTATATTTGTTGGAGAGGGGAATGAGTTTTTCATTATCACGTCCACAACCATAAACAAGTTGCGTTAAATCGTTCGAACCGATGGAGAAGCCATCAAAATACTTGCAAAAGATATCTGCAAGTAAAATATTTGAGGGGATTTCTGCCATGCAATATACTTTTAATCCATCCTCCCCTCTTACCAATCCTTCCTTGTTCATTATATCTTCAATGGCTTTCGCTTCCTCGGGGGTTCGACAGAAAGGTATCATGGGAATGATATTTTTCAATCCCCAGGAGCGAGCTAAAGCAATCGCTCTTAATTCTAGAATGAAAGCATTTTGAAATTCTTCCGAGACGTACCGAGAAGCACCACGAAAACCGAGCATGGGATTATTTTCCTCGCTTTCATATAGCCACCCTCCCAATAGGTTATGATATTCATTGGTTTTGAAATCGGATAATCTTACCACGCAAGGGGCGATAATTCCACTCGGTAATTCTTTCCACACCCCTGCTGCAATGGTAGCAATGCCTTCGGCAAGCCTTTCCACGTAATATTCCTCTTTATCTTCGTAACTAATGGTGAGAGCCCTGATCTTATCTAAGGTTAATTTAAGATCCCGAATTTGTTGATTAAATGGGTCTTTGTAATACAAATCTGATTTTTTAATTTGTTCGATTCTTTTTCTCTGTTCTAATAAAATATCATATCTCATCACTAAAGAGTCAAATTCAATTAATGCATTCGGGTGAATTTGGATGACATCATTTATAATAAATTCCAATCGGGCTAAGCCCGTGCCATCGGGATGTTTACCTGCAGATAGGGCACCTTTCGGAATTCCTAAATTTACTAATACTTGGGTTTTAGTACGGGGCAATTGAGCAAATTCAATCACGTCATAATCATATTCTACTCCCTTTAACCATATGCGAGCTTCTCCTTCACTGCAATCGATGGTAATTTCTTCAACGGGAGCTTCTCTTTGCTTTTCTTTTATGATATTTATTATATTATCCGCCCCCACTATGGAGGCGATGTTTAGTTCCCGCGATACGATGGCAGCATGACAAGTAGGGCCTCCTCGTTCCGTGATCACACCCCCCAGGTTTTGCATGTAAGATGTCCAATCGGGATTGGTTTCCTCCGTTATTAGAATATCTCCTTCCTCTAATTTATAAGCTTCATTGATGGATTCAATAATTTTTAATTTGCCATATCCAATTCTTCTTCCAATTGCAGTTCCCGTATTTTGAACGTGCAATCCTCCTTCCATTAATTTGGCAGGATCTTCTAATAAATAGAATATTTCTTCCGTGTCTCCTTTTTGACTGTGAACCGTTTCCGGTCGTGCTTGAACTATGTAAATAAATCCATCGTTCCCTAACGCCCATTCGATGTCCATTCTTCTCCCATAATGCCCCCTTATCTTAAGGGCATGCCGTGCTAACGTCAAGACTTGGTCATCTGTCAAGCAATAAACTAATTGCTTGTTTTCAGGTACGGGTATAATTTGTGTTCCTTGCTTTTCGGAATCAAATACCATCATTTTTTCTTTTTTTATCAATTCCCGACTAATGATTCTTAATTGTTGGGGGTCATGTTTAAATACGACAAATTCATCTCCCTTCTCTATGCCTTGAACAATTAATTCTCCCAATCCCCATGTTCCCCTAATTACTATCACGTTAGGATTCCCTGAATCGGGATCTTCCGTGAACATCACACCCGATGCCATGACCCCTTCCTTGCCTCCCGCTATTTCTTGAACCCCCACGGATAGTTTTACGGCAAAATGATCAAATCCTGCACGTTCTCGATAAGCCGTAGCTCTTGTGGTAAAAACTGAAGCCATGTCTTTTAAAATATATTCTAATACTTGATCCTTCCCCGTGATATTCAAGTGAGTATCTTGCTGACCCGCAAAAGAAGCATCAGGAAGATCTTCTGCGGTAGCAGAACTTCTTATTGCAAACGTGGTATCATGTCCGATTTTATTAAGCAATTTTTCATAAGCATCCAATATTTCATCTCTCAAAGAATCCGGCATTTTGGCTTGCTCAATATGGGTTCTTATATTTGCACATATTTTATTAACCGTTTGTATGGATTGAATATCTTCCTTTTGAAGCTCGCTGGAAATTTTCTGGATCTGCTCGTGAATATACTCTTTTAGGGAGATGAGGTTACCATCATATAGGATATCATTCGATTCTAACACGTAATCAAAGGCACTAGCTAATACGGCAAATCCTAAGGGAACAGGAATGTCAAAACTTAGCAATTCTCCTAGAGAAGCATTCTTCCCTCCAACGATGTTCACATTGTTTGCTCTTACTTCTTCGAAAAATTTAATGTATCTATACCCATTTTCGGATTCTTTTTCAGACATTGCAAATAACTCGGAATAATATTTTAAAAACTTTTATTTCTTTAACTAGTAATTAAACGTTTTAAAAAAAAGTACGCATGAATATAACCAACGTTTATTAAGCCTTCTTAGATATTAAAAAAACCCCTAATATTTCTTACATTTTAAAAAAAAGTAAAAAGATTATAAATTCTTCAAAATAAGAAAAAAATTTTGGATTTCTTTTAAAGGAACATTAGATAATTAGGATATTTAACTCTATCTTAAGAAATAGAAATCATGAGTTCTGCATCCATTACGGGAGTAATCACTTTTGTATCGGGATAATTTTTTTTTATTTCTTCATAAAACGGTTTTAGATCGATTAAATTGCTTATGGGGGGAAAAAAATCATCCCAATGAACAGGAATCACTATCTTTGGTTTTAATATTTTAATTACTTGGCTAGCTTTTTTAACCAATTTACGATTACTATTTCCAGCTATAGGAGCAATGAATACCTCACAGTTCGAAAATTTTTGAAGCACATCTACATATCCATGCCATAAACTTCCCATTATAACTATTTTTTTACCCTTGAAATACACGCAATAACCGAAAACTTTTCCCATGGGAAATCCTTTTCCATATTTAATTGCTGTATTTAATTTTTTCAAGAACTTATAAGAGAAAAGGCGAGATAAAATTAATTTAGTGTCAAATTTCACGTGTGCTGATTTGAAAGATTCTACAATTATATCTTCGCTTATAATTATCTTTTGACCATATTCAATTACATGAATATTATTTTTTGCTTGTTCTGATAATTCATGACAGTAGTCTTCGATTATTTTTCCTTCCGACCATTTAATCATATTATCCTTAGCAGTAAGAGAGCAATAAACGGGTACGTTTAAATTCTGGGCAAACCATCCTGCATCAGTGCAATGATCGAAATGCGCATGTGAAATAAAAATAGCGTCAATCTGGGAGATTTCTTCTTTCTTTGCATTCAACACGGGATAGGAATCGGCATTTCGAAAGAAAAAGGGATCAAACATTAACCGGGTGGTATCCAATTCTAAGATATAACTTGCCGTACCTAACCAAGTTATTTTCATTATCATAAAACACTCATGAAAATAATCTATTTTTAACTTTGGTGTTTTAGATTAAAAAGAGAAATATACCATTTCAGAATTAAAAAAAAGAAAATTTAAAAAAATTACTTCAATTCACGTTCAAATACTTTAAAATCAGCTTGAGAATACAAGCAAAAGATTACTTCTTCAATTAGCGTGGTACCTTGTAGGTAATTCTTTGCGGTTGAGATCATTATTTTAGCACAGCGATCGATGGGATAGCCAAATATTCCCGTTGAAATTGCCGGAAAGGCAATAGTCTTTAAGTGATGTTCATCCATGAGCTTGAGACTATTTAATGTAGCATTTTTTAGTTTCTCATCCTCATTCCCTTCCCCCATTCTCGGGCCTACGGCATGTATTACGTATTTTGCTTTCAAGTTTCCTCCCGTAGTGATTACGGCACCCCCAACGTAAGTCCCACCAATTTTGTTGCATTCTTCCTGGATTTTTGATCCTCCTTTCCTCCGGATTGCTCCAGCAACTCCACCGCCCATGATTAATTGGGAATTTGCTGCATTTACAATGACATCCGTGCTTAATTCCGTGATATCTCCCTTCACAAGTCGGATCCTTGAATTTTTCACATTAATTTCTTGCATTCTTTTTTCCTCCATTCGAATATTAAGAAAAAATCCGCTAAATATTTATCCTCACGGAGCTTTAAATACTTAGTGTTGATCCTTACCAAATTAAATATCACTTCAGGGGTTCATTACCTTCAATTTTCAATCAGAAATTTAATTATTTCCCCAGCATAGAAATAAGAAAATAATAATTTTATACATGAAAAATGTAAAAAAGCAAGAAATAAAAAAAAAATTAGGGCGTGTCAGGGGTTTCCATACCTTTTCCCAAAATTTCGTCCAGCTTTTTTCTATCTTCGTCAGATAACTTGGACATTGTCTCCATTTGTTGCTTCATTAAATCCATCATGAGTTTGCGCGAAATGATTTGGTTTAATACAGGAAGGGAAATGCGGATTCGGGTTAATTCATAATTCATGAGAATGGCGGTTTCTCTCATTTCCTTCAATTCTTCTTTAGTCATGCCTTCTTCACCGATTCCCGGACAATCCACATCAACCACGCTATAATGTTTTCCATCAAATTCTAAAGGATAAGTGCGGCAACTTAAAGGGCGATTATCATAAACCAAACATTTTTTTTGCTCTGTATTATAGAGGGGACACTTTTCTTCAAGCAACATTTCAATAGGCGTTTCCTTAAACGGATCACTTGGAGTTTTTTCCTCATTTTCTTCTTTAGGTGGAGCCAAGGGCTTTAAGATAAGGTCAAAACTTCCATCAGGCTTGGTATATATTTCTAAATAGGGCATGAAGTTAGCAAGAACTCCATTTCTCGCCCACATTTCTAAATCCCAAAAGGTTATGGGAATAGGCCCTCTTGCGAGGCAACATTCATCGCAGCGGGTACATCTAAACGTGAATTTTGCCTTTTCTTTTTGGGAATCCGCTTTTTCTTCGCACTTTTCTTCTTTTTCTTCTTTAACCGCTTCTTCTTTTACAGTTTCTTGATTTTCATTTTCATTTGTATTATCAGACATCTTATTTAGATCAGACCTTTTGTATTTTAGTTTTCAAATAGGGATATTGAATTTAATAATGCACTGAAAAAAAAAATTTCTATTTTTATTAATAATATGAATTCTTTATATTTCTCATAAATACTTAAAATAAAATAAAAAGATCGATGTACATGATATTTGAAGAAGATTTTAAAATCATCAAAAAGCTTGCTGAAACCCAAAGCTGCACGGGCAATGAAGCAAATATCAGACAGCTAATAATTGATTTGGTTGAGGATTATTGTGATAAAATCGAAGTGGACGTGCTTGGTAATTTATTTTGCTACATAGAGGGGAAAAAATCGGGAAGTGACACCAAAAAACGGGTATTATTAGATGCCCATCTTGATGAAATAGGATTCATGGTGCGGTTTATTGATAAAAACGGTTTTATAAGATTTTCTTCTCTGGGAGGGCAGAATGCCAGGATTTTGCCGGGACAAAATGTAACTATTCATTCTAGCTCTGGAGAGGAGATAATGGGAATCATTGCGGAAAAAGCAATCCATTTACTTCAAAAAGATGAAAGAACAAAGGTAACTAAGATAGTGGATTTATTCATTGATATTGGATTATCATCCGAGGAAGAGGTTAAGAAGCATGTTTCGGTAGGAGATTACATCACCTTAAAACAAGAATGCTATGCATTATTGGGCAACAATAGAATTGTATCTAAGGCATTTGATGATAGAATAGGATGTTTTGTGCTAATTAGAACAATAATGGAGTTATCTCCTTTAAAGAAAGATTTGGATAAAGATATAATATTCTTGTTTGCGGCTCAGGAAGAAATCGGAGTAAGAGGAGCAACGGTGGGGGCATTCAAAATAAATCCTGATTTTGCAATCACCTTAGAGGTTACTCATGCAATAGATTATCCGGGAATAAGTAAAGAAAAACATTATGATTGTTATCTGGGATGCGGAGTATCTATTGCTCTTGGTCCTAATTTTTATCCTAAGCTTACAAAGGCATTGATAGATATAGCAAAAGAAGAACAAATTCCCTTTATTTTGGAAGCAGAACCATATCCTTCTCCTAATGATGCTAGGGCAATTCAAATGACAAGATCTGGTATTCCTTGCGCTTTAATTGCACTGCCCTTGCGCTACATGCATACTAATGTCGAGATGATAGAATATAAAGATGCTTTACATGCTATACAGTTAGTAAAATCTTTTCTTTTAAAGGAAATAAATTTCAAGTTGGATTAAAGTAATAAATAGAAGGCTTGATTTTTAAACGGATGATAATTATTTAATTTCAATGTTTTTTATCCACATAAATAAAAAAAATAAAATAATAGTAATCTTTCATGATCTATATTAAAGAATTCTTAAAGATTTAATATTACATCATCATGAACTATTCAAATATTAAAAAATTCCTTTTTTATTTTCTGATCACGTTTCCTTTTCTCTCCTTTTTATTAGGACTATTTTTGTCGCTCTCTAACGAAAATTTCAGTATCGCTTGGAATATTTTTTTCCTTTGTGTTTTATTGGCTTTAACCTTTTATATTTTATTTATTAGACAAAAACAAGGAGATGTACATGATTCAAGAATAGTGGGTCTCTATGGAACTTTTATTTGTATTAATTTGCTGTTTTGTTTTTCCATAGGATTTACTATACCTTTAATGGAATCCATTTCTCGTGTTAACATGGGAATTGTAATGATTCCCTTACTTACCGTATTAAATGCAATCATATTAAAGCAATTTAATTATCGCAATATGGGTCAAACGATTGAAGATAATTCCAAAGAGAAAGATAAAGGAATTCAAAATAAGAAAAAACTACCAGTAATCGAGTTTGAGGGAAAAAAATATAGTTTCACGGTAAGATCATTAGTTGTATTTGCTATTGGAGCCCCTTTACTCGCTTGGTTCACTTATTTTTTATTTGATTTACAAGTTAATTATTGGTTGCATGAAATTGTAGTCAAGCAGACCGTATTTGTTCTTAACCTACTTTTTAACATGGGTGTAAAAGGTGTGTATTATCCCGTTGGCAAGTATCAATGGTATTTTAGCATCCCTGGAAGACCAAATATTTATTTTGAAACCTTTTGTACGGGAATTCAAGCGATTAATGTATTTGTTGGAATAATTCTTTTTATCCCGCATTCTTTAAACAAGGAAAATAATGAAGATATCATCTGGAGGAAGACAAAAGCTTTAGTAATATCTTCTGTCATTTTCTACTTTGTGAATATCCTCCGAATGGTGATACAGTTATATTTATACTATATCGGTTATGCTTGGGATGACATTCACGTCTCTATAAGTGCTGCCAGCTCTTTTATCGCTGCAATAATTGTCCTTTTACTTCATAGATGGATCCCCGAATTTATAATATCCATTATTTTTGCAGGTACCTTGATTTATCGAAGATTAAAGGCTAAATCAAAAGAAGAAGAAATAAAAACCAATTCGAGTGAATAAAGGACAAAATTTTATTTAATTAATCTTCCTATAAAATCTAAAAAAAAAGAATGAAGCAACATCATGTTAGAATTTGAACAAGAACAAAAAGTATTAGAGATTGGATCAGTTCGTATTGGAGGACAACCTGGTGAAAATCCTGTCGTCATGGTAGGAACCGTTTTTTATGCGAACCATAAGGCATTATTGAATGAAAAAACGGGAGAAATTGATAAATCATTGGCAGAACAAGAGATTAATGACTTTCTCACGGTAGTAGAGGAAACGGGAATGCAAGCAATAATTGACATTGTAGGTGCACATTCTGATGCTTTAATTAAGCAATGCGAATACGTTGCGGATTTAGTGGACTGTCCTTTTTTAGTGGATGGATTGAATGATGAAATCCGCATTCCTGCCATGCAAGGTCTTAAAGAGAGAGGACTTATAAATCGAGCCATCTTGAATAGCTTGGAGGAAAGTACCAGTGATGAGAATTTAAATAAATTTAAAGAGATAGGAGTATTAAATGCAATTCTCCTTACCTTTGGGAGCAAATATATTTATCCCAAGCAAAAGGTTGACTTATTAAAAGAAGTTTTGATTCCTAAAGCAGAGAAAGCAGGTATAAAAAATTACATGGTAGATACCGCCGTATTAGATTTGCCTTCAATTTCTATAAATCATGAAACTGCGCGGTTAATCAAACAGGAAATGGGAATTCCCGTGGGGTTCGCCCCGGCAAATGTGATCTATGCATGGAAATTTATTAAAGAATATGGTGATATTTCAAGATGCGGAGCGATTGCTTCCTTGATGACATATTGCGCCGGCGCAGGAAGCGATTTCATTTTATTTGGACCTGTTAAATTTGCAAAATGCGTGGTGCCCTCGTTATCGTTAATTTGCGGAATAAATGCTTATTATAGGAAAAGAATATTACGGAAAAATATCTCAGAAGTAACGCCTTTCAGAAAGATTTTTTAAAAGGAAAATCCATCATGCAAAAAGATTTAACGCCATATCAAGAAGTGGGTCTTGCCTTTGAAAAATTCTTGCGAGTTTCCAGCTATCCTTTAGCCATTAAATTGATTCATGATGAATCGGAAATTCCAGAAGCTTGTAAGCGCCCTCAAAAAGATTTAAATGCTAAAAATTTTTTATGCCAAAATTTTAAAGTAGCACGATCTTATGGATGGACAATTGCCGTCATGAAGGATGATTGTATTTGCAAGCTTGCTAGATTAGTATATGGGTGGGATTCATATTCTCAAGAGGTGGCAGAATGGGGGCATCAATTTGATATCGGTCTTTATTCAAAAGATCTTGAAATCTCCCAGAAACTAGAAAAAGAACTCTTCTATTTCAATAACAAATATCAAGGCATGGTGATCTCTCCATTAACTAGAACTAAAGTAGTACCCGACGTGATCCAAATCTATTGCTTACCTGCCCAAGCCATGCGATTAATTCAAGCATATCTCTACATGCAAGGTGGAGTCATGAACTTTAGCTCTGCAGGAAGGATAGGTTCTTGTCATGAAGGGATAATCAAGCCAATTTTAACTAATCAACCTCAAATTGTGCTTTTAGGTAATGGGGATCGCGTTTGGGGCGGAGCGCAGGATTCCGAAATTTTATTTTCTCTTCCCTCCAGCCAACTATTTCTTATTTTGGAGGGATTGAAAAAGACTCATGAGGCGGGCTTGAGATATCCCATTCCCCAATACATGAATTATCAGCCAGGTTTCCAGATATATTTTGAAAAAAGAGCTAGAAAACGGTCTGGAGGAACCTTAGTAAAAGAAAGCATTGAGAAATAATAAAAAAGGCATCGATCATTTCATCCCTTTTTAAACCCCTATAATGTTTCTCTCAAACTTTTCATAGATTTGTAAAAAAATAAATTAGTCCTAGTAAAAAAGACATATTTGAGTATTTTTATTGAATCTCTTTTCATATTTATGTCTCCAACCTTTTGTAGGATTTTGAATTTAATAAAAAAAAAAGAAAATATAAAACCCAATAAAATTATTTTAAAAATAATTTTTTAATTCTTTCAGGCAAGATAAAACCAATGTAGAATGTAATAGATGACAATAAAATAATTAATCTACTAACTACATACTTAAAAAAGAACACGAATGGAAGAATTTCAATCCCTATCCCTATGGCAAAGGTTATAAATGCAATAAGTAAAAATCTTCCTTTTAGACGGATTTCCCCTTTATCTGCTCTAATGCTTCGGAAGGTAAAGATAAGCCCGGTGATCAAGAAAAGGAGTAGGGAAAAAATGAAATAAAAAATAGTAAATGCTCCCCATTCTATATGCGACATGGGAACCGTAACCCCGATACTGGAAGGAACTATAATTAAAAGAAAAAGAAATAAAATTTCAAATACAATTGCTTCGATTACAAAGATTAAGAATACTACTTTTTGTTTAGTACCGGTAAAAAAAAATTGGGAAATGGCTTTCATCCATGTCACGTGAGCAACTGGAAGAAGCCCGACGGTTATTAAAAAGTAATAGAAATCACTTAAGGGAGTGTTAAAAAGTATTCTTCCAAACATTGTAATTATATCTGCCCAAAATACGCTTGTAACGAGACACCACGTTGCACCAACATATAACAATTCACTTTTTTTATACTTGAAATATCTCAAAATCATGAAGATTCCTAAAATTAAAGAAATTGCAGTGAAAAAAAGCGTTAATGCCAGCTCAATGGTATTTATAAAAGTATATTCGGACATTAAATATCCTCCTCCTATTAATATAGAGAAATTTTAATAATGATTTCTAATGATATAATAATTGGGTCTAACATTTAAAAGATTATATATTTTTACTCTTCAATAAATAGTAGGATACCTTTTCAGCAATGTAGATTATTTACCCTCCTTAAACCTTATATTCCAATACCAATGGTTTACGAATTCGAATTGATAAAATACTTTTTTAACTCACCCTTGATTAAAAAAACTATGAACCATATTCCAAGTGGCGAAGATGAGATCAGTAAACCCGCCAGCATCGCTTTAAATTTCCTTGAAAAAAATATAAATAAAGCAATCCAATTCAAATTTCTGGACATTGGATGTGGGGATGGTCGCGATATTGCCTTTTTATCATCGAATTTAGATAATCTCATCATGCGAGGAATTGATATTTCATTCCAAGCAATAACAAATGCAATTAAGCTTAATTCAAACAAAGAGAATGTTAGTTTTGATTGCATGGATTGGAAGGATTTGGATGAGGCGCAATATGATATTATTTACACTTCTGGGGTATATCATTTCTTTAATATGGCTGAAAGAAAAAACTTTATGATCAAAATCGAGAAACTTCTAAAATCTCATGGCTTTTTTTTCTTGAATACCCTTAGCTCAAAAGACACGCAATATTTTGGAAAAGGTACCCCCGTAGAGAACGATCAAAATTCTTTTCAAAGTGAATATTTCCTTCATTTCAGCTCAGAGGAGGAACTTAGGGAGGATTTCAAGTTTTTAGAAATTATAGATTTAGTAGGATATTTTCATAAAAATTATGCGAACGATACAGAATTTCATGCAATGTGGTTATTAATAGGTCAGAATGCCAAGTAAGATCCATTTAATATCTTTATTTCAAACTTAACTTAAATACTTAATTAATAAATCCGCTGTTTTCTCTATGAATTCTGGTAAATATTCTTTGATTTTTCCTTTCTTATTTTCATCATCCATTAAACACATTAAAAACATTGGACTTTCTGCGATTTGAATTCCTTTCACAAGAATGATGAATTCTGCAATTTTAAAAACGGCTTCATCTTTTTTAAGAGTTTTGAATTCAGAAAAGATTTTCCAAATTATCGCAAATTGAGGAGCGGTAAATTCCCATACATTTCTAAGCTCTTGTGATAATAATTCTTCCCCCGAGTTAAGTTGATGCCAAAACTTTTTTTTGGCTTTCTCTGAATAGTAATCTGCCAAAACCAACCCATCAATATTTAAGAGGAGACTAATTGAAATTCCACTTTTAGTAGATAATTCTTTTAAATTACTTTGAATTTTTTCCCGATATGGACTTAATTTTGAAATACCCGAAGAAAAAGCTCTTAATATGCTAAAAAGAGAAAAAATACTAGTTAAATAAATTTCAGGTTCGCATTCTAAACGACATGCTTCCATCAATCGTGATTTAATCCTCTTGATATTTTCATTAATTTCTTTGGTTCTAAGGATGTCGGGATCCGCCTTACTTAATATGAAAAGGATGGGTGGTTTTTGAACAAATTCCTCTGAAATTTTATTTATAATTTCGTTAAGATAAAGAATACTTTGATTAAAACGAGCATGGTCTTGAATATCGATAAAGTAAAATAAAATATCTGTCTCATATAAATAGATTTGAGGTTTCTTCAAATAGCCTTCTCGTGAACGCTGTTGCCCACCTAAATCCCATAAAAACATGGTAGTACCGCCAAAAGTTTCCAATGTTGTAATGCTTGCACCAAGCGTGGGTTTTAGGCCAATTAATTTCGAGAATTTCTTATCTAAAGCTAATAGGAATGATGTTTTTCCGGAATTGTCTAATCCTGCGAAAAGGAACTTTAATTTTCTGGGTTGTGCAATTTTCATTAAAGGCACTTTTTCCATTTCGAGTAATTGAGAAAAAAGTGACTCGAAAAGGGGGGAAATTTCTTCCTTTTTTTTTATTCCATCTTGAAGTTTCAGATCTAATTGGTTACTGAATGTTTCAATAAGGAGTTTTATCCGGTTATTATTATTATATAAGAAGTTCCTGTTTTTTTCGTCAAGGAATAGGGTTATAGTAGAAGGGATTAAGAATTCGTCTTTAATTCGATTAATTAAATGGAAAAAGGCGATTGCCATTAACTTGAAATCTGGAAAAGGTATGATGGCAAAATGGCGCATGTCCTTAAACTTTTCTTTTTCCACGAGTATTTTATCATCAATGATCAAGCTTAAACTTTTAATAGATATCTGAATGTAATCCAAGTATGATAACCGAGAACCTGTTTCATGAACACCTTCCTCCCCTCCGGGAAACATATAAATTGGTTCGGGACCTAATTCTTGAATAGTGCTGAAAACTATTCCGCTGAACACGGATTTCTGTATGAATTTTTCCATTTATTAATTTATCTTAATTTTTTCTCTCTGTATTTAACTAAATTGAATATGTTTTTAATCGTTTTAAATCTTATCTCAATGGAATTCGTAGTTTTCACGAGAATATAATGAAACATCAAATATTCACGCAATAGAGGGGTATATTTTAATTCTTAAAAGATTAATTCTTAAAAGATTAAAAGATTAATAATAATCAAAGGCTTATTTAAAGAACTGATTTGAACTACACCATGTTAAATAAGATTGCAAAGTCTATAATGAATAATAAAAATATCCTAGAAAAAAGAGCAATAGACCCCATCGTAAAATATATTGATGAAAATTCTTATAAAAGTGAACGAATTTTTACGGATATTGGTGAAGATGCCGCTTCAATAAAGGATGGAGAAAAATATATCCTCATCACTACTGACCGTATAAAAACTGAATTTGTGGAAAACTATCCTTTTGGTGCAGGTTTTAGCTCAATACTCGTGAGCGTGGATGATATATATGCATGCGGAGGAATTCCATTAGCTGCTAGTGTTATTCTTTCTTTTTTTGACAACCAAAAGGGTCAGAAAATTATAGAGGGAATTTGTGAAGGCTCAAGAAAATTTAGAGTTCCTATCATTAGAGGTCATACAAACATCCAAGGAAAGCAGGTAGAATTAAGCACGACTATGATCGGAGAGATTAAAAAAGAACATTATATCTCTGCAGGGAATGCTAAAGTGAATGATAAAGTGATGTTAATCATGGATCTGGAGGGAAGAATAGGGAAAGCAAATCGTTTATTTTTCGATACTACCACGTTTAAGGAATCTGATGAAGTTCTAGATAAAAGAAAATCCATGAATGTTGTTGCGGAACTAAATTTAGCTCATTCTTCAAAGGATGTATCTAATGGAGGGATTTTCGGAACCATTTTACAATTAATTCATTATTCGCGCATGGGAGCAGATATTAATATTAATAAGATTGAAATTCCTCCCACACTCCTCCAGCAAGGATATGATTTGGAAATCTTCATCCAAATGTATTTAACTACCTCCTTCATACTTACCGCATCGGAGAGAAATTGTCCTGATTTGATCAAAATATTCGATAAATATCATTTGCATGCAAAAATGATTGGAGACATAATTGAAGAACCGAATCTCTTGAGAATTAATGATGGAAAAAATACCATGGATGTTTTCAAAGGTTGATTGCCCTTCTCTTTAACATAATTAATGTAAAAATAGCTTGAATGCTCATAAAAAATTTCATATTGAGGGATGTATTTATTTAAAGCAATATTTACTAAATTTATCCTAGATGGTAAAATATGATTCATTTAGAAGTTGAGCTCCCTGATTCACCAGGAAACTTGGTAGAGCTGATTAAACCTATCTCGAATAATTTCGGTAATATTTACGGGATATTACACCATCATGACAAAAAGCTCAATAACATGATTCCTGTTTCCGTTTCCTTCGAATTGAGTGAAGAAATTCGAGACGCTAGCTTGAAAAAAATTAAAAAAGAATTGGAAGAAAAAAATATAAAAGTAGATAGCGTTACCCTCGGGGAAGAAAAAAGATACTTGACCGTAATTTTAATGGGGCATGTTTTTGATTCCGACATTGTAGATACCATAAAGAGATTAGCTAAAAAGAAAATTAAAGTATATGAATTACAGGCTAAATTTACCGAAGTCTCCGATGTAAGCAATGTAAAATTAAAAATAGAATTTCCCTTGTTCATGAGCAAGGAGGAGTTAATAAAGGAACTAAATACCATTTGTGAAGAAAAAAATTTATTTTTAATTCGAACTTAATGCTTATATGAAGGATCTACTGATTATGCCTCGAGATAAACTGCCAAAAGGAAAAATTAGATGTCCCGAATGTAAGGAAATAATTGATGAAGGATTGATTTTTTGCCCCGAATGTGGAAATCGGATCCCCGAATTTCTGAGATATAATCCCACGTGATATTCACATTAATTCTTTTTCATTATTCCATTTTCACTCTTAGGGGACAAAAAGATTAGAAAAGAAAAGTATTAGAAAAGAAAAGTGCACTTAGCGAAAAAAATAGTGATAATATGAGCCCCAATACAGAAGCTTCTTTAAATAAGGCAAATAAAGGCAAGAATAATGATTTTCGGTGTATTTTGATTGGAAAGGGTACCGTAGGCACGAGTTTTCTGCATCTCCTTTCAGAGAAACTCGGGGTTTTTCAACAAAACTACGCTCTAAATATCAAACTAATTGGACTGTTTGAATTTGATGGAGCTTTAATTAAAGAAGAAGGAATTAATATCGATGAAGTGCTTAAAATAGGGAAAGATTTTAGAGCACTTCCTTATTGGCAAGCAAATGCCAAGCCATTAGATTATATATCGAAATCGAACATCAATGCATGCATTGATTCCACCCCAACCAATGCAAAAACTGGGGAACCCGCGATGGGTCATTTATTCAAATGCCTAAATAATGGTGTAGATTTTATTACTTCTAGTAAAGGGCCTTTTTATTTAAAATATAAAGAAATAAAAGAATTAGCTCAAAAGAAAGGATGTCTTGTAAAATATGAAGCCACGGTTGCCAGCGGAGTTCCCGCATTGGCTATAAAAAGGTCTTTAAAGGGAACGGACATTATAAGCATAAGAGCTATATTAAATGGCACCTCAAATTACATTCTAAGTAGGATGAGTGCAGAAAGTCTTTCCTTTTCCATCGCACTGAAAGAAGCTCAAGAATTAGGATATGCAGAAGCTAATCCCTCTTTAGATATAGAAGGATTAGATGCTGCTGGAAAATTAGTTATTTTAGCAAATGAGATATTAGGATGGGAAAGCACGATTTCAGACGTTATCATTAAAGGAATCACTAAAATAACAACTAATGCTATAGAGCTAGCGAAATCTGATGGTTATGTGATTAAGCATCTTGCCATTGCAGAAGAAAATAAACTAATCGTAGAACCTCGACTGGTCGAGAGAGATTCTCCATTAAATATCGGAGGTACCTTAAATGTCATTGAATATACTTCAAAATTTGCAGGTCCAATAATACTAATTGGTCGTGGAGCAGGTGGCAATGAAGCAGCCTCAGCTTTAATGAATGATTTGTTTGATGTACTCCAAGCAAGAGGTTTTATATAAGATTATCATTTAAAATTATATTCATTAAATAAAATTTACCAATCTGCAAAATGAGATTAATAATATGAATTTAAAATATAGAGAGAACGTTAAAGCCGTCATCTCCATAATTGGAGCAAGTAAAATTGATAAAAAAATAGAAAAATTAGCCATTGAAGTAGGAAAATTACTGGCAAAAAATGGATTTGCTATTGCATGTGGAGGTCTTACGGGTGTCATGGAGGCCGTATGTCGGGGGGCTAAAGAAGAAGGTGGTTTTACTATAGGGATTATTCCTCAGAAAGAAAAATCTGCAGCAAATGCGTATGTGGACCTTGCAATACCCGTTCCATTTTCTCAAGCTCGAAATATCGTGGTGGTGCTTACAGGGGACCTGGTCGTTGCAATAGGGGGAAAAGCGGGAACTCTAACTGAAATGGCTCTTGCCTGGATATACGGAAAACAAGTTATTGCATTAACTGGTATTGAAGGTTGGAGTTCAACTTTAGCTGGAAAAGCTATAGATGATAGAAGACCTGATAAAATTTACCCCGCAAATTCCCCCGAGGAAATAGTACAAAAAGTACAGGAATTATTGGGGTTAAATCACGATGAAAGGGATTTTGCGGCGACTAATGATTTCTAATGAATGCTCCAAGTTAAATTGAAAATAAGAGTACTTTAGAAAATATTAAATTGAATGCTAAATAGTTAATTAAAATTCAATTTTATTACCAAAATAAGTGATATTCATGGAACATAAGGAAACGAAAACATGGACTGGTTTAAAAGTAAAACCCCATTTTACTGAATTTTACAAGTGGTTTTCTAAATTCGGAATAATTTTAATAATATCTGCAATTTTGGGCCTCATTTGCGGCTTTGTCATGGTAGGTTTCACTTATCTTCTGAACCTTTTCGCATTGGGATTTTCTTATATTCCCTATTTTATATCTCCCTTAATTGCAGGGGGTCTAACCAGTCTATTAGTACGTGTAGGATATAGGAAGAATCTTTTCCTCGTTATGGGTACAGGAGCATCTGAATTCGTATCAGAAGTCACGGAAGGAGAATTAGGATATAACAGAGTTCCAATATTGTTCGGAAAGACCTTTGCAACCTCATGGACATATGGTTCCGGAATTCTTTGTGGATTAGAAGGTCCAGGATTATTAGTTGGTGCGAATATAGGTTACGTGCTTGCTCAAAAATTTGAAAAGTACAAAGAATTAGATAAACAAGATTATTATTTTATTGGAGCAAGTGCGTGCACGAGTGCCATTTTAAAGACACCTATCAGTGGGGCTTTATTTTGTGCTGAATTACCGTTCACGAATCATCTTAAATATCGATCCTTGTTACCTTCAATCTTTTCTTCCATAATTTCATTCTTAATATACACAGCATTCTTTGAATTTCAACCTTTCATTATCACCGATCTATCAGCATTAGAACAAATAAACTATTTTGATTTATTGCCTCTTTTAATCATTTTTGCAATAGGAATCGGTTTTTTTGTGCTTATATTCATAACTCTATTAAGAGGATGGATGAAAAAGTTACACGAATATTTTAAACACAAAACAGGGTTTTGGATGCTTCCTCTTTTTGGTGGTGGGCTTTATAGTCTTTTTCTTTTCATAATCATACCGATTATTGATCCAAATTATTACATTATTTATATAAGTCCTGAAACGTCCGTATTATCATATATTATAGATTCTGTTAGAAATATAGATAGTATCTCTTTTCTGCTTTTAACATCATTATTTCTTTTTGCTATTCTCTTCTCAATAGGTTTTTATAATTCTGCAGGATTAATTCTTCCCCTAATGCTGCTCGGAGCATTATTAGGAGGTTTTTTTGGAGTAACTTTTTTTCCTGAATATCCTGAACTATTTGTTATATTAGGAATCTCTGCAGTTTTAAGCGCTGCTATTAACAATCCCATTACTGCTATCATTATTATCGTAGAAATGACATGGGACCCATTCTTATTCATCCCGGCAGGTATCACGACTATTTTAGCATATATATGCAGTGGTCCTAATACAATCATTCCCGGTCAACGCAATGTAAAATGTATTCAATTAGAATGATATTGAAAGGATTTGTCGAAAAAGGAATATTTATAATTTCATTATGTTATTCATATTTACATTAAAAAGGAAATTAGGAAATTAGGATGATTTGAAGAGTATTTAAAACTCAAAAAATTGCATTGTACTATAAAATGCAGAAATATTAAGGTAGTATCTATCTTATCAAACTTAGGATTGATATCATGAGCAAGCTTGGATTTTTCAGTAGATGGCTGATTTTAGCGACGATTGTAGGTGTTATAGCGGGATTAGGTGCAGCAGGGTTTTTTTATGCTCTTGAACTTTGTACTTCATTCTTGTTAGGATACCTTGGAGGATACTATCCCCTAACAGCGGCAGGAGAACCTCATTTATTTTTTTTCTCAGCGACTAGTGCCGTCACATGGAAAATCATCTTAATCATTACATTAGGGGGCTTAATATCCGGTATCATTGTATACAATTTCGCTCCAGAAGCTGAAGGGCACGGTACGGACGCTTATATTTCAGCATTTCATAATAATCAAGGAAGAGTCCGACCTCGTGTTCCTCTCATAAAAGCAGTAGCTTCTGCGATTATTATTGGCAGCGGCGGTAGTGCAGGGAGGGAAGGGCCTATTGCTCAGATTGGGGCAGGTTTAGGATCTTGGTTAGTCACCAAATTAAAGCTCAGTGATAGAGACCGTAGAATCGCCCTAATATGTGGTTGCGCTGGAGGAATAGGAGCTATTTTTAAGGCCCCTCTGGGAGGTGCCATATTTGCATTAGAAGTGCTGTATAAAAAAGATATAGAATCTGAAGCCTTGTTGCCAGCTTTTCTCTCCTCAACAGTTGCATATTCTATTTTTGGGCTTTTCTTTGGCTTCCAACCCATATTTGCAACTCCTGCATTTGTTTTTAACCTCAATACCTTAATTTTTTACGTGTTCTTAGGAATTTTATGTGCACCTCTCGCTTATGCCTACATTTTTATTTTTAATTTCTTGCGGAAACAAGTTTTTATTACCAAAAAAATTCCAAATTACATGAAACCCGCGATAGGTGCATTTTTTGTAGGTCTTTTAAGCCTTTTCCTCCCACAAGTTCTCGGACCTGGTTACGGCTGGATTCAACTCGCTATTTATTGTCAATTAGGCCTCTTCCTTTTATTACTCATTATAATTGCAAAAATCGTTGCTACTTCTTTAACTATAGGTTCGGGAGGGAGTGGAGGCGTGTTTGCACCTTCTCTTTTTATTGGGGCAATGATTGGAGCAGCATATGGCTTAGCTCTTAGTATCATATTTTCTCTTACAGACTTGGATAAAGGCGCTTTTGTAATCGTGGGGATGGCTGCTTTTGTCACTGCAGCAGCCAATGTATTGATAGCTCCCATTATCATGGTTTCAGAAATGACCGAAACCTATACGCTTTTGGTACCATGCATGATCTCGTGCACGATAGCTTATATTCTAGCTTCAAAATGGACAATTTACGAAAGTCAAGTGCCTAATAAGGCTAATTCCCCCGTGCATAAGGGTGAATTTACCATTGATATATTAGATGCCATAAATGTTGAGGACGCAATGAGTAAAGAGATAATTTCGATACATCCTGAGGATAGCCTAAAGGTATTTTCTAATGATGTCGATCTAACGGGCCACATGACATACCCCGTTTTAGAAAACAATAATTTAGTAGGCATGATTGCATATAAAGATGTGTTAAAAGTGCCAACTGAGAATCTTCTTAATACTTATATTAAAGATATAATGTCAAAAAATGTCGTTTCTATAACACCTAAAGAGAATTTATCTGAAGCATTGCTTAAAATGAATTCACATGGTTATGGCCATTTGCCTGTCGTGGATCCAGAAAATCCTGCGAAATTGATAGGGTTTATTTCTAAGGGAGACATAATTAAAGGACATATCTTAAAAAGAAGTCAAATTTTCAGTACGAAAAATGAAGAAAAGACCTACTGATTCGAGGTCAGTTATTTCATGGCTTTGTAATGTAATTCTGATAAAAGAAACGGTTTTTAATTTCGAAAAAAAGAAGAGAGATTCTATTAACTATACCTTTTTGAAACAAGAAGATTTATCTTTTTAATAAAAAGGCTTCGTAATTTTCTTCTTTATTGTGCTTCAACCATTAATAAGATAAATTATCAGATTTCACTATATATTAGCAAAATTTACGCAATATGGGTTCATTAATTTACTAATTAGAAAAAATTTTGAATCATGGTTACTTACTAAAATATAATTCGATTTCAAACCGTACGATCCCATGGCAGATCAAGGAATAAGATTTCACTCAACGAATTTTCAGACAGCAGAAGTAGATTTTAAAACTGCTATTTTAAAAGGACAAGCCCTTGATAAAGGGCTTTACATGCTAAATGAGATTCCTAAATTTAGTTCTGACGAAATATATAATTTTAAGCGGGATAGCTTAATAGAGATTGGTTTCAAAGTCATCTCAAAAATAATAGGAAATAGCATTCCGCGACCGGACTTGCAAAAAATTCTTAAGCAGGCTTTAAATTTTAAACTACCTATAGCACGAATAGACAATAATGACTTCATTTGTTATTTAGATAAAGGACCCACGTGTAGTTTTAAAGATGTTGGTGCACGCATATTAGCTCGAATAATGGAATATTTCATTAACCTTGAGAACAAGAATATCACGATTTTAACCGCTACTTCAGGTGACACGGGAGGAGCTGTTGCTCAGGCCTTTTATGGAATGAAAGGAATTAATGTAGTGGTCTTATACCCCAAACAAGAAATTAGTGAATTACAGAGAAAACAAATGACTACGCTAGATAAAAATGTCACTGCTTTAGGGATTGAAGGGAAATTTGATGATTGTCAAAGATTCGTGAAAACTGCCTTTGCAGACAACGACTTGATTGATTTAAATCTATCTTCTGCAAATTCAATCAATTTCGGAAGATTACTTCCCCAATCGCTCTATTACATGTGGAGTTACACCCAGATTATAGAACAAAAAGATGAGCAAGTTATATTCTCCGTGCCCTCGGGTAATTTTGGAAATTTGATGGGAGGTTTAATTGCATGCAACATGGGACTTCCCGTGAAAAAATTTATCGCCGCAGTAAATGAGAATGATGAGTTTCCCCGATTTTTAGAAACGGGTACTTATAAAAAAGTGGAGCCCTCTAAAAAATGCATTTCGAATGCCATGAACGTGGGAAATCCCTCAAATCTAGCCCGACTCATTGATCTTTATGGAGGACAAATGGATGAGAGAGGAAGCATGAAGAAATTACCAAACATGGAAGAGATTCGGCGAAATATCACGTCCTATTCAATATCGGATGACTTAACAAAGAAAACCATTCAAAACTTTTATATAAAGTATAAAAAAATAATAGAGCCACACGGTGCTGTTGGATGGAATGCATTAAGGAATTATAGGCACGCATTTCCTCGGGAAGTTTCTTATAAAGCCATTTCTTTTGAAACAGCAGATCCCGCGAAGTTTCCCGAAGAAATAATTTCTTTATTAAAAGTGAATCCAAAAATACCCCCTAGTTTAGAAAAGATCCAGAATCGTAAAGAAAACCTAATAACAGAAGAAATAAGCAATTATGCAGAATTTAAGGCATATCTAAAGTCTTGTTTTTAATTTTTGATAAAAAAAATCACTTAGAAAGGAGTTCTTTTAATTCTCTTTTAAAGATTTCAACTGCGGTTTCATTAAATTGATCGTTTTCTTTCAATATTACTAAATAATATGGGAGCTCGCTCCCGTCGAGAAGGATCGGCTTGAATAGGAAAAACTTATTAAAATGTTCTATTACCATTTCTTCCATGGAATTTTCAACATCTTCATCCGTAACAACAAATGCATCATTTAAGGTTAGCAAATAGGGCGTGGAGCTATAGAATATTTTTTTCGTATCTTCATTTTTATAATGTTCGCCTACAATAAGGGAATTGTCATCTAATAAAATTGCTCCATCTGCTGCCATTGCCTTAGCCAATAATTCTATTTGGCTATTTATTTCGGTCGATTTAGGATGGATTTCTAAGAAGATTTCAGATATGATTTTCATTAATTTAGCAAAATCGTAAATGGAAGTTTTGTAGAAGTATAATTTTTCGTAGTGCAAGTCGTTGCGAAGTTTATGCTCAATTTCCTCGCACTTTTTTTCAATTTCCATCTTTTGGGAATCGAATAGAAGAGGATCGTACTTATGAAAGAAAATATGTATCGTGGGTTGGAGCTCTAACTCTGTATATTTTTGGACCAGTTCCTTTAAATAATCTAGCGATTCGGGAATTCTTTCTTCATTTTGAATGTCAATGGTGTAAATGCAAATGGCCGTATTATCAAGATATTTATCAGGATTACTAATATATGTTATTCGATAAGTAGATTGCCCCCCCAAATCGTGCTCAGTAATGCTTTCTCCAAAAAATGTGAAAAATCTTCTTTCAATTCCTTTTGTTGGTTTCAAATAAGCGATTTTAGAAAATTCTCTTTGAAGTGACAAAATGATTGAACTTTTTCCTGCATCATCTAATCCTAAAAAAGTGATTTTTTTCAAGTAATATTCTCGTGCTCTTTTAATTTAAGACATTAGAAAAACTTTAAATTAGATTGCTCTTCTCGGAATAAAATAAATATTCGAACAATTTATTTTTTTCTTTTTTAAATATTAAAAGTGAATAAAGTATGGGAAAATAATAAAGCAAATCTAGCAAGAGCAAGAATATCTTTCTATTACTCGAATAGTGTAGAATTGAGTACTTGTTGGCTTTATTTCCTCACATTCTCTCTCCCACAGTATTAATTTAATACACCATCAAAATTCATCGAAGTTCGAGGATCTTGCTTTTTTATTACCCGATCTGATAGGAAGAAATTATCTCCTTTTCTGGAAAAACTAATATATTCTATAAATTAAAAATTAATCAAAAACGCAATATGAAATTATTAATACAAAACTTTATTTTTTAATGTTAGCATGTATTTAAAAGTGATATTATTTAATTCATGTGAACTTTATAAAACTTAGAAATAACAATGAGCATCCCTTACCTTAACGAGAAGAAAAAAGAGTCCGAAGAAGCGGAAAAGATTCTTTTTACCGGATTGGATAATGCGGGGAAGACTACCATTATCTATGCATTACAAAGGGAGTTTTCAAAGATAGCACTCCTAAGACCCACGAGGGGGGCTCAGAGAAGGGTCTTCGACTTTCTGGGCAAGGAGATCGGCGAATGGGACCTTGGAGGACAATTAAAATACCGGATCAGTTATCTCAAGAATCCGAGTAAATATTTTGACAAAACTTCAATTTGTATTTACGTCATAGACATCTTGGCAAAAACTCGATACCGAGAATCGATAGATTATTTGAAAGACGTGTTGGAAAAATTCAAGGAATTATGCATTTCGCCTCCTGTTTACATCTTGCTTCATAAATATGACCCCGCTTTAATTAAATCGGCAACTAATAAAATGAAAACTCTTGAACAGGATGTTAAAACAACCATAAGGCGAGAGATTTCCTATGATAAAGTATTTTTTTACAATACCACAATTTTCGATCTGCCTCAAATCTATAATGTCGTGTCTGAAATCTTTTTACAGCTATATCCGAAATCCGAATTAATTGATAAAATTATCAGAGAGTTCGCAATTAAAGTGCTAGCGAATGGGGTGGAAATCATAGATGATAATTCTTTAATAATTGGATCTTATTATGATGGAGATGAAACGAAGCGGTTAATCTCTCGCTCCACGCCTTATTTCCTGACTCTAAACGAATCCTTTAAAAAGGCAGAAGCAATGGGAATTACCTCAGAAGAAAAGAACCATATTTTGGTACAACGATTTCGTAAATATTTTATATTCAAAGAAATTTCCTTAGGAAATGATTCTCCACCTTATTTTCTGTTAATTCTTAAAAGTAATCCGAATTATAACGTTGAAGATTTCGATGCTCTCTCAAATCTATTAAAAGAAATATTATATACATGAAAAAAAGATCAAAATGCATTGAGCATTTTATCTTTTATAAGAATGTGGATAAAGGACATTGAATTAACTTAAATTTATATTTCTGAAACGTCTTCTTATTCATAAGCAAGTTAAATTAATATCATTATTACTTGCACAAATATAAAGAAGATTTTGTTTTTAAACGAGAATATAGCAAGGAAATTGTAGTCATGCGTATCTGTCCAAATTGCGGTGCCACTAACTCAGAAGCTGATGGTAACGTGTGTCGAAAATGCGGAGCTCTCCTTCCTATTTCCTCTCAGCCACCACGGATGAGGATTTCTTTTGGGAAAAAGAAAGATAAAGCAGAAACTCAAATTCAATTTCCAAATAATACATCCGGGATTGAAATTGACCATCTTTCAAATCAAATAACCGCTGAGGCAAAATTTTTCGCCACTACTAAAAAAAAACCTTCACTTCAAGAGAGTAATGAATTTGAATTAAATGAGATCCCTAAAGAAATGGAGACTGAATCCGGGAATCTTGAACAAGATGAAAAAACCAATCGGCAAATGCAGCAAGATGTAGATACTTTCCCCCCAACACCTACTGAGAATAGCCAGACTGGAGCGTATTTAAAAGAAATTCCAGTACGACCTTTTGAAGGGTCCTTAATTACTAAAAAAGGAGTATTTGGATCCCCACGAGTTAGACAATCTGAGAATCAAAACTTAGAACAAGCTACAGATTCCAATCTTGTTGCAGATTCCGCTAAATTTTTGGATAAAGAAGTATCTAGTCCCGGAATTTCAAATAAACGTCCTCAAGTATCTTCATTACCTAAAAAGAATATTTTAAAAGAGGATGCTCAACCAGCTATAAATGGATCTAAATCGCCCAAAAATGTCAATTCAGATGAATTAATCAATGACATGCAAAATGTACTTTCAGATCTTTCAAGTAAATTAGATATACCCGAGGAAGAAATAAAAAGTAACGCACAGCACGTAAAGGCAGTACCATCTAAGCACGACCTTGCTCCCAACAGCATGAATGAGATCTTAGAAAATTTATTATCCTTGGACCTGCATATTGAAGCTGCCGCCATCTTAAAAGAAGATGGAAGCATTTTAGCTTCCGGAATTTCCAGCATGATCTCTGACTCATTATTTGGGACAATCGGGAAAAACTTATCTTCTATTGGTAATGATATAATTGAATGGTTAAATGCTGGACCTTTAAGCAACATTTCTATCAAGGGTCAGCACGGAATTCTAGATGTTGCTCCCATTGATAGAAGCGTCCCTGAATTGGAGAATTTAATCTTGATAATTTTTTCCCATCCTAAAGCTAAAAGAGGTATTATTAGGCTGGCAATAGGGATCGTGAAGAAAAATATCATGGAATATTTAGGAATCGATAAATATACTCCTTAAATAATTCTTTTTTGACGATAAATCTTACTAATCTTTATAATTCTTAGATATGGGATATTACATGTAATTTCTTGAAGAAATGCATTTAATCTATAAATAGAAACCAAAGGTACATCTTTAGCATTAAAACGCGAGCCATTTTCTTCTAAAGTGACGATAATTGGAATTAACATCAAGGGAAAATTAATTTTAGTGCGTGATGAAATTCCAATAGTTGATTGAAGTAGACTTGAAAAGGTCTCGGGATTTTCTTTTAAGGCAAGGATTCTCTGAAGTTGAAGATTAGCGGCCTTATTAATAGAACTGAAAGAATCCTTTCTTTTCCATTGTTTTGCATCAATACAGAGAACATGAGGATTTTTAAAACCTATAACATCAATCTCATATCTTTTTTGTTTGGTTGCATGCTTAAAGGTTGATTTATCGGAAAAATAGAAATTTTGGGTGGTGAAATACCCATTTATCTTTAATATTTCTTGGATTAAGGTCTCAAAATCATGGAAGCTTAACAAATTGGACAAATCCCTGAGATCTTTCTGCAGAAACTCCATGGCTTCTAAAATAAAGGATATTTTATTGATTGCAACATGATTCCACCGCTCTCTTTTTAAAAAAGGAAGTTCATCAATGAGCAAGGCACATTCTTGCTCATCCAAGGTTTTAAAAGATTTGATCTTTGAAATTTCATGCCACACTTCATTTAGTTCTGCATCAGATTGAGCAAGGATGTGAAATATTTCCGAAAATACTTCCTTAATTCTAATGGAAGTGGAATACTTGACCATGTATTTTTCATTCATTTAATGAATTTTAAATAAGTAGAGGGTCATTATTTAGAAATTTATGAGAATAATTCGTGGTCATGGACGTTTTTTAGGACATTTCCTATTTTTTTAAACTATTCCCGATAAAATATACTTAAAAATTACCTAATCCATTAATAATAGTGTTTTTTAAGATTATCATGTATTTATCTAATGATAATTGAATTAAAAAGAGGTTGGGTTGATGAACGATTATAACGGGGAATTCTTACCTAAAATTTTACCTAAGGTTTTTCGTACCGAAGGGGATATGGTCGATTATGATCCAAATAAAATCTTTATTAGCTTGATTAAAGAAACAAGAATGGAAGAAATGGATGCTAACAAGATTACTGAATTAGTTACCCGCAGAATTATCAGTTCAGGAATCAAATTCCTTTCAGGACCCCATATTCGGGAAATCGTATGCTCTATTTTATCGGAACAACATTATGAAAAGGAAAGAAAATTGTACACCAGGATCGGCATGCCGCTCATGGATTATGAAGATATGTTGGAAAATCCACCAAGAAATTTAGAAAGGTATCCCGAAAGAGTCCATCAAATTGCTGCGAATCAATTATCTGTGGAATATACTCATTTAAGAATTCTCAATGAAGAGGAATCTCAAGCGCATCTTTATGGAGAAATTCATATTCATGGTTTAGAGTATTTCGATCAAAGACCTACGAGTCAAAATTGGGATCCCAGATTAATTCTCAAATATGGTCTTCCTCCCATTCAAGCTTATCAAGAATGTTGTAAGTATAATCCTGCCAAAAATCTTGATGCAGCCATCTTACACTTGGCAAAATGGTTAGGAATGACCTCTCAAGAATTTAATGAACTTCAAGGGTATAATCTAATCAATATTTTTTTAGCTCCCTATATCATTGGATTAAAGCGGGAACAAATCGCACCAAAAATAGAAACCTTAATTTACGAATTAAATCAATTAAATCTCCTTACCGGTAGAAAAATTCCCATGACCTATCTTTCAACCCTACCTAGAATTATTAATCCTCTCATGAAGGTTCCAGCCATTGGACCTAATGGTAGGGAACTCGACACTTATGAAGATTACCAAGAGGAAAGTTTAAATTTATTTAATATTATAAGTGAAGTTTTCAAGAAAGGAATAAGTAATGGAAAACCCTTCACAAATCCAAAACATGTTATATTCATGGATTCACTCTATTATAATAATGCTAATGATGAGGCATTTGAAGAGATATGGGAAGAAATTATCGGGCCTCATGTCCCTATTCTTATAAATTACAGAGAAAATGATATTTCAACAACCAATCCCTTTTTTTCTCCCTCAAAGACTTTATATAATCAAGGGATTCTTCAAAAAATTACTCTTAATTTACCTCGATATGCGTACATTTCAAGGGATGAAAGCGAGTTTTTTAAGGTGTTGAAGGAGAAAGTAAAATTGAGCACGGATATCTTTGAAAAAAAAAGAGAAATTATTAAAAAAAGGTTAATAAATAAACAATTACCTTTATGTAGTGGAGAATATGAAACTGGAAAAACAATCTTCAATTTAAATGAGCAGAAATCCTGTATCGGATTTATTGGCTTGAATGAAACGGTTAAAATCCTTACAGGAGAAGAACTTCATGAGTCAGAAAATGCCTTCCAGATGGGATTGAATGTAATAAAGACTATTGATGAATATTGCCATCAATTATCTTCCAAAAAAGAACATTCGCTTGCATTATTTGATTGTAACTCCTCAAAAGTACGTGCCAGGTTTGCACGACTTGATCTGAAGCATTTTTCCAAAAAAGCAAAGCTTATCATGAAAAATTCTGAACCACAATATAGTGCATCCAGTAAATTTAAAGATCATCTTGCCATGAATCCAGAGTTAATAATAAAGAAACAAGGAGAATTTCATGAAATCATTAAAAATGAAGGTATTGAATACCTAGCCCTTAAAATTATTCAAAATATTCCGGATAAATTTAGGGATTTGGCTCTTACTGCTCTAAATCATTCGAAATTAAATGCTTATACGTTTTACTAACACCAAATAAATGCTATTTTATGAATTTTATAATGAAATGATGAATTCCAAAATTTTATATAAGTTAAATTTACTTAATCTTTAAAGAGCTTCAATTATTTCATGTCGTGTAATTGAGTTTTTATGGCGTAATTTAAATAGATGAAACGTGATAAGCATCGTTTAACAGAAATTAAATATGAGCTTAAATAAAGATAATAAAATCATTCAATCGATAATCTTAAGCATTTTCGATGTGAACGGACCAACTCCCATAAATATCTGGCCTGCTACCCTTAGTGATACGGATGGGCTTTTAATTGCTATTAAGACCATAAGTTTACTGATGGGGGAAAAAATATATCAATCCGGAACGGATACTGAAGGAGTAAATTATTTTGGTATTCTTCCCTTTCCTGATTTAGGGTTAAATGGCTTAACATACTTTTTTTTGATTCCCGATAAAAAAGCAAGAGGTAATGCCAAAGCAGCAACGATTACCATCCTAATTAATCAAGAAAATAGCACTTTTTTTTACGATAATATGAAATACTTGCGAATTATAATGGATGCAACGGCAACTAAAATTCAGAAAACGCCCGATTATGAATTTTATAAGAAGCCAATGGAAGATTTGCGCGAAGAACTCTTGGAATACACCAAAAAACTCAAGGACCCATTTTCTTCTAATAGAAAAATTAAAATTCTATTGAGTGGACTAGATCAAGCAGGAAAGACAAGTTTCTTGTTAGGGGTAAAAAAAAAGTATTCCGAAATCATCAAATCCATGCCCACAAAGGGAGTGTCTCGGTCTTCGGAGGAAATTTTTGCGGAACAAAATTCCCAAATCTCGGTGTGGGATATGGGAGGGCAAAGTAAATATAGAGAAAAATATATAGACCAATCAAAAGCTTATTTATACAATATTGATTTATTATACTATTTTATAGATGTACAAGACATAATAAGAACGGATGAATCTCTTTCACTTTATCAAACGATCATAGAAAAATTAGTAGAGTTGGACGAGTATCCGCCTATTGTAATATTATTAACCAAATACGATCCAGACTTGAGAAATTCATCAGAAATTCAAAAAAATGCAAGGAAAATCAAACAAAATGTGCAAAAATCCTCTCAAAACTTTTTTGCGAAAGTATTCGAAACGTCCATTTTTGATCAATGGTCTTTGATATCGGCATATTCCTTTGGTCTCTCTCAATTAAGTCCCAACAGAACACTATTTAGAAATCAATTAAAACAACTGGCTCATGACACTAGATCCAGCGCTTTACTACTATTGAATGAAAATGGTATCATTTTGTCTGATTTTGCTAAAGATCAAATATCTGGACGAGTATTTGAAATTTCTGCGCCTCATTTCCAAACCCTCTATAAAACTTTCAAGGAATTCAAGATGCTCGAGCAAGACTTTATTGTTTCATCAGGGGTTACGGATGAAGGAAAAAACGTGGTCTTCAAAAAAATTAAAGTTGATAAATATAATTTATATTTACTCTTTTTTCTAGATAAGAGCTCGGGAATAAACAGAATTAACAATTCTATTGGTAAATTTTCGGAAAATATTAAATCCATAATAAAGGTCTACATATAATATCCTTTTATCTATCCCATCCTCTCTTTTCTAATTTTACTCTTATCTTTTTTGAAAGTTTAAGGAGATACCACAAAAACACCTTCTTTGAATTGAATTAAAAAAGCATGTTTAACTGGTTTTTAAAAGAATTAAAAATCTATAAAAATATAAACCAAAATTTCCATTATAATTCTAAATAATAGCAATATCTTTCATTAATCTTGATTTATAAGTTGTTTTTAATTGATTCAGAAAGTGGTATTTCTCTATTAGAAGTAAACATCAAAGAATTTCAAACGTCCGATTTCTCTAAACGAATTGTTTTTCCCAATTTCTTTAAAGCTATTAATGAAACCATTGATAATATTCATACCGCCATGGCGAAAGGGAGAAAGGTAAATGAAATGATACGTCTTATTGAATCAGAAGATTCGACGATCATTATCTATTATCATCCCCTATCTAGAATTTTATTTTGCTCGATATCTGATGCTGATGATGACATAAGTCAACTGAAAGAAGTTATCCAGAAAATAGGCATGAGATTTTGGAAAAAACATCAATCGGATATTGACATTTTTAGAGCAACAACCGAGAAGACCAGATTTTCCAGTTTTAAAATTGATATTGAAAATTTAACCATGGGAGGGAGGATTGGAGAAAACTTTCCCAAATTATTATTAATTAAAAATGTGTTAGAAAAAGTTCTGTCAATGGGCATAATTGATGATATAGATTATCAAGTTGCTTTAAAGTGTACGGGAGATAATTCTTCTCTTAAAATTGCCCGCCTATTAGATAAAAAAAGAAATGAGGTTCAGGAAATCCTAAAGAAACTAAAAGAGTTAGATATCATTTCGTTATAAGAAATAATAAGATTTTTCATATTAATTCCTATTTGTTCCTTGTAGTAGAAAGAATCGGAGGATAAACAGAACTCAAGGTTGAAAAGTGCTTCTCTTTCTTAAATCAATAGAAAAAAATAAAAACTTTCCATTTTTATTTTACTTGTTTTTTAAAGTGAAGAAAGGTTTCGTGAAATGTCAGAAAAAATAATTGCTATCGTTAAATCTCCTTCTCAAGATAAACATTTACGAGAGGGAAATGGGTTTTCGTTGGCTGAAATTCAGAAGGCGGGAAAAACAGTGAGCATGTTAGAAGCATTAGGGATAAAAGTGGATTATCGTAGAAAATCCGTGCATCAATCTAATCTAGAAAAGTTGAATACCTTAATACCAAGTGAAAAAAAAGCAGTAAAAAGAGAACCCTTCAAACCTAAAGAAAAGAAAAAGAGAGCTCCTAAACTTAAAGTTGAAAAGATCGTTGAAGAAGAGAGCAAAATAGAGGAGCCTAAGAAAGAGAAGATTAAAAAAGAGAAAGCTAAAAAGGAAAAACGTCCAGCGAAGAAAAAAGAAGTTAAAAAAGAAAAACCTTCCGAGAAAATAGAGAAAAAAGAAGAAATAATCGAGCACGACGTGATCGAAGAAGCCAAGGTCCCCGAAGAAGAACCCATTGCTCTTACAGAACTTACTGGTTGTGGTCCAGCAACTGCAAGTAAATTCGCCCAAATAGGAATTAGCAGCATCCAAGACTTAATAGAGGAAGATCCGGAAGAATTAGTGTTGCTAACCAAGGGCGTATCGTTAGAAAGAATTAAAGAATGGCAAGATGAAGCAAAAAAGTTACTGGAAAGTTAAAAAAATAGCCAAAAAATCACTTTCTTTTGTATAAAATACTAATTTTTGCATTTTTAAATGCAAAATTCTCTATCTTTAAAGAATTCTTCAAAGCACTCACAACAAGGAATTCCACAAGTAATTTGGTAGGTACCATAATCATTAACATTCCTCTCAACTTCCATTAATTCTAACAGTTTTTCCTTAATTTTCTTTTTTCGACTGTCTCGGCTGAAAAAGAATTTTTCAAGATAACTTCCATGATTTTCTTTTTTACATATAGGGCAGGTTGAATAGAAAATCAAAAAAGATCTAAATTCTTTTTTCTCTTTTTCGGATAAAGATTTAAACCGATAATTGGTTCCTCTCTGAAATTCTCCAATAAGTTCTGTTAATCTGTGAATTTCTAATAGTTGTTCAGCACGTAATTTAATATCATGTTCTTTCGAGAACTGATTTGCATCTTGATTGGGGACCATCCTACTTGATGAAGATCTCAAGTTAGGGTCAGCATTTAAAAAATTTAATCGTTTGTGTTCTACTATTTCTCGATATTTCCCGTAAAAATATTCAGCAAGTTGCTGGAAGATTTTTGTTCTAAATCCTAAATTTTGTATTGAACCAAGAGAATAACCCATTAAATTGTAGTAATGAACAAATCTTTCAATTTCTTCTAAAGAAACCTGCCAATCTAAATCAGATTTTGTACCTACTAAAAATAGTGGAATACTATCATTAACTAAACGAATAGTTCTAATCCAATGAGGTAAGTAATCAAGGGTAAGCCGGTTAGATAGATCAAAAACTAAGATGGTGCCATTAACTCCTTGAAAAAAGTTTGGTGTTAAATTCATGAATTCAATTCTACTCTTCATATCCCATATCTGAAATACAAAATTTATTTCTTCATAGAGCAAATTCACGATTTGAAATGAAACCCCAATATTACAATTCCCTTCATAAAACTGTAGATTATTAAAGTTGCCCCCATTAAGGAAAGTAGATTTCCCAACATGTGGAAACCCAACGGCTAATATCTTAAAAACACTTGCCATGAGAAATTATTTTAACTTTATGTTCAATAAGCGGGGATTTATACTTATTGTTTACAATATAGATTTGAAGCTTTTATATTTTACGTGTTTGATTTTGTAATTTATCAAATGTTTCGATTATAACAAAATTTATTACATTTTTCGGCTTCTTCTTTTTAAAAGAATTCGTCTTTACTACATTATAATGGAGAAAACAAGTTACATTTACCAGAAAACAGAATCAAATATCGTTATCAATAAAATGCCCGTTTGGTTCGAGGAAGCCACAACAGAAGGAGATAACAAGAATGGATATATATCATGGAAAACACCCAATCAATATGATGAGATTTGGGGGTCTTTAGGCAACATGAATCTAGAATATTCTAGCCTGGAACGAGGTAAATTCTTTCATCCCAAGGAGGTACAGAGAACTATTGACCAATTTAATGCCATTAATGTTATCATATCTAAGAAGGAAAATGATTGGATCAACTCTCACGAATTTACAATATGGTATGGAACCCGGAGAAAATTAATTCGAAGACGTTATTATAAAGAAAATTCCATTCATGGCATTTTTTATTGCGATGTGACAGAACGTGTATTTTCAATTCATGCCGCAATAATTGAGGATCATTATGAAGGATTTAGACCATATTTGTTAAATTGTTTTAATTCAATCGCCTGTCATTAACCCGATTTATTACCCCTTTTATATCACTTTTTTTATCATGAAGAAGCGGAATTGCATTTGCGTTCTTCTTTTCTGGCTAAGAGAAAAAAATTATCCTTGGAAGTGGGACCACCCATGGTCCGAAATTCTTCAATTTTAAAACAAATGAAATATCTTTTTATCTCTTTTTTAGAGAAAAAATGATAAAATCTGTAAATAGTGATCTTTTCTTTATTTACCACCCAAGGAATCTTTTGATCCCCGAAGTCGGGCAATCCTCGCTTTTTTTGCTTACGGGAATAGCCAGGAACTAAAATTCTTTTTATTATCTCGTAAAAAAAGTACTTTTTATATTTCTTTTGCCATCTTCTCCAGACAGTCATCAAGCAATGGCCATTGACTTGCAGTACTTCAAAAATTTGGGTCATGACTGATAATCTCAAGGGCTCCGATTCGACATGATGAAAGCTAGCAATACAAAAAATGTTTTGAATGGATTCTTTCCGAATTGGCAATCCTTTCATATCTGCTTGTAGTAAATGAATGTGATATTTATTCCGGAGATTGATATTCGGATTATCCTTTATCCGTTTTTGGGCAATTTTCATGAACTTCCAAGAGTTATCAAGTCCTACCACATGACTATCCTCTTTACTAAATAATTCGAAATTTCTGCCATTTGCACATCCCATATCAAGACAAATTCCCTTAAATTGATGTCGTTTATCCTTTACATTATTCATGAATGTTATTAACGCTTTCCACGGTTTATTTCGTTTTAAAGCATAATCATCAGCAATTTCATTAAACATGTAATCTCCTACTCGACATTAACTAAAGGCGGTCTAAATGATAGTATAGACTATTAATTAGAATTTATCCTTCTACTAAAAATAGTGGATTAATTAAAACATGTGAACAATAATTAAAAAAAGTGAGAAAATTATTTTCTTTTAGTTAAATTAACATGAATTAATCATTTCTTTATTTTATAACCTTTTTTATGGAAATACCTCTCGCTGTAATGATTAGGGTATAAATTCCCGTTGAAGACGTCATTAAAGTAAATATACCTCGTTCAAAAACCCATGTGAGTGCTGCAAATAAGGTTAACCATTCCGAAAACATGACTAATTCTTCCGTGATGAAGGGAATGATTAAGGCTCCAATGGCGATCACGTTATAATAAATAAAAAACGAACCAACCACGAAACCCAGAAAAACTTGATACTTCGGAATGTCTTTACTTTTATACTCAAGAATTCCAAAGGTAATACACCAGAAAAAGCTTCCGTAAAAATAGAGAGATGCTGCAATTCCATGAAGCACTTCTGAAAGACTCAATGGAAATACTCCCACGAAAAACAACCCAATTAACGCACAGGCGCAAGAAATCTGTGCCAACTTTCTCAACGCTACATGAATCTCTTTTTTCTTAAGATCTCGAATTAAATAATATTGGAAGAAAAACAGGGATAAACTGGATAACATCATTCCAAGATTAAATGCAATGCTTGCCCCATTCGGTCCTCTCCCTAAATCACTGATCCAATTAGAGTAAAGAGTAAAATGATTAACGGAAGAATATAAGGCGTAAGCGAGGATAATCGAGATTATTGAAATGAAAGCCGATAGCACGGCAAAATACCCCGCATTTAAATTATGGTATAAATTTTCCATCATCAGATCCGATCTAATGAGAAAATCCTTTAACTCCTTTATTTGTTTTACTTCTTTCAACCCAAAACCCCCAATGACTAATAATTGAAGTTATTAAAGAGTAATACGATTAATAATCTTCATAATATTAATAAGATAAAAGGTATTTAAACCTATCTATCTTCCCTAAAACCCATTAGAGCACCACCATGGGTTTAACTTACTAAAAACGAGAGAGATAATTTGGAGTGTTAGCCGGAATCTTTTTTTGTAACATTTGTTTTTTCCTGAATATTTTATGCCTATTGTTGAGAATTAGATTTCTTTTCTTTTGATTTCCTTTTCTTTTCTTTAGGTTGCTCTTTTTTTTCATTAGATCCTGTTTTCTCTGCCTCAAGTTGCGATGAGCTTTCTTTTAATTTTGGAGGCGCTTCTTCTAAGTCATCAACTTTTCCTTTTGATCCCAATTTCTTTTCTTTTAGTTCCGTCTGGGATTTTTTAGTCTTTTTTTTAATAATATTCAAACGACTGAATACTTCTTTAAACTGTTCTGGATATTTACTATAAACAAGGGAAATAATAGCAATCGCCACAATAAGAAGAAAAAAAATCAAGGAAATCCAATAATCATTAAATAGTACATACCCTAGAGGAAAAATGGTAAGACAATAACATGCGATTTGAATGACAGCTATTTTCTTTTTAGGCAAATAACGGATACAATATATAATTGAACATATAATCAAGATTACCAGAAAAAGACCGTATAGTTCAATATTATTTAACACAAATTCTTCCGTATCATTCGTTAAAACATAAATAAATGCAAAAAAAGAAGCAAGGGAAATTCCCGCCCCGATGTAGGGAAAGATCAATAAAACCGCTAGAATTATCGTTCCTGCTATTAACTGAAATATTAAATTCTCCGAGGGCGGACCAACATAAACTTTAAAGGAATTAATTAGGAGCAATATAAGGGGTAAGATATATAATATGGCTTGAATAACAAGGAGAAATCTAATTCTTCCCTTCAATCTTATTGCTAAATAGAGATAGAGGAATGTAAAAACAGCCAGCAATATCATGAGAAGACTTATATGAATGTCATTTCCTATATCCCCGCTAACCACTAAAAAGTTTTCTACCGTTAGAATACCAACAAAAAGTATGATCGAAATAACACTACCTGCTACGGGAATTACCAATAACAATGCAATCACAATAATAAAAATGATAAGAGCTTCAATAGATGCGGGATGAGTGGTAAAAAAATCTAAAAAATTTTGATATATCATGATTGACTTTTAAGCGAATCTCTATTTTTTTAATGCAATTTTTATTCCAAATTAATTTATAAAATACATCTTGCTTTATAAAGAGAGACCAATTTAAGGTATATCCTTTCTTTTTCAAATTCTGGCATTTTTCACTAGTATTGAGATCGTTTTTTCATCAATTCTTCGAGATAAGCAATTTGTTTAGAAAAATCACATTGAATGGCACGCTGAGGGCACTTTAAATCACAAATATAACACCGATCACAATCCTTGATCCAACTCGGAAATGGATCAAGCACGATAGCATCCCATGGACATACGTCTGCACATAGACCGCATCTATTGCATTTTTCTTCTACCAAGTTAAATTTAGGAAACCAAGATTGAATTCCTTCAAAACTCCACATTTTAGCCGAAAAATTTTCTTTACTCCAAAAATCTTGTTTCTCGGGAGTAGAGGGGTCTAATATTTTCTGAATCAACCTCATGCCAAATTGTCTTGCATCTTCTAACTCGTCTTTATTAGGATGACCGTGCGAGGAGGGTAACCAACCATAATGCCCGTTTGAGTTTGGTTGATGTGCATACATTTGATGGACATCCCATCCCATCCATTTATCTTCTCCATCTATTATTTTGAGACCTTTCTTATTTAAGATTTCTTTCATTTGAAATAAAGTACTGCCGGGATTTCCCCCACTTGTACAAAAAAGAAATCCCTTCTTACCTTCTAAGGAAGGAAATGATCTTAATTCTTTTACAACATGATAAGGAGGATGGAAATAATAAACGGGTACTCCAACCCCTATTAGATTATATTTTTCGAAAGAGAAAGATTGGATGAGTTTTAAATCAGTTTCATATTTGGTTAAAGGAATTAATTCACAGGCATTTTGGCTTGAACGAAGTCCTTCTGCGATTTTTTCTGCGATTCTCTTAGTATTTCCCGTTACAACTTGCGAAAAATAAAAAATCACGCTGGATATTTTATTCTGCATTTTGAGCTTCAATCCTTTCGATAAATTAGATTAGAACGAAAGTGGATAACTTATTTTTGAAGGGATATATTTCAATATCACAATTTAATGAACGGATTTATTTTTTTCCAATTTCGACTTATCACCTAAATTAGATAGAGTAAGCAAGAAATTCTCCACAGTAGGTCTAATTTTTCCTTTTTCAACTGCTTCATTCCATTTCTCCAGCAAGACCGCATTAGCATTCATTTCTTCCAGAGTGGTTTTCCCTATTTTGATCCATTCAAGCTCATCGATCATTGGAGCATTAGGCGTAATCCCGGGACAATATTTTTTGGCTTTTTCGGTATAGTACATCTTTATCTTCCCTTTTGTTTTGTCCATCTTATTCAATAACAAGCGAAAGGAAAACGGGAACGTGCGACAGATCATGGGTCTGACGGGATATATCTTGCACTTTTTATTTTCCTCATCGTAGAAATAGCAAGCTCCTGAAGGTTTTTTCAAGATTCCAATGTACGCCTTTCCCTTCTCCGTGGTAAGAGGTGTCAGTACCATCTTCTCTTGATCTTCTTGATTATTAGCTTCTTCATATAAATAAAAACATAAAATATGCTTGAGCTCCCCTTGCGTGAGACTTAACGCTTGTTTAATACGTAAAATATCAGAATAAGTCACGTTTACCAGCGTATTTTTATCAATGCAACAATTTCCGCATCTCGTGCATTCAAACTTAAATTCTTTCTCGGTAGTGTCCACCTTTACCTCACGGTGGTTTAAAATAATTGAGTCCTATAACTATATAATAATTAATCCCAATTATGCTTTTCCTTAAATTATTTATCTTTCTTTTTAAAAGAAAAAACCTTGAGAAATTAAAAGGGTATCATATCTAATTAAAATAGCAAGAACTATTTTGAAGTTATTTTAATAGTCTTTACGGTGGCTAAAATAAAGTGATGTGATTTTTAACATTTTAATAACCCGATCAAGAAAAAGATACAAGATGTCCCATTTGGAAAAAACCAACTATTTATATTAATGTTTCGACTTTTTAGTATCTAAATCGATGCTTTTTTAGGGAAACAGCTCCTTCTCTCATTCCTTTTCTCATAATTGTAGCTATTATTGTGGAAACAACGCCCATGACAGATAAAAATGCACTCATTAATATAAAAGAAGAATTTTTCGAAGAGTTTTCAATTATATTGGGAGTACTTAATGATAATTTGAGAACATGCTCCTCGCTTGATACTGTAGAATTACCAGCATTTACAAATTTTAAAAAAACTTCTTTTGCTTGTTCTTTAAAACTGGGCAGCGAGAAATTCAAAAATAAACTCCCCTCACCATTGGTAATATAAAGATCACTTCTGAGAAGAGAACTTTCATTAAATAAGAAAACCGAAACATTTTCATTCATTAAAGGAAAGCGATGATCATGCCTATTGAGAAAGTACTTAACTTCGCCTATAATTCGGTTCTCTTGTAAAGTAATGTTGATCACTCTGAAAACCACGTCTATTTTTCTAAGAGTGATTTCTGTGTCAAAGATGTAATTTTGATGATTAAACACGCTTGTTAAATTAAATAAAAGCAAATTTTTCCCTATATTCAAGTCTTTGGAGGATATCTCAATGGTTATTACATCGCAGTCTAAGCAAATTACATTCTTGCTGAGCCAAGTATTATCTTTAAATATTGAAACCACTAAAGTACCATTCTTAATAGCTATTTTATCATCATTCAAATTATAATATTGAACGTGAATTATTTGCTCTTCTCCGCATTCCATGCTATCTTGAAAGGTGATTAATCGATGGGATATCAATCCTTTAAAAACATGAATAGGGAGTGTTTCGGTAATTTCTATGCATTCTCGTACTGTTTCATTCCAATATAATAATAGCATCTGCACGCGCAATTTAATAGGATTGTAAATGCTGCAATTTAATAAAAGCCGGGAAGGAAGTGAATACGATGCCTCAATCCTGTCAGTATTCGTATATTCCGTGCTATTCCAAATTAAATTGCCCGATATATCTTCAATAACACAAATCTGAACTGCTGGTTGAATGTTATAAGCATCATGTAGAGTCCAAGCACAATTCAAGTTAACATTTTCTCCATAGGTATAGTTTTCCTTATTTGTCAAGAGAGAATATACCTCCACACACGATTCCACGTGAGGAAGAATATAAAACATGCAGGTATATTCTTCTAAAAACAGATCCTCAATACATCCTTCTCCAAAACTGGAAAATAATCGAATTTTAATATAGAATTCTGTATATAATTGAGTCAAATGCATGTCCAAATTTGTTAAATTTATCTCCCATTTCAATTCTAGGGGATAGGTCTTCCGAAATTCCGAACTATTCCATAAAAGAACATTAGTCTCATTATACAAGCAGACTTGGAGAAAGACATCCTCAAGGGGAGGGCTAGGAATGGGATTCATCGTCCAAGAGGCATTCACGTGCAGGCACTCCTCCGGAAAAGAAGAAGCTTTATTCATGGTAAGATAATGTACTTGAACATAAGAAGACGCAATTATTGAAATGTTGAAATTGCAAGTAAACTCCTCAAGATAGAGATCCCCTGTATCGCTTTTCCCAAAATAATAAAAGAAGCGCAACTTAAAATAAAAGACATTCATCATTCGGGAGATTGGCAGCCCCATGCTCATCAAGTCAAATACTTCATTCAATTCAATGGTAGTATTGTCATGATATTTCGTGCTATTCCAAATTAAATTATCCGAATTATTAAATAAGCAAAGTTGCACAAAGGCTTGAAATGGTAGGTGACTCGTGGTATAATTTAACGTCCACGAGGCGCTTAATTGAAGGTGCTCGTTAATGAAGTACTCATCCTTATCCGTTGACATGTCATGTACTTCAAGACAAGTCAAACCTCTCTTGGACACGTTAAAGAATGTTGAATGCTGACTCAAATACAAATCGTCCGTATCATCTTCATGAAAATAATAATATAAGCGAACCATGATGGAACAAGTGGTATTTATCTCAGTAAAAGTAAGATTTGACAGGACAATTGGTTGAACTATTTCCATCGAAGTGGGCTCGTGATATTCCGTGCTATTCCATAAAAGAGCATCGGACTCGTTAAAAAGGCAGAATTGCAGGAAGGCATCCACCAATGGTGGAGCGGGAACATAGGTTAACGTCCATGAGGCATTCAATATAACGGATTCATCGATGTAATATTGACCTTTATCAATCTCAAAATGGTTAATTTCCAAGCAGGACATTCCCCTTTTATGTATATTAATCTCAATGGTATGGGATTCCAAGTAGATATTTAAATTTTCAGTAGGTTCATAGATATTAAAATAATAATACCGTATTTTCAAGTAGAGATTTATATACTCTATAGAAGGAAAAATCACCCCTAATTCCAAAATAGTGAGATTAAATTCTTTCGTTATTTCTCCCCCATCGTGATATTCTGGACCATGCCATATTAATGATTCGTCATCTTCTGGCCCTGCGGTACTGCTATTTACCAGGCATATTTGGAAAAAAGAATCCACCAAGGGAGGAGCAGGCTCATAATCAAGATATCCCGAGAAATTAAAGTAGATCGTCTCATCAACGTAATAATCTTGCTTGTCGCTTTGAAAATAGTTGACAGCATAATCCGTGGCTCTCACGGGCCCAATGAAATTCATGCAAATACCGCTAAATAAGAAAAGTCCCAAAATGAAACTAACGATCCGAATTTTTTGCATGCATCTCTCTTTCTACATGAAAATATATAAATTCACATATTCTTCTTCGAGGTCTCTTTTAACTAATAATCAACTAATTGCTTCTCATCGAAACTTTCTTCCCTTCTATTATTGCAAATATTTAAGAATGCATGCTTCTCACATTCATCAAAAAATTATTGGCCACGTTAATATCTGGCTTTTTTAAAAATTAATTTGATATTAAAGATTTCGCCCAAAATTTAATTCAAGCAATTTAATGTATTTACACTCGAAAATACCGACCCATCGAAATATTATTTTTATATTGAAACTATTTAAATACTTTCGAGCTTCTTCCATCCGTCCTTTATAAAGGATGGAGAATTCTAAAAAAAACTTGCCCTTTTTGAAAGTAGAACGTTGATTCTTCTTGTAAAACTCAAGTTGATCCTGCAATTCTGATTGAAATACACCCAAAAGAGTAATGGGTTGAATACGTCAAAATTCTGAAATCCGTAAATCTCCTTTACACATTTTATAATTTCTTACATCCATGAAGATAAAAAAGAATTTTGCTCGATTTTCCCCGAATCGATTTTCATCGAGCTTCATTTATATATGGGAAGAATTTTTGATAATGCTCGAAAGAACAATCCAAAATTCACGATCCCCCTACATTGCCACTAAACTCTTTCTAATAAAAAGCACCCCAGGAAAAAGAATCTGGAGGAAAAAATATGACAAATCCTCCATGATAGTTTCGATACTTTCGGTTACCTTTTTAAAATCCGGAATATTCTCTGATTAATAGAAAATTATATACGCGTCATTTTTATATAGTATTATATATATATAATAGTTGCTGAGAAAATAGCTTCATAAAGAAGATTGAAATACTCGGCATAAATATGGATTAACCGCAACTCCAGATCGGTTGCTGAGAAAATAGCTTCATAAAGAAGATTGAAATCATTATTATTCAAATTGGAATGGGGACGATTCCTGCAAGGTTGCTGAGAAAATAGCTTCATAAAGAAGATTGAAATTTTATGTAATTTATGTTTTGCGGGTAGTAGGTCTCATCGTTGCTGAGAAAATAGCTTCATAAAGAAGATTGAAATTCGTCCATAATAGGGAATGTGAATGAGATTCTTTACTAATGTTGCTGAGAAAATAGCTTCATAAAGAAGATTGAAAAAGAATTAACATTGGATAATGATTATCCTCCCAACACGGTTGCTGAGAAAATAGCTTCATAAAGAAGATTGAAATTCGTCCATAATAGGGAATGTGAATGAGATTCTTTACTAATGTTGCTGAGAAAATAGCTTCATAAAGAAGATTGAAAAAGAATTAACATTGGATAATGATTATCCTCCCAACACGGTTGCTGAGAAAATAGCTTCATAAAGAAGATTGAAATTCGTCCATAATAGGGAAT
>CAYLZE010000030.1:0-47526 GCA_964388035.1 uncultured archaeon
CTTCAAATCGATTAACCTCGAAATTTTGCGCAATGTCTTAGCTTGCGCGTTAGGGGCATCATATTTTAATCGCACAGTTTTTTCACCCTCAAATTCAATATCGCAATCCCCGTTGCGATGCAATGCTAATAAGATTTCTTGAATTTTCATGTCAAGCACCGAATAGCGTTCCTCATCGGTCAACTCATCCGACATGTAACTATCTTCGAGAAATACCTTCACATCCTCGCTCCCAAAATGATAACGATAGGACACTTCTTCTTTATACCTCATTAAGGCATGTTTATCCCCTAATTCGGCTAATTTTTTAAGAATCGGAAACGATAAGCGATAATCTAAAAGGCGAGTGTTATAATCGTGCTCCACCCACGCTTGTAAATTAGAACAGTTTACAAAAAAATCCAATTCGTCCATCTTCTCCATCCGAGTCCATTCTTCCAGCATTCTGGGTTCGCGAGAACGATCCAAATGATCGATAATATCGTTGATGGATTCTATTTCCCCGGCCTTAGGCATTTTTTCCACGGGAATTGAAATAGGAACAAATCGACAAGTCATGAACTCCTTATTGTCGATGAAAATGCGGGATTTACCTTCGATAAACCTAATAGTCAGTACTTTTTTACCACGCTTATCCCGAATCTCGAATTCTTGCATGCTCAATCATCAAATTGACTTTTAATCTTTAATAGTTTAGAGAGGGAGTAAATTTTCTAATCTTTCATGTTATATTGACCATTATATAAAATTATCTTAATACTTTAAAAGTATTTTCTTTATTTCAAGAATAAAATAGAACTCAAATGCTATTACAATTTTAAAAAATGTCATTATAATGCGATAAATTTATCGGTATAACAATAAAATTTATATCATTTCCAAATCGAGATAATGTAATTGTAAAAATTTAAAGCGTGATTATAATTTCGGACAATGATGATATTTATCGAGAGTTGCAAAAGCATCTGGATACCTTACCAATTGGATATCCCGCTACAGAATCGGGCGTCGAACTCCGTATCTTAAAACAACTATTTACTCCTGACGAGGCCAAAGTTGCCACAAAATTGAGCTTTTCCTTCGATTCTTTAGAAAATATTTATCAGCGGGTAAATGATAAAGAACTATCGATCGAACATTTGGAACAATTATTAGAAAGTTCGGTAAGCAAGGGAGCTTCCATTGGCAAAAAAGTAGGGGATAAAGAATACTATGCCAATGCCATGTTCATGATTGGCATGTATGATATGCAATCGCACAGGAAGAATGAAAACATTCTCGATTTTTGGGATGAATCTTCCAAATATTTTAAGGAAGGAATGGACCTGGAATTCATGCGATCGGGAATCTGCCAATTTCGAGTCATCCCCATAGAAAAAAGTCTCACTCCTGAATTTGAGATCACTTCATATGATGATATTCGGGGGATTATTGAAAAAATAGAGACCCCAATCGTAGTAGCGGAATGCGTGTGTCGGCACAAAAAAGACCTTCACGGAGAGCCTTGTAAGCAAACGGATTTGCGAGAGACGTGTTTTGTACTTCGTGACATATTTGCCCAAATGTATATTGAACATGGATGGGGAAGAATAATATCCAAGGAAGAAGCCTTAGAAATTTTAGATAAAGCAGAAGAAGACGGTTTGGTTTATGAACCTGGAAACGCTCAGAGGCCGGGCACGTTATGTTGTTGTTGCGGGGATTGTTGCGGATATTTATCAGATATCAAGCAATTACCCAAACCTACGGAATTTCTCAAGTCTAATTACTACGCTGAGGTGGATTCTGACGAATGCACGGGATGTGGAACTTGTATCGAGCGATGCAGCATGAATGCAATTACTCTTGTTGATGAAATTTCGGAAGTAAATAGAGATCGTTGCATTGGTTGTGGGGCTTGCGTGCCTACTTGCCCATCTGAAGCGATTAAGCTTCACAAAAAGGAACAAGAGAATCTTCCCCCTCAAGATTGGGACGAATTATACCAAGAAATTCTAAAAAATAAATAAGTAATTTAGGTTAATAAGCTTAAATTAAACCAATCCTTTATTTTTTTAATCAATTTCGTATTTACGCAATATTATACACGTGCTACTGGCTTTCGCCACCAGTTCATTTTTATCATTCAATATTTCACATTCGATATAGCTCAATCTTTTCCCTCGACGTACAATCTTACTGGAAGCGATCAATTTCCCCCCTACGACTTTTTTAAGAAAAGTGATTCTTAGATCCACGGTCGTGAAGGCCTCATCATCCTTGAGAGTAGTGAAAAAAGAAATTCCCATGGCTGCATCCGCGATATCGCAAAAAACACCTCCGTGAACCGTATTCATGGGATTATATAATCGTTCATCAATGTCAATTTCGATAATTGTGCAGCCATCGCAGAAATCAACAATCCTGAAGCCCAGTAATTGAGCGATAGGCGGGTGAGGTCGCTTTCCCGCGATGACATCTTCTAAATATTGAATTTTTTCATTCATTCTTAAATCGTTAGTATATAACTGAAGAGTGCATATAAATCTGCATCTTTAAAATTTAAATTTACATTGTACTTATCTTTAAAATGCTGGAATCGGCTGAAAAAAGTAGATACCTTAAGTAAGTAGTGATTGGGAAAAAAGAAAATTTAATTTAAAAATGGATTTTAAACCAAGCCAGAGAGAGAAAAAACATATTTAAAATCAAAGATTTTTGAATCTCATGAACAATGAACTACATTCAAGACCTTTTAATAAGCTTACTTCGATTCCTTTTCACGAGGTAAAGATCACGGACAAGTTCTGGTCTAAAAGGCAAGATGTAAATGCAAGGATTTCAGTTCATCAAATTCATGAAAAGTTAGAAGAAAATCACCATGTAGATAATTTTAGAGTTGCTGCGGGTGTTAAAAAAGGAATCCAACAAGGAGCATTCTATTTCGATTCAGATTTATATAAATGGTTGGAAGGAGCTTGTTATATTCTAAAATTAAGAAAAGATGATAAATTGGAAAAATTGGTGGTTGAAATCGTGGATTTAATTTGTAAATCACAATTAAACGATGGATATCTTAATACCTTTTATTCAACAAAATTCGTGAATAAAAGATTAACCAATTTATTATTTTTCCATGAATTATATTGTGCAGGACATCTTTTTGAAGCGTCTATTGCTCATTATTATACATTCAATAATACTAAATTGTTGGATGTTTCAAAAAAGTTTGCTGACCTTTTGATAACGAAATTTTTAGGAAGGGAAAGAAGGGATACGGCAGGACACGAGGAAATTGAACTAGCTCTGGTGAAATTAAGCAAAATAACTGGGAATAAGGAATATTTGGACTTAGCGGAACATTTTATCGACTTGCGAGGCAATATTCCTAATTATAAAACATACTTATTGAGGATGATTTTTGATTTGAAAGCTACCTTAGACATGGCGGGTTTTATCAAAAAAGAATATTTTGAAAAGCAACAAGTCAAGGAAGTTCCCAAAGAAGATGAAACTTATTTGCCGAAAGCAAAATTAAATGAATGGGTAAAATTCTTTAAGGATTACCTCAACGGAGAGTATTTTCAACTAGATAAACCAGTTCGGGAAATCTTTGAACCTGTTGGACATAGCGTGAGAGCTTTATATTTCTATGATGGGATTGCAAAGCTTTACTCCGAGAAAGGTGAAAAATCCTTACTAAAGACTATTGAGAGAATATGGTTAAAAATGGTCAAGGCTCGCATGTATATTACGGGAGGAACTGGGAGTGCTAAGGTCATAGAGGGCTTTCGAAAAGATTTTGATATAAAAAATGAAGATTGTTTTTCGGAAACTTGTGCTTACATAGCCAATATTTTCTGGAATTGGGATTTATTAAAAATAACGGGAAAAAGCAAGTACGCCGACTTGATTGAGAAATTATTATATAATGGCATTTTAGTAAGCCAGTCATTGGATGGAATGAAATACTTCTATTCTAATAAAATAATTTCTGAGGGAAGCGATGAAAGACAGAATTGGTTCGAATGCGCTTGCTGTCCTACTAACTATATTCGTCTTATTCCCACTATTGGAAAATACATTTATAGCACATCTCCTGAAGGAATATGGATTCATCAATATATAGGAAGTGAGGTAAAATTAAATGTACCAAATGGCAATGAAGTTTCCCTTACTCAGCAGAGTGCATTCCCGTGGGAAGGAAAAGTTTCTATTCAGTTAGTATCTGATAAAGAAGCCAGTTTTTCTCTCTTTTTAAGAGTTCCCGAATGGGCCACTACAAGTGAAATTCACGTGGACGGAGAAAAATTAAACGGACCGATTCGTCCCAGATCCTACGTCCGAATCTTTAAAAGTTGGCCAAAAAATGCTTTCATCAACATGACTTTTCCCATGACACCTAAACTGAATCAAAGTGATCCCAGAATAATAACTAATCTTAATAAAAGGGCAATTTCCCGGGGCCCTTTAGTATATTGCATGGAACAAATAGATAATCCAGAGTTTGACATTTTCCAATGTGAACTTGATAATGAGCTCGAATTAAACGTTTTAAAAAAGCCCGATTTATTAGGAGGAATAAACGTGATACAAGGGAAGACAGCCGAAGATGAAATATTTCTCGCAATACCATACTATGCTTGGGCTAATCGGGGTCCAAGCAAAATGCAAATATGGAACAAAATTAAGGGATAAGGGATTCAAACAGGAACATGACTTTTAACAGGTATTAATTATATTCTTCTTGTTTTTTAATAAATTCTTTAAAATTACACACCCTATCTAAAGCTTTAGCTGCAGTATCTATTGATTCAAAGATAGGTACTCCCTTCTTGAAGAGTTCTTGTTTAAAGGCTAATTTTTCTTTATAATCATCAATATCGTCAATAACTTTGTTTGCAATGCAAATTAAGGGTTTAATCATGGAAGCTTTTGCCTTTAGAATTCCTTCAAGAAACTCTTGGCTAAAAGAATAGGGTTTAATGAAGATAACAGTTGAAATATAGGGATCCTTATCTAAAGTGATTAACGATTTCACAAAAAAGTCTGTCGTTAATCCACTTCCCCCCAAGTCCAGTGGATTTCGAACGATAGTATTCACAGCAGGTAGGAATTGATTAAATTCCTTTCTAGTTTTTGAAGATAGTTTTGGAACCTTCAGATTATAAAACTCCATTTGATCGGTTATTTCAATGGAAGAACCTCCTCCTACTGCCACGATTCCCAAGTTTCGATCGATTTGATCCAAATTCAGATGAGTGAAAGCCATTGCTAATGATACTAATTCCGAAGAATCTTGAACTAATATGGCTCCGGTTTGTTTTGCAAGGGCTTTCCAAATTCTCGTTGATCCTGCCATTCCTCCCGTGTGCGAAAATACGGCTTCTTTTGCTGATGCCCCTTGTCCTACTTTCCATAATATAACGGGTTTTTCATTTAAGGATAATTCTTTTACTAATTTCAAGAATTCCCGTCCCGTATTCTTGCTTTTAATATTCTCTAAATACAAACCTAGCACCTTGGTTTCGGGATCTGATAAAAAGTATCGTAAAAAATCTACCACGTTTAGATCAATTTGATTTCCTATTGAGATTAGCTTGCTTATATTTGTACCATAGGTATAAATGCCCATATTTGATATATTAATGCTTAACCCACCTGATTGGCTAATCACTCCAAAACTACCCGAGTCTGTGATATGCCATCGGCTAATGGATAATCTAGATTTAGGGTTATAGATACCAAGGCAATTTGGACCTATAATCCTGATATTATATTTTCTTGCTATTAGTAAAAGTTTTTCTTCCAACTGAATGTTGCCTATCTCAGAAAATCCAGACGAAAAAATGGTAGCAAAGGATACTCCCTTCTTGCCGGCTTCTTCCAACATTGCAGGACATAATTCAGCAGGTACTGATATAATCACATAATCTATAGGTTCATCTTCAGAAATCTCCAGGATGGAACCATTCACAGAAATCCCCTCTATAATTTTCCCTTTAAGACGAGGATTAAAAAGATACAAGGGTTTATTAAATTCAATGGCCTTTAAACATCTTAAAAAGTAGCCACCACCGTAGGGTTTATCGTTTACACCTATTAATCCTACAGCCCGAGGATTAAACAATTTTTCAAAATCATTTACCATTTTTAAAATGAACTCTTAAAGAAGATATTTAGAACGGTTGTAAAACTATATTATATAAAATACGTAAAAATATAAAAGAATTTCAACTTATCATTATTTCCCGACATGTTTCTTGAACAACGCATTAGTCATGAGATCAAAGGTTTTCTCTACATTTTCATCCCTTTTGGCAGATAATTCCAGAAAGGACGTTTCAATCCAATTTATCCATGTTCACTCCGCAATTATTAGAGATGTTGTTTAATATACAATAGACTTAATCAAAATATATTAGAAATGAGGGTTTTTTTTTTGAGTGAAAATGCTTTAAATTGAAAAAAGACTAATTATAAATTTGACGCTATTAGTCATTTTTTAAAATCATTTAACATTTTTAAAAAAGTATTAAGGTGCTAGTTGCTTGGAAACAAGAATTTTGGGAAAAACGGGTGCGAAAGTTTCCATTCTCACATTGGGAGGATGTGGCCCAGGATATGTCTCGCAAGAAGAGGCAAATGAAGCTATTAAACTGGCAAGGGAACACAGCATAAACATGATTGATATAGCCCCAACTTACGGTAAAGCGGAAGCGTGGTTCACTCCTTGGTTAGAAAGATATCGGAACGATTTCTTTTTAGCGGTAAAATCTTTAAAAAGAACGAAAAGTAGTGCATGGCGCCAATTAAATCGTTCACTCAAGCATTTAGGAACGGACTATTTTGACTTATATCAATTTCATGCGGTTTCATCTATCGAGGAATTAAATCAAATTTTCGGAGAAAATGGAGCCATGGAAGCCTTCAAGGAAGCGAAAGAAATGGGATTAATAAAACATATCGGAATAACAGGACATCAAGATATGCGGGTTCTCAAAAAAGCTTTAGAATCTTGTAATGATTTTGATACAGTTCTATTACCGGTATATATAGCAGCAATGTTACATCCAGATCCAATAAATGATTTTCGACCTATCCTAAAAATTGCTCGAGAGAAAAGTTTGGGAGTCACGGCAATTAAAGCTATAGCTAAAGGGAGATGGACCAAAAAAGGTCCTTACTTAACGTGGTATGAACCATTAACGGAACAAAGATTGATAGATCAAGCGGTTTGGTTTACATTATCGCAAGAAGGTGTGACCACATATTCCTTACCTTGCGATGTAAAATTATGGCCGAAAGTAATAGATTCCGCCGAACGTTTTAGGAAACTCTCACAGGAAGAAGAAAAAGAAATTCTACACTTCGCAGAAAAACAGGATCTTAAGCCTCTCTTCCCAGAATAAAAAAGAAGTGTTAATTTCAAGGATTATTCATAATTTTTTTGATTTTTGAATTTTATTAACCTTTAAGCTTTTCAATTTAAATAAGATTCGATTATAATGAGAGGCTTGGCAAGAGCATGTTATTAAAAAATCGTAAAAATATAAAAGAATTTCAACTCATCATAATTTTTTTACGTACTTCTTGAACAACGCATTAGTCATGAGTTCAAAGGCTTTCTCCACGTTTTCACCCGTTTTAGCAGATAATTCAAGAAAGGAAGCTAAATTATATTTCAGTGCGGTTATTTGTGCTTCCTCATTGGAAACAGCTCTGAATTCATCCAAATCTAATTTAGTTCCAATTAAAATGATAGGTATATCTCCCGCAACTTCTCTTATGATATTCGTCCAATCAGGAAGATGATAAAGGGTTACTGAATTCGTTATATCAAAAAGATAAAATGCACCATTAGCACCTTTTAGATATTGGGATAACAAATATCTAAATCGAATTTCTCCCCCAAAGTCCCAAATCTGCATTTTAACTCTCTTATTGTCATGCTGTGTCGTTTTAGAATAAAAATCAACTCCGATCGTTAATTTCAAATCTTCTAGAAAGGAACCCGATATGTATCTTATTGTTAGAGAGGTTTTTCCTACACTAGCGTCTCCCAGCATCATTACTTTAAATGTAAAATCATATTCTCGACTCATGTGGCGTACCTCTCAAACTCTATTCTTTCTTAACTAATAAGAATAAAGAAAAGATTGAATCTATTTTTTTAATAATAGATAAAACACTATAATGAACTTTAATAATGATTTTATTTTTAATGTTTATATATTTTTTAATTCGATTATAGGATAATAAACTTTTTCAATCTGATCATGATACAAGTCTTATTAATATCTCGTCTTATTTGATACCTTTAAATTTTTTCTCCCTTATCGTTTGCGTAAAAATTAAAAAACCGATATACTCACATGTATTTAATAGCTTTTTTATTTCAATTCATTTATGACGATTGAAGGGAATGATAATATTGAATTTGAGTCATTCTTTAATGGAAAATTGCCAATTGGCTTAACTAAAGAACAGATTCTTTCAAAAAACCTCAAAAAGATAGTAAAGAAACTATTAAAGCTTGAAAATTATAAGAATTCTTTTGCGAAGGTGTTATTGACTAATATTGATAAGTGTAATTTTTCCGAACTAATGAATTATCCCGAATATCTCATTAAAGAAAATATCATTAAAAAAAACGTAAAATCTTCGAATATTGGTGGCTTGAATTTTGTATGCGTGGATGGGTCTTCGGTTTTAAAGAATTTCATGAATATTGACTTTTCTTTTTTGAAAGCCATAGTCGTAAAATATCATTTTAACAATAATTATGATGCTCACATCCAATTTTATCCGGATCTTAATGGTTTTAATAACTATGCCGTGGAAGGGAATTATATTAATAGTGAAGAGCGCGTGGTGGAGACCAAGGTTTCATTAGATTTAAGACACATGGAATTAAATTTGTTAAATGAACTTCTAGAGACCACTTCAGACATTGACATGATTATTATCGATGGGTCCATTTTAATTACCCCTCTTAATTTAACATTCTCTATTGATTATGAATTAAGTATGAAATATGATAATCTGTTAAAAGAATATCAAGAATTATACATGAATTGCAAAGAAAAACGGGTCTTGTTAATTGGAGTTATAAAGGACACAAAGACAGCAGCTTTAACAAATTTATTAAGGGAATCCATCCAACTCCTTAAACCAGGACCAACGAACCTACAAGATTTTATAGCAATGAATTATCGGCAGATCATGGATTATTTTTGCGATATCGATTTATTTAATCGATTACTTCAAAAGTCGGAAAGAAGTTGCGTGTTTAAAATAAAAAGAGAAATTGAGAAAATTAGACAAAATGAAATTAAAAAGGAAATTCCCTATTACTTTCCATTAGACTTTTATGCATTTTATTGCAAAACAGCTCAATACGATACTCCTATTCGAATTGAATTTTTTACGGAAAAAAATAGTTCTATAAATGAAGTAATCTCTAAAGCGAAGCTAATCGCTTCATTAGTATTTCCCATTTCAAGTTGTAATGAACGGTACGGGCTTCCCATTCCACAAATTGAAGCCCACAAACGAGCAGTCTTCAAACCAAATGAACTAAATTTTTTGTTTAATAACCTGGTTCGTTCATTAAACAAGCATGGACTTCGTTTAATAGAAAAAAGGAGAAATCGAAGACCATTTTGAATAAATGAAAATGGTTAAGCTAGAGAACTTCTTCGAATCCCTTTAATATGCAAGAACTACATTAATGAAGCAAGCTACAACGATTGAGTAAAATATTTTCAAAAAACAAGTGTTTTCTTGCCCTAATTTCATTTTTAAATCCATTTCGCTCCAGTATCAAATCCAATTCTTTTAAATTTGTCCTGCTTGAGCTAATAAAATACACGTGCCATTGTTCCTTAACACTCAAATACTTTTTCGCTTCATTTAAAAATGACTCGATAACTTCAAGTCCAGTAATTCCACCATCCCAACAAGGATCACCCCTCCCCTTTTCTTTCAATCCTGAACTTAAAGTGATACTAGGAAGATAGGGCGGATTAAAAATGATTATATTAAATAAACCTCGCATCTGATTTGGGAAGGATCTAAACAGGTCTGAATGGATAAATTCAATTTCATCTTGGAGCCCGTTGGCAATTTGATTAAATTTAGCACAATGGATGCTTTCGGTTTGTATATCAGATGCAACTATTCTTGGATTAAATTGGGGGTTAATCCTCTTTAGCAAGCCAAGAAAAATTGCAATAATTCCCGATCCCGTTCCAAGATCTAATACATTTTTTATGGTATCAACACCTAGCTCGTCAAATTGACATGCATCAACGTGCTCTTTAAGATAATCAATTATTAAATAACTATCATCGGAAGGATAGTATATTTCCTTGCTAGTACAATCTATTATTGGATCTGGATAATTTATTGGACATCCCTCATCCATTCAATTTTAATAATTCATAAAAAACTTGACTTAATTGCAAGAATTGATCGATGGAAAAGGTTACTACCTTAAAATTCTGGAAGTGATTACGCTCTAAAATTTCAATCACCATTTTTTTATCAAGATTTTTGTCAAATCTATTTTTCAAGCACAATTGTAGCGCATTAACTAAATCTTTATTTTTATAAGGAAACAGCCCAGAAATGAATTTTAAATAGAATATTCGTGTAGATTTCTTCAATAAAAAGGGATACATGCTAGGTTTGGGTGCAGTTTTTATGATAGATAAAGGAATTTTAGGTACGGGATAAAATGAATTTCTCGAAATATCTATTTTTTCACAAATATTCATGAACGAATTATGAAGAATTCCAATTCTAGAGGTTCTCTTGTATTCTCCCGAAAGTATCAATCTGTTTGCAAGCGCTCTTTCAATGGTAATTACTCCGGGAACAGGATTTGCCCGAAAAAAGCATTTCTCCAGGAATGGTCCCGTTATGGAATAAGGCACGTTCGAAATAATTTTATCATGAGGTGGCAATTCTATCGTGAGGATATCTCCGTGGACAATTTTAAAATTATCAACGTTCGAATATTTTTTAGAAAGAAACAGGCAAAATTCTTTTTCAATTTCTACCCCGATGACCCGTTTAGCTTCATGGACCAAGACATCTGTTAAAGCACCTAATCCCGGTCCCACTTCCAAAATTACATCATTCGGCTTTATTTCTGCTAAATTAATGATTCGATCTCGAATGTTTTTATCTATTAAGAAATTTTGACCAAATCGCTTTTTTGGATGAAAATCTTGAGTATTTAAGAACGCGAGAACATCCTTTTTGTTCATTGCGGTTTAGGGAAATGATCTACTCATATTTTTGCGTTTTGCTGAATATATAATATTTTTCTTCTCTTTGAAGTTCTTTAATGATTCTTTGAGCGACAAGTTTTGCAGGATGAGTCACACTCGTGCGATCGATTATATCTTGAAAGTTAGTAAAGTTTTGGCGCTTTCTCGCTTCTAAAAGCTCCCACATGTGTTTTTGACCGATTCCGGGCAACAATTTCAAAGCATGCATTCTTGGAGTAATAGAAGTTGAATTATTAAAGAAATATATAAACATTTCTTCATAATTTAATACTTCCTTTTCGAGAATAGGTTCAAGTAATGCTTTTGAAGTGGTGGTAAGATCGTCATAATCAATCTTTCTTAACACTTCTTTCATTTTTCCTTTTGCGATAAAGTTTTCATACAGATCCTTTTCTTGAACTTTAATATCCGTGTCTCTATCGCTTATCTTAACTTCATATAAAACAAAATCAGGAAAAGTGAGAACTTGAGCTATGGGATTCTTTGTCCAACTAGGTCTATCGTCAGTAGGATGGCCATATGGTAGAACATCTAAAATGATTACTTCTCGAGATTTCTTGATAAATTGCTTTTTCTTCCCTTTCAGGTCTTTCTCTCGAGAATTTCGAAATGAAGGTTTTTTTTGTACCCTCCGATGATTTCTTTCCATGACCATCTCTCTTTAATTTATTTATTTTTAACGTACGCATCATAAAAAAAATGTGAGATTTTTAACCATTTAAAATCTGACCTTTACTGTTGGATCATCTATTAATCTAGATATATAAAGAAGCTTATATTTTTTTTGATTTTTTGTTAAAATTCGAAATCCAGTTATGATCGCACGGATAAGGTTTTTTTAAAAAATAGGATTAAGATTTCAATTCTCCAATCTCATATAACAGTTTTTCCAGCTGTTCTTCATTCAAAGATTTTCCCGTGGAACTTTTTTCCATGATAATACGAATTTCGGGTACGGTTTTAGGATCGCAATTGACAATGTTTATAGCAAATTCCTCTTCAAGACTATAGGTGTCGATTAAAAATTTGAGTATCTTCTTTGCGACCTTATCTTCCATTTTTGCAAACTTTTGCACGTAATTGTAGGTAATTTCTTGAAAGTGCGACATTCCCTCTCCACTATCAATTTCCGTGATCTTTTCATTCAATTGTTCCATTAGTTTTTTAACTTCAGGGATGCTCACGGTCCGTTCACTTATTTTTCTTCCAAACATGATTACTATTTAAGAATTATATTTTTTATTTTTTTTAATCCTTCAAGGAGGCATGATTCAGCCTGACATGCTCTCTTCCGATTATAAGCATCTTTTTTGCATTTCCGATCTTTACTTGAACTTCAAAGCATTGACCTCGCTTTCCAATTATCACGCCGGTCTTTCCATGATACCTTCGATGAGGTAGACCCCCTTTATGTTGAGAAGGATCGCCAATGATATCCACTTTATCATTAATCTCATATTCAACTAAATATTTTTCGATACTTCCTAATCCTTTCTTGCGAGGTTTTTTCCGATATCGCTTTCGGGTCTTGTTTCTATAACCTTTATGTATTGTCATATTAACTTATCCTTCTGACGTGTTTATCCATTATTTTTAATAAAACGTTTCCAGAAATGAAATCTAGTTATAAGTTAAGTACTTGATTATTGAGTAATTTTATGAAAGATAGCTTATTTATTTTTTGATTCTCAAATCTAACTTTAAAAGATTAATTTTGGTTGCCGTAAAGAGCCCATTTTTAGAATGTATAGATATCGTAATGACTTATATTTAACATTTAATATTTTATTGCTATAACGTTCAATTTACTGCAGGTTAATGAGCTTTCAAACACATCTACAAAAGAGGGTTGGGTTCGCCCTTCATCACCATTAATTAATTCCTTGATATAAGTTCCCCCTTGGGTTTCTATTATGAATTCAAACTCATTAGAAGTCATGTATTTCCCATCTATCGAATAAACGTACTTTCGCCGGACTTTATCTGCTCGGCGATGGGAAACCCTGATGGGAGTTCTTTGTTTTATTTCTATATTCTCAAGAGTTTCTTTTATTTTTTTCATTACCTCATTAAATTCTAAGGGAGAAACTTCTTTTTCTGAAATAACTAATGCTTTATATACCTTTATGGTATTTTTAGCATTCTCTTTGATTTTTATTACTTCCGATTTATCACTATATCTCAATTCGCTGATTTGGACCTTATCTTTATTTAACAAATTCGTTTCTTGCTCGAGCTTACTCAAGTCCAAAGTGCGAACTTGGGGGTTTTTCAATTCAAGTATAAAAGGTCGTCCCGTGCCTTTCATTTTTACATCAATATCTTCCCTTCCAGCACCATGAAAGGAGGAATCGGTTGCTTTTGATGCTTTCATGAATAAGGGAGTGATCAATTCCTCAACACTAGTCGGGTATCTCTTTCCGGTAAAATTGCATTCCTCGCATCCCATTCCTCTACATTTTATACAAGGCCATTTTGTCTGGGGGATGCCCCGAATTAATTTCTGGTACCTGCCATATACAAAAAGCGATTTTAAATGCAAATCAATATTGAACGAATCATGCGCTAAATTATAAACTAAGACAACATCAGCACCGTCAAATTTGGGAGGGACATTAAAAAATTGCGAGATGCTTTTTCCAACTTCCCTATTAAAATGACTCTTGAATGCTTCTGCTTCAAGAATATTGTATTCCACTTTAAATTCATCTTCTTTTTTAACGATATCGGGATCCGGCCGTGTTCCTACTAAAATATTACTGAATTCCACCTCTTGCAATATTTCTTTTGCTCTATCAACATACTTATGTTGATCTTGGAAAATATCATTGCATAAATAACAAGGGGAGGAAGAGGGCGTTTTTAAATCGGACATACCTTCTTTGAGAAGCACGTTTTTAGCCGGCATGAAATTACCATTTTCTGCTAAGATCCTTAGGTTTTCCAGGGCATTAGCTTTTTGCTCATTATCTCCGAATAGATAAATTCCATGATTTTCCATGGTTAAAAATAGTAATATGGCATTGCCCCGCTCAAGATTTGAAGTACTGGTTGCTAATAATGAAAACATGCGCCCTAAACAATACGGACATAAATATTTATCTTGAAGTATTTGTAATACGCGGGAAAGTATATTCATGAGTATGGATAATAAGAGGAGATTCTATTTGTTCTTAATCATTGTTAAATCTAAAAATCCTTATCAGAATTAATAAGATTTTAAAAGAAAACTAGATTTTTCTACCTAATTTAATATTCATGCTATAACAACAAAATTATTCTACATTCCAGATAAATTGTATTAATTTTCCCAGAACAATGGGAAAAATTGAATAAATAAAAGGTCGAATTAAATGAAGGGATACGTGAAATGGTTCGATAACCGAAAGGGATACGGCTTCATCACGCCAGCCCAAGATGATGGAACTCTTCCACTCGATAATGACAAAACTAATGATATTTTTGTTCATTTTTCAAATGTCTTAATGGAGGGCTTCAAGAAGCTGGATCAAGGCGATCTCGTCGAATTCGAGGTGAAAGAGTCCGATAATAAAGCAGAAGCCATTAATGTAAAAGCCTTGATAAAAGATCGTCGCTTCTAAACTCGTCGTAATTAACGGTAGTTAGACACTTTAAGCTCTTTTTTTCTTAATTTTTTAATAAACAGTCCTTTTTAAGTAATTTTTAGAAAAAGTCTAAGGATTCCATGCCCATTGGAAAAAGTAGCATGAAATTTTTGATTTAAAGTAAATGGCATTTTATCACTGTTTAGTGGTTGAAGTGGGCCTTCCTAATAAATTCATTAAAAAAGAAAAAAAAAGGATTGTGGATTTTTACTTAATTTTAATCAAAAATCTAATGTCACTAATTTACTGGTGTAAATATAGGCGATAATCAAGATAATTGAGCAAATGGGCCCCCATATCAAATATCCCAGGGAATAAGAAACGTTACCAAGAGCGGGCAAGCCTATTATTACTCCCAGCAACATGGTGCCGAATGCTTGAAAAATGTTTAATAAGATACTCGGGAATCCTATATATATGCCGGCATTTAACTCTCCTGTAGCTTTCTCCCCCTCGTCTGCAAGATCAGCGTAATAGATATAAGGAAAAAGAGACCACCCTGCAAAAATCGCTGCAATGCCCAGAATGAAAATAATTCCAAAAATGATATTGATTGGAGGGGTGAGGGGTACTAATCCCAAAAGTGAGAGAGGAAGAAAGATCAAGGCGAAAAGAAATACGTTGAGTAGAGTTTTCTTCTTTCCTTTTTTCTCAATCTGCATTCTCCATAGAGCAAGAAATCCTATAACTCCAAAAAGTAAGCAAAGGGCGGCAATAAGATACTCAATGGTTCCAAAATTAAGGACTATCTCAATATAATTTAACATGACCGTCGTCATTATAATCCAAGCAAATGAGGCAATCGCTTGCATCAATACCACGAGGAGATAATTCTTGTGCCTGAAAATATTTTTCAGATGTACTATGTAATTGGATTTAATCTCATAATAGGGTTCTACAGGCATTAAAATTGCTCCTAAATATATGATCACAATTAAAAGAATTGCGAAAATGTAAACAATGGTAAGAAAATCAGCAGGAATTTCATTAGGGTTTGCTACAATTTTATCTTTGGCACTTGTTAATACCAAAAAAGTAAATAAGAGCATGACTCCTTGTCCGATAATGTTGAAAACATTCTGAACTTGAGACACGGCAGGACGCTCGTCCATTGTGAATTGCTCGGGCATCCATGCTTGGTATACGGTGGTAAATCCGTAAGAGAATTCGAAGATAACGTCCCAAATAATGAGCCATATGAAAAGGGCGGTTTCATCAGGATTTACTAATATTAAATGAGGTAACATCACGAAAATAAAAGAAATTGCCGTTAAAGGACAAAAAATAAAGATATAGGGTTTTCTCCTCCCCCATCTAGTATATTTCCCATCACTAAGCCACCCTAATAAAAATTGGGAGGCGGCAATTGAGAAATAGCCCAAACCAACGGCAAATCCAACCGCTACGGAATTGACATTGTATGCTAACGTGTATAAAAAGAATATTGAAAAGCCGACGGTCCCCAATACTAAGGCGGCCATTACTCGTGGAAATGCAAATAAATACTTTTTCGCTGTTAAGCTTTTTTCAGAAGTAGCATCATTCAATTAAATTTCACCATTTTAATAAATTTACTATTATACCAATGTTCGTTTTCTTTATTTAAATAGCTTACGATCTTACTTCAAGAGAGAAATTTAATTATTAAAAAATAAGAATTACGAGCGTGTTAAGAGTTTTTAAATCATACCAAATTTTATTATATTCTTTACTCCGGCAAATAGTATAGAAAAAGGAAAAAAAGATATTTTTAGAAAAATTCATTTTGGTTTATCTTCCTACTTAAAGTCTAAAGTTACATACTTTCTTGTATACAAATAGGAACAGAATAGTATTATGGAGCAAATAGGCCCCCAGAGCACTAATCCTAAAGAAAAACTGATTGTTCCCACGGTAATATTAGGCAAGGAGGTAATTAATCCCAGGAGAATAATTCCAACGGCTTGGAATATGTTCAAGATGATACTTGGAAATCCCACGTAAATACCCGCTTTTAAGGATCCCGTCTTTTCCTCGTCATCTTGGGCGAGATCTGCGTACATGATGTAGGGGAAAAGGTACCAACCGCCAAGCATGGCTGCGATGCCTAGAATGAAAATTATCCCTAATACAAGATGGGGGATTGCGGCAACCAATCCTAGTAGCGTGATGGGCAGGAATACTACGGCAAATATGAAAATATATAATAGTGTAGGTTTTTTTCCCCGCTTTTCAATGGATTTTCTCCAAAAGTATAGAAATATAAATATTCCTAAGAGAAGGGCGATAGCTACAATTAAGTAGTCTGTTGTTCCCAGATTTAAAACTGCCAGGGTATAGGTAAGCATCACGGTGCTTATAATGGACCAGCCAAACCCGGAAATTCCCTGCATTAAAATAACCTTCATGTAATTTCTATTCTTAAGGATAATTTTAAGATTTCCGATTAGGTCAGTGTCAATTGGGAAATGCGGTTCCGTAGGAAGGATGAAGCTGATGAGGAAAAAAAGTAGAAAGGCAATGACTCCAAAAGTAATTACAATTGTTAAAAAGGTAGTTGAAATGAAATTAACATTTATTTGTATCTGTTGTATGATGCTAGTTAATACTAACAATGTTATCAATGCCATGATGCCATTCCCGACAAAATTAAAGGTATTTTGTGCTTGAGAAACAACGGGGCGTTCTTTGAGAGGAAATAATTCCGCCATCCAAGCTTGATAAGGAGTTGTCACTGAGTAGCTAAATCTGAAGATGATATCCCAGACCAAGAGCCAGAAAAAAAGAGCGGTTTTGTCGGTTAGATCTGAGAGGAAAAGACCGGGTAATAAGAGAAATATGAAAGAGAGACCTAATAGGGGAGAAAATATAAGTAGGTAGGGTTTTCTACGACCCCATCGAGTATATTTGGCATCGCTAATCCATCCTAACAAGAACTGCCCGGCGGCAACGCTCAAATAGCCCATGGCTTGAGCCACTGTTGTGAGGATGGGACTTAAGCCATAACCGATATAATATAGTGTAAATAACGCAAAACCTTCTATGCCTAAGACGAGCGAACTTCCAAGCCGAGGTGCGGAAAACAGGATTTTTTCAGTACTGTTTGTTGGTTCTCTTTTTAATGTTGTGGATTCATTCATTATCTATCATCTAATTTTATTGAATTGGATAAGTTGAATAATAAAATAGATCGTAGTATTTAAGCATGTAATTGCTTAAAAATTCGTGCGTTTTTTTATAAAGAAGAACAACAGGGAAGGTTAGGAACGATTATTCTTCTTCTTCCCATCCTAAATCCTTTAGAACATCCCCTAACGCTTCAGATTCCTCTTCCAAAATGAAATCGCTATCATATTCCTTAGCAATAGATGCCTCATCAAATTCAGGCGCTTTTAATTCATCAAAAGATGGTAATTCTTTAGAAGGGGTGGTTTCCGAAGTACTGGGAACCGCTTGAGCGGAAGCAGGGGTTTTTAAGGTTTCGGGAGATTCCTCTTCAATTTCCATGGGCGTGTAATCTTCAAGCGGAACAGGCGGTACTTCATCTTCATATACTTTGAATTTCTGGGAAGCATTTGCTGATTTTGCAGCTACCGATTTGGGGATGGAAACTATGTTATTTTCAATTCCCGTCTCAAGCTCTTCATATTCCGTGCCTTCTTTTTCCCATTCATCCAGAAAACCCAATAATTCGCCTAATGCTTGTTTATCTTGCTCAACTGACGGCATGATAAACTTGGAACTTTCCTCTTCTACTTGTGCTTGTTGCGTTAATTTTTGTCGTTCTTTTTCCTCCAAGGATAACGCCATTTCGGTTAATTCACCGCCAGAAAGTAAAAAATTAAGTTTTCGTGCCACTTCTCGCAAATATCCCAGGTAAAATCCTATCCGGTACATTGCTTTTAGGCCGCCAAAAATGAGATAATCCTCATTCACTGCGATTAAGATTGAATACCCGGAGCTGTTGTGGAGAATGATTTCCTTTAGATCCCCGTGATTGGTAACCGTGGTTAATCTCAGCCCTAAATCTATTAAGGCCGTACTGGATGCTGAAACGGTATCTGCATCTAATTCAGCAGAAGTAGAGGATGCAACCTTCATGCCGATACGAGATAAAACGGCTAAATTCTCGAGATCTGTTTTCTCTTCTTCTTCCTTGAGAAGGTTCATCATTTTAAAGCGGATATCTTCAGCAATTTCTGTTGACATTTTCTCTCAATTTTTGCTCCTTTACATTAATTATCAAGAAGAGGATAAAAATAGTTTTTCCCATGTAATAGATATTTTTTACCTTATTATATTTTTCCTCCTATTTTAAATAAATCTCAACAGGTCCATCTGAGTCTTGGAAGGAACAGATAATTCTTTAAAAGTATAACCTGTTAATTGAGATATGATCTTCTCAATCTCGAGTAAAACTTCAGGTAGAGTTAAATTTTCCGTATTTAATTCGATTACCTTATCTTTATATTTATTGGAAAATAACTCGAGGCGATACCATGACAAGATTTTTAATAAATATTCTTTTTCTTCTTCATTCCACGTTTTTCTATACTTTTCTAAAGAACCTCTTTGAACGATTCTATTTAAGATTGTATCCGGTTCGGCAGTCAAGTAAATGACATAATCTTCTTTCCATTCTACGGAATGGTACATGTCTGAAATTAATTGAAAATCTTTTTCTTTTAAATTTAAGCTTTTAGAATAAATCAACACGCAGGAGGGACTTCTATCTAAAATAATGATTCTCCCATTGTATCTCCTCATGAAATTTGTTATGCTCTGGTTCCTCCTAATGAATTGTTGTAAGAAATGCATTTCGCTCCGAAATGCGATTTGCTTATCAGTAGAACCAAAAGGCCAGGGAGGAATTTTAAGATAACGTTCACGAAAAAATTTAAATTTCTTATCATGCTCTCCTACTTGTTTTTTAAGAAGATAGAATAAAGTTGTTTTTCCCACACCATGTGCTCCCGCGATAGAAATTACGATATTTTTTTTAGTACCTTTATTTCTATAAGCTTTTTTTCCCAAACTGTTTTTCCTCGTTTAAGCCGAAATGTGTCGTGTAGTTAAGAAAAATGCAAGTGATATAATATCACTAGAGATAGTTGGTTTTTCCTTTTATTAAAATTTAAATATTTAGGGACTAATCATAAAAAAAATTAAAGCATGATTAGCATGAGTGCTAGTATATTATAAAATACACTGGCAATAATCGTATTGTACAAATTTCCATTAATTTCATAAAGAACGCCTAAGATAAGGAACACGATAAAGTCCAAAAGTACGAAAAAAATACCAATGGGAAAGGTAAGGAGTAAATTCACTGCCGCATAAATTCCCGCAACGATTACTATTACTATTATTTTCCCGTATAAGCTATCTTCAAACCTTACTTTTAAAGTATTATGTAAAACGCCCCGAAATAGGAGTTCTGAAGAAATGGAGGTTGCGATAATTAATAGTATTAATAATAATTTCCACCCTAAAGCGGCACTATTTATAATCATGTTTTGACTTGCTAATAATTCGGATACATCTGCGAACCCCCATCCCAGAGCATTTACTAGATCTAGTAAAGGTTCAGATAATGAATTAATCAATAGCAGGATAATTCCTCCTAAGATCCCCACAACCAATGCAATTAAGAATTTCTTTTTATCATTAATAAGACCTAACTTTTTAAACTCATGTTTATGAGAAGAAATATACCATAAGGGATAGATTCCATATAATAATTCGGGGAGTAATCCTATATAGAATAGGAACATCATTGGAATAGTTGCCGTTATGTCAAATATAGTTAATTGGAAAGCAACGATCAGATATATCAAAATTCTTAAGGAAATACATATTTCCACTATCCTTGCTCCTTCTCGAAGGTTCCAGGTATCCTTTTTAAGATAAAATTTCGTTTCCGGTTCCAATTTTTTATCCGTGAAAATGAATCCCGGTCTTGGCTCTGGTGGTTTCTTTAATTCTTCGGGTAATTTCGGTAACAGGGCATTACATATAGGACATTGTTCAAGAATTCTAGATGTGATGATTGACCCGCAGCCCGGACATGTTCTGGAAATATCTCCCGTGCTCGAGATCTTAGTTTGGGGTTTCTGAGGTGGGATTCCCTCGGAGGGCTTAACCTTCACCACCAACTTGCCACAATTGGGACAATATATTTTATTTTGATCTACTTTAGCGCCACAATGAGGACAATAATCTAAAACGATTTTTTCTTCTTTTTCCTTACCTTCTTTCGACATATTAATTGAATCAGTAGAATATTATATTAGATCTAAAATGATAGGAAGCTTTGTTATGGATGGTTAATTATTGAAAACTATAATAATTTACGTTTATTAATCCTATTATTACATAAATTACCGTTAATTAAATTGAGAACATGAATAGAAGGGAAAGAGTTAAAAGGGCATTTCACTTTAATAAACCCGATAGGGTACCTTTTATAGGATTAACCGTTGATTCGGATTTTTATCCCATCGAATTTTGCGCACCTATTTCTTGGCAACCGACAAAGTACCCTCCACATGTCAATGGAGGGGCGCAGAACTTTGCACAAAATTCATATAGACGGGATGTCTATGATTGGGATAAAGAGATTCGAGAAAAGTTGGGATATTCAGAAACCTGGTGGGAATATCCTCACGAGAGCGTTGATGAATTTGGAGTCATATGGCGTTCTTCAGGAACAAAAAGTGAAGATAAAACCATGGGGCATCCTTTCTTAGGCCCTTTGCAAGATAATGGTACCGGGGAAGGATGGAATAATTTGAGTCTTTTGCAAATTCCCGATACTTCCAATCCCCTTAGATATAAGATCATCGAAGCGGGCAGATGGAAAGAAATTGCTGAGGATCGTTATCTAGTAGGAGATTTAGGCTCGGGGGGAATTTTTAATCGCTGTTCCACAATTCGGGGATTTAATAATCTCTTGATTGACTTATCTAGGAATAAGTATCCTAATGAATTACAATCATTAATCAAGAAAGTTACAGATTATAATTTAGGATTAATTGAAAACATGAAGAAATACTGTCCTCCTCTCGACTCTATCATGATAGCTGATGATTTGGGCGCCCAAAAATCCTGTTTTCTCAGCCCCCGGATATTTAAAAAATCTTTTAAGGACTATTATAAGAAATTAGTGGATTTGACCCATAAATTAGGAATGGATTTTCTCATGCACTCTTGTGGCGACGTGCTTGCACTTCTTCCAGAATTTGTTGATATAGGCATGGATCTCATGCAATTTGACAGCCCTCACATGACAGGAGTTGAAAACTTCAAACATTTTGCGCAAGAACGAAAAATGGCGTTTGGGTTAAGTTCTAATATTCAATCTACCTTTGTAAAAGGTTCCGCTAAAGATGTGGAAGAAGAGATAAAATATTATATTAAAGAGGTGGGAAATAACGAAGGGGGTTTGGCAATCTGGGAATATACAAATTTTGATACCATAAATGCCCCTAAGAAGAATGTGAGGGCTCAAAGAAAAGCAGTACAAAATTGGGGAAAGTATGATGGGAATGGTCTTATCGAGTGGCTAAATTGATATTTTCTTAATCACTATTACATTTAGTATAATTAACGGTTTTTCTTGCTACGGAATATATTTCCATTAAAATTAATCCTTGATAGTATGAAATCGAATCGAAATAACCTTCCCCTGATTGGTTTCCTCCATATTCTAGAGCCAATTGTGCGTTTAATGCCGCCTTCATGATGAGTTCTAAACCTTTATAAATTAAATTCGGACTAAACGCTCCTCTTAACGGATTAGCCCACCACATTGGGCAAGAATAGAGGCTCCGATCATAAAAATAGCGAGCGGTAGTATAATAATTATTGACTTCCCATCCCTCCTTTTCAAGATCCAGCTGATCTGCCAAAAACATCAGATTATCTAGACTTTTCATTATCTTCCAATAAAAATGATGAATATCATTTTGGGGATGATTCCATAAAGGATATGGAACGTTCATGGCAAGATCTTCTGGGTTAGTGCTCCAGCTGGAGTTTCTGGGTATGAGAATTTGCTCATTTATTGGGAACCTTTTGGTTAACTCGCTTATTGTTACAAGCTGAACCTCTTGGTCTTCAGAAATCAAGGTTAATAATTTTTTCAAAAAAGTACTTTCATAATTCTTTAAATGGTGTCCATAAGTCTCGATATCCAAGGCGAGAATTACGTATTTATCTTTAACTTTTGACTTGCTCGTTGAATCATTCATATCCTTGAGCTCCTGAAAGAGATTTTTAGCCGTTGTGTGATTAAACGCGATTTTATTGCTCAAAATATCATCCCTATAAAAGGTTAGAAGCCCCTTAGCGGAAGAATATATTTGTTGATTTGGCCATCTCTGATCTGTTTCTCCCGAGGGAAATGCCATTCCGCTACAAATAATCCATTGATACCCCATTTCCTTTATGATTTCTAACGTTGGTAAAGAAATTGCCATTTCTGGAGGAAAAAATCCGCGCTTGTTCCAATTTTTACCAAAAGTAACCTCGTTTAATTGCTCATTGAGTTTAATCTGTCTATAGATCTCTTTTTCCGGAATTAAGGGCAATATGGGATGGTATTTTGAGGTGCCTAAAACTTCGATTTTTTGAGAGGAATATAAACATTTTAAAAATTCTACTACATCAGATAAGCCGTGATCCGTTAACATTTCGATTAGAATCCCATTCACGTTAATGCTAAACCTTGAAATATCAAATTCATCAATGATCTTTAACACGGGTTTATAGCTTTCATCAGAAATTTTTCTTAAAATTTCTAGATCTTGAGTGGGAGGTTGATATGCATGCAATAAAAGAGATAACAATGTTGTCATGATTTTCTCGGATGCTTATATATGTATTAAATAAAAAAAGTCTTATACCATGATAGAAAATATCCCATTTTAAAAAAGCTTAATCCTTATTGAAAAGAAAATGGCATAGCAAATTTCTAATTTGAACGGATTGATAAAATCTATATCTAAGGGTGTTATTTGCCAACAAATTCATTTTTCGATTATTGTTTCTTTAATGGCGGTTCCAAAATGCGTAGCACCGGGACCCACATGTACCAGGACTTCATCCCCTTTTTTAATGTCCACTACAGATATAGCTTTTCCCTCGGGTGTGACTAATCGAATTGTCTCGGCATTTTGGCAAATGCAACTTAAGGTAATTGGCACCTCACCTTTAAAAGCCTCCAATTCAAAGCGCAACATGGGACGAGTTTCAATTTTAACTCGCCCAATGGATACGATCCTAGCTTCTCCCTTATAATTTACGGCTAAAACTTTCCTTCCTCCTTTTAATTCACTTAAATAACTCGTGCGATACACTATTTCCGGATCTTCACTAGGAACCAGAACATATGCAGATACATCCCCTGAATTAACGCGAAAAGGTCGAGATGCCACGAATTTCGATTCAAACGTTTCGGAATGGATCAAGCAAAATCCTGCTGCAGTAGACCCTACCAGAAAGCCTTCCCCAAAATGTAAAAGGGAACTCGTATCAATGCAAACTCTATCTGCTTCGGGTATGTTTTCTATGCTAACAACTCTTGCTGTAGTTAATTCAACATGAAAACTCGCTTGAATTAAGTTTTTTAGTTCAATAATTTCATTTGCATCCTTGGGAGTCATGAGAATGCCATCTACTCCCTTTTCTAAGGTTTTTAGCATCAATTCCGCTTCCTTTAAAGTTTCCACTTCAGCAATGAGGTCTGTTTCCGCTAAATGCATGTCAGCGATTAGATTCTCAAAAGGAATTACTTTCCAATCTCTTGCACTAACAATGATAAAGTCAATCAATCTTGTCTTAGAAAGCTCCACGATCTCCCGCTCATCTTGCTTGGTTTTTAACTCCTTATAGATTCCGACTTTAGCATTTCCCTGATTTTCTTTTAAAGATGTTTGAAGGTTATCTGTATTAGTCAATATTTTAAATTCAGGGGATAATTCTAAATCCTTGGAGTATATCTTTACTCGCTCCACGTTCTTAAGTTCCGAATGAGTCTCTCGAGAAACTAAAAAGTTGAGGATGTCCTTGTTGAATGCTTCTTGGACTAACTCTTTAAAATTCGAATCTTTTTTTTCAAAATTGAGGATAATTTTTTTCATTTTATTAACAATTGGACTAATTTAAGTTTATTTTATAGTTTTCTTTTGCATTTATTACTAGTAAATAAATATTTAAGATTGAAATAAAATTTAATATATTGTTAGATTTTACTTACGGAACGTATATTAGAACAACAATAAATATATAAGATGGAAACAAATTTTAATATATAAGATTGAAATAAAAATGAATTACTTAATTTAGGGTCGATTAAGGTGGGAATCAAGAAAAAGCTTTTTCCTCGCAAAAGTGAACAGAAGGATAGTTTAGTCGCGAATGCAAAAAGCCATATTCATAAATTGGAATTAAATAGTAGAAATTATGCCAAACGAGCCGATATCAGTCGACAGAATGCTAAAATCGCCTTAACCCGGGGAGAAAAGGATAGGGCAAAGAGCTATTTAATTCAATATAAGAATTATCAAAAGAAAATCGACAGGATGAATAACATCCGAACCAAAATTGAAAATTCTCTCCATGCCATTGAAGAAGGACAAATGATCTCACAAACTGGTGACCTTTTCGGCGGCATTCGCGATACATTACAAGAACTTTCTGTAAAAGCAAATCCTGAAAAAGTTGCGGAGATTGCAGAGGATTCTGAGCAATATATTGCCGAAATAGAGGAATCTGCTGAGATTTTGGGCGGAGATCTTGAGATTGATCTAGGAATTAGCGTTGATGATGAGTTAAATCAATTAGAAACCGAAATACTCTTAGACCAGAGTGGAGAAATGCCATCTGCACCCTCAGAAGAGTTGCAATATATACCTGAATACGGGACTGAAGAAGAAGGTGCACAAGTTGACAGCAAGGAGAAACTTCAGAGCGAGATTGATAAATTAAGAAAGGAACTCGAAGGATAGAGAAATCGGGAATATATAATAATGAAACAGGAAAATTGATTTATTCCTTCTTATTCTTATAAGATAAAAAAACTAAGATTATTTTGAGTTTGGTATCTCATTCTTCTTTTAATGCTTTAACCATATTAGTTAATTTTGCTTTTACTATATCATAAGCAAATTCTTCGCTATTAAATGCCTTTTTTAGGGCCCCAAAACCACAATCTGGCTTGATTATAAGATTTTCCCTGCCATACAAGTCAAATCCTTTTTTGATGAAATCTTTCAAAAACGATATTTCTTCCACATAATCTTCGACTTTCCCATTTGGAATGGGAGAGAAACTGGTTTGAACCGTTCCCATTGCAAGATATTTTCCGTTTTTTTCAATATCATTTTTTTGAAAGACATTAAAATTTTTAGGATTCGTCCGAAATTCATGATCCATTATTTTTACATCGGTTTGGAGGAGTAATTCATATAATTTGGGGCTTATTCTTCCACATACATGTATGGACGGCAAGTCTTTGATTCCTGAAAGGGCTCTGTTTACTATTTCAATTATAAATTCTTCCGAATGAAACCATGTTTTATTCCCAACTAGAAGACTTAGAATGGGTTCATCCATGGAAATTATATTAATTCCTAAATTATTATAAGCTTTACCAATTTCCTTCATATAATCAGCAAATTTCTCAATGATCCAATCTACCATGATAGCTCTTGGTTCTTTAAAGATCATGGGTTTTAAACCTTCCGAAAGACCACTGCTAAGAATGATCTCGCTCGTTAAAGTAAAGGGCCCTGTCAAGCAGGCTTTAGTTCCTTTTATTTTCTTTTTAAGCTCGGAATGTTCATTTAAAAAATTAATGATAAATTCTCCATATTCTAAAGCAACCAATTGTTTAGGCAATTGGAATTCACTCTTTAAGAGATAAGTCTCATTATTTTCTTCTAATTCCGGAATTAATCGAGATAAAGGAGTTAAAAATTGGGGATTCATGGGAACTAATTGAGGATAGCAAGGATAATCAATTCCCATATTAATCTGATCTTGAAAAGCTCTATTCATGTTTTCTATAGTATTAGATAAGGGAAAGGATCCTACTACTGTAGTAAAAGGAGTCTCTTTTGCCATAAATAATAATAATGATTGATGTAATTTAAATTAAAATCAAAATCAAGTTTAAACTAAGTTGCTACTCTACTATTAATAGGAAAAATGGAATGTAAAGAAAAAGTATTTTAATTAATAGGGATAATGGGATGAGCCATTTTGCATGTTACTTTTAAGATGTGCATACCTCACTTGTTCCATTTTATCTTCTATTTCCAATATTTCATTCTCCAAGGCAAAGTTCTCTTCCTGTAAATTTTGATAAGTTCTAAAATAATCTAATTCCGTGAGATTTCCTTGATCGAATCTATTGGATAATTCTCTAATTGTTTCTTCTAAAGCAAACTTTTTCTTTCTTAATTCATGAAGACGTGCTGAATTTTTCGTTGGGTTGTCATTAGTGTTCCCTTTTTTTACAAAGGAGGAATCTTTTGATGGATATTCATGGTTAAAGAATTCCGAAAGATGGTTTTTACGAAAATCTTGATACTTATTCTCATAAATGTGGCGATGCATCTTATCTTTTTCATATTGATTAGTTTCAAAGGGGCTTTTTGGTTGATTTCCATTGAAACGAGAATTTCCTTCATTGAAAATGGAAGATTTTTTGTAAATATCCTCCTTAAAATAATTTTCTGAATCTAAAGGGGAGTATCTGGATTCTTGGGCTTGTTTAAGTTTTTTCATTAATATAGTCTTATCTTCACTATCTTGATCATGTGGATATCGATGTTTATTTTTTTCACGATTATTCATATGGGATGTAAATTCTCCAAAATTTTCTCCAAAGTCCGAATTTATGTAGTCATAAGCAGGAGTATCTTGGGTTGTAGCTCTATATTCAAAGTCGGAACGATAATCGTGCTTGTAGGGATTTCGTTCGGGATATGCTTCAAAATTTTTAGACCTAAAATCAGAGAAGCTTCGGAAATCTTGACGCTTACTCGACTGTGAAGGCCCATTTCTTTCATTAAAACGGCATTTTCTGCTAAAAAATGAATTTATAGCATTTTCTATAAAATTTGACATGTCATTTAAATTAAGATTTATCGTTTGGAGTTTCTTAGCTGATTCGTGATTTTGTAAAACGGCTTCATCAAACGTTCGCGCCAAAAGAATGTATTCTATGACTCTGGATAATGATTTAGGAGGAAGCGAAAATTCATAATTTCCATAAGCAAATTCTAAATAGAGTTTCTTGAATATTCTTCCTTTCTCTTTAATTCGGGTCAAATCATTCACAGGGGCTTTAAAGATCAAATCCCGTTTCTTTTTGATCAGTCCATATTCATGTATAAAGGACAAATCGTAATTAGTAACGAATAAAACCCCTCGTTTTTTATTTAAAATATCTTGATTATTGCTTCCATTTAATAATTTTGCTGTTATGGCATACACGGGTTTCTCTTCTTCTGCCAAATTTAAAAATCTTTTATAAGAGAGGAAATATTTTGTAATTTTCTCAATGAATTGCATTTTTTTTTCGTGAGATTCAATGTTTTCAATGATTATCTTCATGCTATTATCAATAAATTCCATTATCGAAAGAAAACTATGTGATTGATTATCTAAAATTCCTTCAATGATTTTAAGATTAGAATTCGGTTGAGTGTAGATATTAAAGAAAAACTCCTCGTTCACAGATAAATGATGAAAGTGGATTTTAAGCTTTTCAATGACATCATTTCTAAGTCGGAGATATGACTGAAATAGATTGACCAGTTCCGTTTCGATATTAGGAAAATGATAGCATTTAATGGGAGGATCTCGGGCAGTTCTAACTCTTTGCCGTATCCCATTCCATTTATCCACGAGTTCTTGAAGAGGGGAAAGAATTTCTCGGGATTTTGTGATTAATTCTAAGAATTTTTGTTCTAACGTATCTTTTTTTTCATATATATTTACGATTTTCAGGGAATGACATTTTGGACAGGATTTTTCAATACGTGTTGCTTTTAGAATGTTTTCCTTATTACAATCCTTGCAAACTCTCTTACCCTCTGCGTTTAAAATTTCTATATTAGTGGAATTACAATCCTTGCAGGTATAGTATTCTACCTTTTCTTCATTTAGACAATCGGAGCAACTACTTGCTCCACAATCTTCACAGTAATATGTTTCCTTCACTTGTCTCCGGCAAAAACGACACGAGGAGGTCTCTCTTTCTGACATTATTTATCATTCCTCAATTTTTAAAAAAACATGATTAAAACCGCTATATCAAATTATTAGAGAATATTTTATGCTAAAAAACTCAATATTATTGGCATATGATCCGTACAATATGCAAGTGAAAAGGGATAAAAGATAATATTCTAGGGATTCTTTAAGAAATTCTCAGTGTGTTTAAGTATTAAAAAACTTAGCTTAATGAAAAAAATTCATAATATACTCATCATATACTGTAAGAGTTCCAACTTTCTTAAAATTTAATTTGAGCTACTCCAACAACTTTATTTCAAAATAACGGGATGTTAAATTTTTAAAAATAAATAGTATATTGCTTAAATCGCGTTTTATATATAGACATGATTATTAGAAATTAAAAAAAAAATAAGCTAAAAAACGACTAATCATCAATTATTAGTCTTTCTTATAACTTATACTAATTTGAAACTTAATAAAAAACTATTTCCTTACTTTTCCGACAATTAAAAAAGATAACTAGAACGATACTGCATGGGTGCAGCTTCAGTCACGACAACATTATCCGCCTGAAGTCCTTTTTCACCTTCAACAACATCAAATTCAACTTTGTCGTTCTCGCGCAGGGTCTTGAATTCATCATCTGAACCGTTGATAGCCGTATAATGAACAAAAACATCAGTGCCTTCTTCAGTAGTTATAAATCCGTATCCTTTACGATTGTCGAACCATTTAACAGTTCCTTGTTGCAATTTTAAAACCAAATTTCTAATTTAAAGTAAATATATTACACATTCTATAAGATCTTAAACATTTTAAATGTTTACCTTAAGAAAGATAAGAATTTCAAAGAATTCTTTCAAAAATTGCATATCTTTTAAGAAAAATAGAATGTAAAGAAGCGGGGAAAAAAAATGTGGGATTTTTTATATGATTTAAAAACTTCCAATCCTATCAATTTGTATTTTAAAAAATTTCTAAATTTCTATATCTAAAATCAAAAAATTGACTTGTTAGAATTCCTTATTTTCATTTAAGAGTTAAAATTAAGATATAATCCCATAAAATGACTATAATCGACATGCATGTTCATTTAAGTCCCCGTTCCTCGTGCTCCATTCTTTCCAGCGAGCAATTATTCAATAATATCTCTGATGAAATCGATGGCATCTGTATAACAGATCACGGAATAGTAAAGCCAATGAGGAACTTGTCCTTTAATAATCTCTTGATTTTATTTGGGGCAGAAATCTCCTGTTTTGAAGGGGATCTATTGGCTTATGGTATAAATACATTACCTCTTTCTAAAAAAGCAGAAGATGTTTTAAATTTCATACATGAGAAGAATGGGGTTGCAATTTGTGCACATCCGTATTCATCACGCCATAACGTGTTTGGTGAGACCATATTCGATTACGATTTTGATGCAATAGAAATTAATGGAGCAATTAAAAAACATGAGAATGAAATAGCAAAAAGAGCGGCTAAAATCATGGATGTACCTTTAGTAGGAGGAAGTGATTCTCATTCTATCTCTCAACTTAATACGGTTGTAACTTTATTTAGTAATCGCATTAGTTGCATGGAAGATCTCGTTAATGAAATCAAGAGAAGAAGATGTAAACCAATTAGATTATAAAATTGTTGAAATTAAAAGAGTAGTTATTTAATAATTTTAATCCTTTGGCCAAGAGCTTGTCCGGGTAACCCCGCTTTTTGAAAATGAGCTCTCACTGCACCATTATTTCCATGGGCACGCATTATGGTACCTTTTAATTCTTTTCCCGTTGGACTTTTCCACACGATTACTCGCCCAATTAATCTATTCGCTTCTTTTCTAGTGTTAATATCGGGAAAAACGATTATATTTTGTTTTTGGTTAATGGTATGCCTTCCCATCCGGTAATTCGAGATGATCCCTTCTTTTCCAAGATATTGTAATTTAGACATTCCAGCGGAACCTTACTTGTTACTTTTTCTCTATTAGAATAACAATAGAAATATTTGAAAAAATAAAAGTTTTTCGTGCTCATGATACTTTAGAGCAAAAAATTTATTTTATTAAAGCCAAAGTAAATTATTGTTTTCGCATTCTAATATTTATCGAAATAAACAAAATTAAAATCATGAGTAATCAAAACAACATGAAAGAATCATATCCCTTCGATACTCTAATGTTTCCTATTGATAGTAAAGAAATTAAGGAAGCTTCTAAATTTCTATCTGATTTGATTAAAATAAACACGACGAATCCACCTGGAAATGAGATAGAGGCCGCCCGATTTTGCGCGGATTTCCTTAAGAAGGAAGGATTTGAGGATATTGAGTTGTTCGAATCAGCTCCGGGAAGAGGGAGTGTAATTATTACATGGCGTGGTACGGATCCAAATGCAAAAAGTTTACTATTACTCGCACATTTAGATGTCGTTCCCGCGGATGCTTCTAATTGGGAGAAAGATCCCTTTGGAGGAGAAATAGAGGGGGAATATATATGGGGGCGGGGCACCATGGATATCAAAAACATGGTTGCAGCAGAAGCCATGGCAAGTATAATATTAAAAAGGCAAGGATTTCAACCAAAAGGAGACATTAAATTAGCATTTACCGCGGACGAGGAACAAGGCGGTGTAATGGGAGTGGGTTATCTAACAGAGAATTATTGGGATAAAATCAATGCAGATTATATCATAAATGAAGGCGGTGGAATTCTGATTCCCTTTGGCAAGGATCCTAAAGATTATATCGTTCAAACGGGAGAAAAAGGTGTTTATCGGACAACACTTAGGGTAAAAGGAACGGGAGGACATGGATCTTTCTCTATAAAAAAATCCGAAAGTGCCATGTATAAGATTAGTAAAATAACTCAAAAAATTATCGAATATAAGTATCCTATTATTATTGCTCCCGCGATAAAAGAACTTGCCGAGAAAATATCCATACCGAATACTTTTAAAAGGGTATTAACATCCAAATTTTTATTAAAGATTGGATTGAAACTTGCGGATAAAAGAATGGGCGGTTTATTGAGTAAATTGCTCTTACCCTTTGTAATGGATGTAATTAATCCTACGGTTTTTAAAACCCAAGAGAAGGTAAACGTTATTCCCCAGAACGTGGAGCTTTCATTTGATGCTCGTCTTTTGCCTGGGCATGATAGAAAAACCATTGAAAAATATCTAAGAAAAGCATTAGGGAAGAAATTATTCAACGAGATCGAAATTATTCCCATAGAACCTAGCCAAGCTGCAACCACTAATTCAGCAAGCAATCCTTTCTGGGATTTTGTCGAGGGTGTCTTAAATGGGATAGATGCTGGTGCCAAAATGGTGCCCATGCTAAGCTCTGGTTCCACGGATAGTAAATTTTTCAGGAAGAAGGGAGGATATGCTTTGGGAATATGCCCCATGAAAATTGATCCCAATGTTCCGATGAGTGAAATGATGGAAATGGCTCATGGGCGCAATGAGCGCATCTGGATACCGAACTTCTCTTTTTCCATGGAATTTTTCTACCGACTCATTAAAAAAATGAATTCGTTATAATCTTATTTTATTTTTTCTTTATTTAAGGTAAACCTTAAAATAGTGTAGAAGTCCTTAAAAGTGATTAAATGTGAAAGTTGCAATAGGAAAGGTCAAAATCACGCCTAAAAAATTAATTGGCACCCCAATGGCAGGTTACACCCGTAAAGACCCGTGTTTGGGAAAATTAGATGATATACATGCTCACGGTGTTTTGATTGAACAAGATTCTGGTGAGCTAGCAAACAAGCACCTCTTATTAGTTTCCATGGATTTGTTAAAAGTACCCTTATCTTTAGCTAATTACATGAAAGAGCGCCTAAGTAAACAGTTTAATTCCTTACAAAAGGAAAATATCCTCATCCATGCCACACATACGCATTCTGCTCCAGATTTGACCGGTGAGTTCCATTGGCCTGGTGGAACACTCAATGTCATGAAAGGAATCCTGTTTGGTGCAAATAGAAATGATAAATATCTGATTTGGCTTTCCCGTAGAATTATAAAGTTGGTGAAATCTTTATTCAAGACGCTTGAACCTTGCAAAATTGCTTGGAAAAAGGAAATTTTTAATCCCAATCTGGTGATAAATCGCAGGCATCCAACAAGAGGTGTTACTCCCGATTTAGGTGTAACATGTTTTAAAAATATAAAAGATAATAAGATGATTGGAATCATAGTTCATTATGCGTGTCATCCCACCACCTTATCTTTCGCAAATAATAAGCTTTCTGCAGATTATCCTGGACGTTTAACTCATAGAATTGAAGAACTATCTAATGGAAAAACGCCCTCAATTTTTTTTAATGGTCCTGCTGGAGATTTAAATCCAATTACCACTTGTGGGACGAATTTTGAGGATCTTGAGAAAGATAAGTCCAAAATTTATGGACAACTCGGGACTTATAAAGATACCGTGCGCATCGGGAATCAAATTGCCGAGGAAGCGTGGAAATTGGCACAATTCTTACCTGAGAATGCTTATTTTGATCATTTTGAATTTAAATCTTCTATTAAAGAAATCAAGATACCATTAAAAGATGCAAGATATTTTTCACACGCGTGGTATGGAAACAAGGGGTATTTCATTCTAAAAAAGGTGCTTTTACTACCGATAGCAAGGCAAATTGAAACCAACTTTCCCGCTTTTTATATTAAACACGATTTCCTACATACTTGGGCAGAAACCATCCTGCAATACATTGAATGTAAGGCATGGTTAAAGGAAAAGGAAAATAGTAAAAATTTCAGTATATTTACGGTTCCTGGGGAATTATTCGAAAGTATAGGCAAGAATCTTTTAAAAAAATCACCAAATAAAAGAGAAAATTCCTTTCTATTTCAAAACTCCAACGATTGGATCGCTTATTTATTTCCTATCATGGAATATATGAACGTAGGAGGATACGAACCAGTAGCCAGTTTTAGCCCCATGAGTGGAGAGGTAGTCGAAAAGGAAATGATCTCACTCTTTAGTAAAGTAGAAAAATGAATTCTCCTAAAATTTTAAATGAATTATTTTCCCGGAAGTTTATTAAGGAAGAAATTTAAAAAAAATATTATTTTTATAGTTCTTTTTAATGGAATATTATTAGAGCAATTGGGATGACCCAGGCCAATATGGAAAAAAGAAGAATCCATTCCAATAAGGGGCCTCCAATGATAATATTAAGAATAATGGTGATAAGTGGTCCAATAATTCCGTAAAGCCCTAATCCTTTAGGAATTTTAGTTTTATAAAGAATAACCAACCACCCGTAGAAAAAAGCCGAAAAGGTAAACCCTCCAAAAGCAAGCGCTGACATGAGACCATGAGTGCCCATATTTATGAATCCTATGGGATAATCTCGATCTCCACTCCAAATTCCAACCCCGATGTATCCAAGATTACCTATAATACCCATTACAAAACCAAAACTTGAAATTCTATATCGTAATCGGGAAAATTTTTTATACTCACTCGGCTCTTGGGGCATGGGAGCTAATATTTTTTCCAAATAAAACGTGAGAGGAATGGTTAATCCACCTGCTATGACACATGCAATATCATATAAATACGGAGCAGGGGTATGTTTAGCTGTTCCAAGATCACTTATCCAATTAGTCCAAATGGTATAATGTGTAGTTCCAAATACGGTCGCTATAATTACTCCAATAATTATTAAGAGCGAATAGACAATGATTACAAACATCGAGCAGGTTTTAACTACTTTATACTCGGTAATCATGTCGTAAAATCGCTTGCGTGCTTCATTAATTTTCTTTCTAATCGTTGAATTTGTCATGATTTACATATATTGTTTAATTTAATTAAAGTACTAATTATTAATGGTATTTAGGTTTAACTTAAATTGCTTTAAAAAAAGATAAATTGTAAAAGATAGCTTTTCTACTTTCATTTCAGATCTATCATTTCTTTAGACTCTTTCCATGCGGTCTTGTTGATTTCCTTAATTTTTAATACCAAGTCTTCATCTGAAAGAACTTTCTCCTTGCTAATCACTTCCTTTACTTGTGAAATCAGTGCATTTTCTCTGGTTCTCAGTTCATTAAGATAATCGACGACAGCAGGCTTCTTTGAAACCCGTTTATAGGGTTTTATATGAGCAGAATGTTTGGCCCAAAACCAATCGGGATTAATTTCCTCATAAGGCCCCGGTTTCATTATATTAAAAGTATTGGCAGGAAATACGTAAGGCTTATAAATGTTTAAACAAGGGATGGTTCCTGCGGTAAACCAATGTACTGATTTTTGATTATCATCTCTTAACCAAGAAACTTGAGAGCCCGTGCTTTGAAATGCACCATGCATGCATATTCCGACATCATGCTCTCTCAAGAACGACATCATCTTTTCAACTGAGATTTTACCCTTTGCTTCATTTAACATTCGTAATGAGCAACCATCTCGGGTATTGGGAGGAAATCTTTCAGGTATTTGAGGATCCGAAAAAATTAAAGCAAAATCAAAATCCTTTTCATCCTTACAATAGCCGCTTTTAATAGCATGGTTAATAATCCCTTCTCTGCGAAGATCTCCTTTTCCCCGAATGGATATGTTATTTGAGATGGATCTTACATCTTTAACGATTTCAGCAACCCACCATTTATCTGCAGTATCCAACACGTAAGCTTCCTTTTTATCCGCAATTATAAAAGAATTATGGTAAGACCAGCCTTGTTGATCGAAAGCACAATTTCCCCCTTGGCCATACATCTCTAATAGTTTCGTAATTACGTTTAAGGCTTCTTTGGCAGTTTTCCCTCGTTCAAGACCAAGACGTAATAAATCCATTCCCAATAATCCCGTTTCCCTTAAAGGTTCTTTAGTATAAACAGCTTCATTTCCGATTGCAACACCATGTTCGGAAACGCCCATCTCAGAGCCCCACATCCAAAAAGGTTGGCTCAAGATTATTTCAGCTGTTTCTTTGACTTGTGGGATGGTTATATAGGTACATCGTAATTTTTCTCCTTCCGCATGAGTCTTGCGAGGAGAATACGTCACAATTTGCACTTCTGATTGGGGTCTATCGCTATTTTTTCCAAAAATAACACTTCCATCTTCCGTGGAATTTCGTAAAGCTACAAACGTATCACACATATCATATCATCTCTATTTAAAGATAATAACATGAAATAATTTATTATTTATATCCTATAAGTATTAAAATTTTTTATTGACTTTCTTTTTTTAGAGAGAATGGAAAAGTGCCAGTTATACGCCATATGGCCACGTCGTCAAATCCTAACACTTCTGAATTAGTTCTTTCACCATTAATTACACTTTTTAGTTTCTGCCACAGAATATCAGCTACATTTTCTACAGTTTTATTTTCGGTTATTATTTTGCTGGCGTCTACATCAATATTGGCAGCCATCCAATCACACGTTTTGGGATTTCCGCAAATTTTAATCACGGGAGCCACGGGATTTCCGCAAGGACTTCCTCTGCCCGTGGTCATTATTATCACGTGAGCTCCAGCAGCAGCCAGTCCCGTCATGGATTCCACATCTAATCCCGGTTCGATCATTAACCACAACCCTTTTCCCTTAGGGGATTCAGAATAGTCCATAATACCTTGAATGGGAGCAGAGCCCGACTTTGCTATCGTTCCCAGAGACTTTTCTTCGATTGTAGTGAGCCCTCCTTCAATATTTCCCGGAGTAGGTTGGACACCTCTGAAGTCTATACCAATTTTCATCGTATTATCAAGAAATGCCTCGATTGGTTCTTCAATTTTAGCCGCTACTTCTTCATTTATTGCCCTTTGCTTTAACAAATTTTCCGTACCGATCCATTCAGTAAACTCTGGCAAAATAGCTGTTCCTCCCAATTCAACAACTTTATCAGTAACTAAGCCCACTGCGGGGTTGGCAGTGATTCCAGAGATAGAATCAGAACCGCCACATTCCAATCCCAATATTAAATGGGAAAAATCATAAGGTTCTCGCTTGATCTCTCTCGCCTCTTCTTCCATTTTTTTAGCTAACTTAATTCCCTTGTCAATTGCTGCGGGAGTTCCGCCTTGAACATCTTGCACGTCAAAGAATTCGATGGGTTTTTTTGTCTTCTTTACTTGTCTCGCAATTAGTTTACTAGAAATATTTTCACATCCCAGCCCAACGACTATCAAGCCATATACATTAGGATTGGAACCTAATCCTACCAAGGTTCTCAATGTATAAGAAAAATCAACTCCGAATTGACCACATCCTAAGGGATGGGTGATTGCTACCCCGCTTTCGATTTTATTTGCAATTTGGGTTGCAACTTTATTTACACATACCACCGAGGATAATATTGCGATCTTATTGCGAATTCCTACTTGTCTGTTTGGTCTCGGATATCCTAAAAATTCTTCGGTCATATTTTTTCGGCCACCTTTTCTAAATAATGACTTCTTATATTATGAATATGAACCCAATCACCCGTATTTATGTCCTTAGTCGCAATACCGATAATTTGTCCATATTTTATCAATAATTCTCCTTCCTTAATAGTTTTAATAGCAAATTTGTGTCCAAAGGGGATATTTTGATTTAAAACCATGCTTTTTCCACTAATTTCAATTTTTTCTCCTTGAGGAAGATCTGCTAGAGTCGTTGCACAATTATCTTTTTCATCCATTATAATAAATTTTCCTTTCAAGAGCTCATCAAATCCGATTAAAATTATTCATATTTTATAATTAAAATTGAATTTAGCAGTTAAAAAGTTAATGAATGGAAATTCCAGTAAAGATTTTTCTCTCTTAGGGTTTAAAAAGTATTTAAAATAAGACAAATAAGAAGTTCACGAGACTCACTTCATGTATATAATTTATATTTGTACCATTTACCTGAATTTCAATGAATGGTTAAGAAAGATCTAGAATAACCATTGTTCGAGTCTAAACGAAATTAATAAATAGACTATTATGATACCATTAGATGTATCCAAAATTTTAAAAATAAACCTATAATAGAACATGAATTAAGGGCATGAGTCATGAGTCAATTAACAAATAAAGTTGCCGTGATTACGGGAGCGGCGAGTGGAATTGGACGAGCTATAGCAGAAAAATGTGCTCGAGAAGGGATGAAGGTGGTATTAGCAGATATTGAAGAGTCTCCCTTACGTCAAACAGAAAAGGAGATGACAACCAAAGGGGCGAACGTTTTAGGAATTTTAACTGATGTAAGGAAACTTGAGGATATTGAAAATTTAGCAAAAGAAGTGCTTGATCATTTTGGAAGTGTTGATTTATTATGCAATAATGCAGGAGTGGGATTCGCCGTAAATTCATCAACTCATGTTTGGGAAAACACCCTAGCCGATTGGAGATGGATTTTTGATGTTAATGTTTTTGGGATTATTAATGGAATCCATGTTTTTGTACCCATCATGCTAAAACAGGATACAACGTGCTATCTTATCAATACTGCATCCATGGCAGGAATAATACCTCCTACAATCGGCATGAGTATTTATAGTGTTAGCAAGTACGCTGTAATCGCATTGACCGAATCTTTATATCACGAATTGAAGCGGCAAGGATCTAATATAAAAGTGTTAGCTCTTTGTCCCGGTTTTGTTAAAACTAATCTTACTGAAAGTGAGAGAAATAGACCGAAAAATTATGAACCTAAAATAAGTGAAAATCTTGAAATGCAGTCCTTTCTAAACATATTTCGTTCATCTGTTGAAAATGGGATATCACCGGAAGAAGTGGCTGAGGAATTATTTCGAAATCTTGATGGAGAGAAACTCTATATAGCTACCGATCATCAAGTGTTCATGAAGAAGAATGTTACAGTTCGCATGGAAGCGATTTTAAAGGATCTTTCTAAAAAATAATTATGATTTTCTTTTGAAATAAATAGATTATTTAAAGAAAGTGATTTAAAATTACTAATTGTTTACCGCTTTTCTTGAATAAATATCTAATTTTTGGATCTAACTTCAGACATTCTTCTTTTTCATATTTACTCACGAAATATATAAATGTTTTCTCCTCAATTCAATTCTTTTCAGAATTAAATTCATAAGAAAGAATTTGAAATTAATAATGCTACCATTTAGATCAGCGATGTTACTATAAGGACATAACGATGATTCGAAATTAAAGAAATATTTTATATTTTCTCTAGATTTATTTAATACTAGTATTATTTAGATTAAAAAATATTAAAGAGGGATTTTAAAAAATGCCTAATGGATATATGGGGAAAATTTTGTGGGTTGATCTCACAGAGGAAAGCTTTAAAGAAGAGGAGCTCTCAGATGAAGTATATAGACAGTATATTGGAGGATACGGATTAGCTACAAAATTAATTTATGAAAATTCACTTGCTAAAATAGATCCTTTAAGTGCAGATGCTATATTTGGATTTTTTCCAGGATTACTTACAGGAAGTCCTGCTCCCTTAACAGGACGGTTCATGATCGCAGGAAAATCGCCATTAACGGGAACTTGGGGGGATTCCAATTGTGGAGGATATTTTGGACCAGAAATAAAAAGATGTGGATTTGATGCTATATTAATAAAAGGAAAAGCAAATGAACCAAAATATATTGCGATTGCAGAAGGGGAGAAAAAAATCTTAGATGCGTCTGATCTATGGGGATTAGATGCTGTTGAAGCCGAGGAAAAGCTTAAACAAAAGCACGGGAAGGTTCAAGTGGCTTGCATTGGACAATCGGGAGAGAAGCTCAGCTTAATTTCAGGAATCGTGAATGATAGAGGGAGAATTGCCGGTAGATCTGGGTTTGGAGCATTAATGGGATCCAAAAAATTAAAAGCAATCGTCCTTGGAGGAAATCAAAAAGTAAATTTTGCAGATAATGATGCTGTACTTCAATTAACCAAGCAATATAATGAAGGAATTAATGCTGCTACAAAAGGAGCAATAGTAAGTTATAAAACATTGGGAACTACTTTTAGTAATATTGTTTCTTGGATGATTAACGATACTCCCGTAAAAAATTGGGGTGGAAAAAAAGAAGACTTTCCCCAAGAAAGAGTAAATAAAATATCGGGAGAAGAGATGGAAAAGTTCAAGCAAAAACCCTATGGTTGCTTTTCTTGCCCCATACGTTGTGGAGCCATCATGAAAGTTCCCGAAATTGGAATAGAAGAAACTCATCGGCCAGAATATGAAACCAGTGCTGCTTTTGGTCATCTCTTGTTAAATGATGATTTAATGTCAATTTTTTTAATAAATGATTTATGCAATCGCGCTGGAATTGATACCATTTCAGCGGGAACCACCGTCGCATTTGCAATTGAATGTTATGAAAATGGAATACTAACGAAAGAAGAAACAGATGGACTCGAGTTAAAATGGGGCAATTCTCAAGCAATCACGGAATTAGTAAAAAAAATGATAAATCGAGAAGGAATTGGGGATATTTTAGCTGATGGTGTTAAAATCGCGGTAGAAAAATTAGGGAAAGGTAATGAGTATGCTATTCACTGTTCTGGGCAGGAACCGGGAATGCATAGCCCAAAATACTACAAATCTTTAGGTGCATCATTCGCTTTTGATCCAACTCCAGGCAGGCATACCACCGCTTCCTTAGACATGTTAGTTCAAGGACCCTTAATCACACCAAACGGATTATTTGAAGGTATAGGTCTTCCAAAAAGATTCAAAAGAGAGGGAGATGACCGCGACGAGGCGGAAAAGATCGTGGCAGCGCTCTGGCAGTTCACGAGTAGTATAGGATTGTGTGAATTTGCATATTTCATGCAAAAATATCCACTCTTTGAACTAATAAACGCGGTTACGGGGTGGAATTTAATACCTGACGAGGCAATTTTGGCAGGGAGAAGGATTCAAACTCTAAGACAAGCTTTTACAATTAGAGAAGGAATCAACGTCATGGAAACTAAAATACCAGAAAGAATTGTCGGTGTGGATTATTTAGCAGATTATAAAGGGTATTGTCAAAAAATGGGTTGGAATGCCGAAAATGGATATCCCCTTAAAGAGACGTTGGAAGAATTAAAATTAGGGTTTGTCATTCAAGACCTATATTAAATTACCTTTAGATTTTCTTTTTTATTTGTCTATTCTTTTTATTCAACTTTTTTTATAAAGGTATCATGAGTAATAGTTTCAATAAGTTTAAATCGGGAATAATAATAAAAGAGAAAAAAGTCCAAAAAATGCTTTTAAATAATTTTCTAATTTTTAGGAATTATCTTTAAAGCCACTTCCATTGCGTTTATAAATTTATCATTGTCTTCCGGAGTATGTTGCATGCATGTAAACGCCCGATTTCCATATTTTGTTATTACTCCCTCCGACAACATCACTATGGCGATCTCGTCCACGCATTTCTTACGATACACGGCTTTTGGAATGTTATTCATGTCGCGAATATCAATGGCCAAGGGGGAAAAGGTTTCATAATGCACGATTGATTTATAATTATAGGCAAAATATGGTCTGTCATATCGCTGGAATAAATCATTCAATTTTTTGACTAAATCATCACCAGTTTTACCCGCCTTTTCAATCGCATTTTGTTCTTCAAGAATTTTAATGCCCCAATAAGTTGCTGCTACCGTTAGAGGATTTCCTCTGATAGTTCCACTGGCGGAAGCGTGTTTTCCTCCTACATCGATATCACCTGTTGTTACCTTCATGACGTCTTCTCTTCCTCCAATCGCCCCTGTAGAAGGATATCCTTGCGTCAGCAACTTACCAAATATGGTTAAATCTGGTGTCACGTTAAAATATTTTTGCGCCCCGCCGAGGTCCAATCTAAAACCCGTGACTACCTCGTCAAAGATCAATAATGTATCATATTGATCGCATAATTCTCTCACTCGCTTATTAAAGTCTTCTGGGATGGGTATGCCGCCCGATTCCGCGCCTAATGGTTCCACAATCACAGCAGCTACTCCGCTCCTTTTTTCGGAATACTTCTTGAGATTTTCCTCCAAAACTTCAAGGTCATTAGGCGGTAGAGAGACCGTATCTTTATAGCATCCTTTTGGGATGCCATCTGACTCCATGGCTCCCGAAAAGGGAATGTGGATGTCGTAGTTAAGCTGATCGGACCATCCATGATAAGATCCACCAAATTTAATGATCTTATCTTTTCCCGTGAATACTCGCGCTATGCGGAGTGCTGCCATATCTGCTTCGGTTCCAGATTGAAAATAAATCATGCGCTTTACAGATGGGACATGTTTCTGCACTAATTTAATGGCCTTGTTTTCTAATTCACAATTCCAATAAAGATCAGGTGAGAGATCTTTAAGAACTTCAAAAATTTTCTCTCTAAAGGGCGGATAATTGTGTCCCAAAATGCACGCTCCCGCACTCATTAAATAATCAACATATTCATTATCGTCCACGTCCCACATTCTTGTTCCGCTTGTTCGCTTCATCATGACAGCATAAGGGTCTTTAAGGCACATCTGATGTTGTGTCCCTCCGGGAATTAAAGTATTTAATTCTTCAGCTAAAGGCTTCGATTTTGGCGTTTTTTGAGCAATTTTCTTGCGAACTTTAGCCATTTCCTCTTCTGGAATCCCTTTAACAGGGCTATCCCGAATGATAGCTATTTTTTTCCTTATATCTTCATATTTCATGCTCATAATTACCTATAATTTTTTTATCTAAAAAAATTTTTATTCTTTTTTTCTAGCAATTAATTTATAAAATTTTTTATGGCTATCATTTCAAAGAATTTACTATTTTAAATAGATATTATAACTTTTTCATTTTTCATTCATTTGAATATATAATGAACGAACTAGAACGAATTTATCAAGAAGTAGACAATTTGGATTCGGCTAAGATCATGGCTCTGATGAAGAGTCTGATTGGAGTCCAAACGGTGGTTCCCCCGGGAGATAATTATAGGGAGTATGTCGATGTAATCATTCCTTATTTTAAGGAGTTAAAATATAATTTACGGGAAGTTATTGTTCCTGAAGAAATCATCAAAGAAATTCCTTATCCGTTAAAAGGTCCTAGAATTAATCTTGTTGCTACGAGAGATTACGGTCAAGCAAAAGATGTGAGCTTTTACGGGCACATGGACGTGGTACCAGCACCAAATGAGGGAGAGAAGAAATGGCGTTTTCCTCCTTTTGAAGCCACCATGATAAAGTCGGGAAAGATATACGGCAGGGGCGTCTCTGACATGAAAGGCTCGATGGCATGCCTCATTCTTGCGCTCCAACTAATTGAAAAATTGCAATTGACTTCAAAATATAATATCACCGTTTTAAATTGCACGGATGAGGAAATAGGAGTCCATCCAGGAGTTGCTTATTTGGCAGAGCAAGGACATATAAAAGGGACAGTTTTTTGCATGGAAGGTGTGACGTATCCCCCCATCATCTCAGTTGGAAGTGCAGGAGCTTTAAATGTTATTGTCAAATCCATCGGGAGAAGTTGCCACTCGGGCATGAATTTCATGGGAATTAATGCTATTGAAGAGACTGTTCCGATATTGGCCGAATTGATGGAATTAAAAAAAGTTGTTGAGCAAAGAGAAAGTGCAGATATTCCCGGATTTCCCAGGTTCGGCTCGGGGGAAAAGTGCAACATGACACCCATGTTTAACCTGGATATCATTCATGCCGGAACAAAAACCAATATCGTGCCTGACCTTTGTACTCTTACCATTAATAGACGGCTAATTCCCGATGAAAAGTATGAGGATGTGAAAAGGGAAATTGAAGAAGCCATCGAACGCGGGAGAAAGAAAAGCAAGTTATTAGATGTTCAAACCCAATTTATCTATGATTATCCCGCATTACGAGTGGATCCAGAAGGTGCAGACGTGTTACGCTTTAAAAAAGTCATGAGCATTGTTCAAAACGTGCCAGAAGACGAGATTGCCTTGATTGGAAGTAGTGGTTCTACAGATATGGGGAATGTTTCCCAAATTTTAAATACTAATGATATCATTATTCACGGGCTGGGAAATGCGGGTTCAAATGCTCATGGTGTCAATGAAACCATCCGAGTGAAAGAAGTCAAGACTTACATCAAAGAATTACTTGTATTCTTATGCGCTGATATCTAAGTTTATTTTCTTTTTTTATTAATTTTGATATCCAAATTTTATCCAATTAACAAATTAAAGGAAGAAAAATTTTAACGATTAGCAAACCATCTTCGATCTCCCTTATTTAGTAAATTTTATTTTAAGAATTAATAATATTTTTCATTGAATTCTTTAATTGCGTCAAAACACGCTACAATATTTTGCGGAGGAGCATCGGGTAGGATATTATGAACCGCACTCCAAACATAACCACCTCCCGGAGTAAAAATCTCCAATAACTCTAAGACGTGCTTTTTTACTTCCTCCGGAGTTTTCCAGCATATTACGTTTCGAGTGTCAACTCCGCCACCCCAGAAAGTTATATCATCGCCAAAATTCTCTTTTAGATATTTAGGATCCATTCCTCTAGCACTTATTTGGACGGGGTTTAAAATATCTATACCGGTTTCGATGAGATCGGGTAATAAATTAGTAAGAGAGCCGCACCCGTGGTAAAAGATTTTCATCGAGCTATGCTTTTTTATATAATCGCAAACCTCTTCGTGTCTGGGCTTAAAAAGTTTTCTATAGATTCTTGGGCTAATTATTGGACCATTATTTTCTCCCAAATCATCTCCCATGCGGATGATATCTACAACATCTCCCACATATGTGCATACTACTCCCAATGATTCAAACCAAAATTTCATGATCATATCAAGGAATTTTTCGACTTCTGAAGGATGCCTCAAAATGTCAATAAGAAACTTATCCATGCGCCGAAAAGAATTTGCAAATTCAAAGGTGGAGATGTTCAGACTGAGGATAATGGGTTTTTTAGTTTTTGACTTGAGTTCAATAGCATTTTTTCTTAGAGTCTTCCAGAAATGCTTCATTCCTACATTACTAAAAGGAGGCGTGATTCCCACGGCAAAAGTATTTTTCCGCATCATTTTAAGAAATTCATTATAATTCTCGGGAAGTTTTTCCAAAGCAGGATAATACACGGGGTCCATTACCAAAGCTGCTTGCGACATCCTTCCAATTACCGTTCCATCTTCATGAACAAGTTCCAAAGAATCGTCCAGATTGTGGCGAGGTTGAAAATAATTAGGGAATTGAGCATCGATTCCATTAACATGAACTTCATACCAATCTTCATCTTTCGTATTAAATGTCCTACCGACATCCAATACATCCAAATTAAAATAGTCTATGATCTCATCTTCAACCTGAGCTAACTGCTGGATGGGATCATAAATTCTCACATGACCCGTTTTTATTCCTAAATAATCCTTAAGGTTCTTGTAGGTAATGGCATGAATTCCCGTTACGCACGTTCCCCCTAGATCAACGGGAACTCGATCGGGAGTTTTATGATTTATGGCCGCAAGAACTCGTTCTTGTGAATTCATAATTTTATAAATTTTTTAATTTAACTAATTCATTAAAAAATCGAATTAAACTATACTTTATAATCACATTTAACATATAAAATACTCTTTTTCCAGAAATTAAGTCGAAAAAGGAAAAATGAAAACACATGTATTAATCTTGTTTTGACGGTTTAAGATTTAATATCGATACTTCTATAATTTCTTTTGTAATACCTGCATCTCTTTTTTAATTTAAGAAGTGAGAAAAAAAAGAAAATAGAAATTTATATTGAAGTTCTTACTCGCAAATGAGAGGCTCGATTAACAACAATATCAATTAATGTTGGTTTAACAGCCTTTAATCCCTTTTCCAGTGCAGGTCTTAATTCTTCAATCGTTTCTACTCGCGTCCCATCAATTCCAATGGCTTTTGCAATATTAGCAAAATTTGTCTCGGGGTATTCTGCTATCGATCGACTCTTACGGGAAAAAAAGTCCCTCACGTTTCCCAAGCTAGAATTATTAAACACTATGTATAATAACGGTAAATTCAGGGCTTTTACTGTTTCAATCGCGTATAAAGTCATTAGCATCCCCCCATCTCCGACAATACTAAGCACTTTCCCATCTTTGTGCAATAATTGAGCAGCAATTGCAGCATTTGGACTCCATCCCATTCCTGCGGCACCCCCAGGTGCGATAACCTGTCGTTCTTTTTTTGATTTGAAAAGTGCGCAGAACCATATTCGATTATTTCCCGCATCTAATGTTATCAAATCATTCTCTCCAATAAGCTCATTTATTTCTTTAACCACTCTTTCGGGTTCAAGAGGTGTCTTGTCTGAACTAGAAAATTTATTAAAGAAAAATTCCGTTTCAGGAGCATTTTTTATTGCTTTTAAACTTTCTATTCGCTTTTGAACATCGATGGAAGGATTTCTTGCTTTTATCGAATCAATGATACTCTTTAATGCTAACTTTGCATCTGACGTGACTCCTATGGTAGCCGGATAAGCCCATGCTGCATTTCGTGGATCTATATCGATGTGAATCAATTTTTGTTTACTCACATCAATGAAATTTTTACTACAATTAAGAGTATTTTCCGGAGCCAATGCTGTGCCTACTGCTAAGATGGTATCAGCTTTTTGAATCATTTCTGTTGCAAGTTTCTGCCCTCGATTACCCATCACTCCTAATGCTAAATCATGAATCTCAGGTAAGCTGCTTTTTCCCATGTAAGAGGTCGCAACAGGCATTCCTAACAATTCTGCCAGCTCTTTAACTTCTGTGTACGCTCTAGAAGAGTGAATTCCACGACCGCAGATCATGACGGGATTATTAGAATGAATTAATAAGTCAGCAATATTATCAGCATCCGATTTTGTGATGCTCGGCGGGTGTACGTTTAATAATCCCTCCATCGGATAAATTGGAGCATCTAACGTAGAAAGATCCTCAATTACTCCTCCAAGGGAACTCAGTTTTGTGAGCACGCACGCAGGTCCAGGACGCCCTGAGACCGCATGTTTAATTGCATTCTGCACCCCATAAACCACATCAAGAGGGGCCGTTGCATAGGTTGTATATTTGGTCATTGACCGGAAAATCTCGGGAAGATTCACGGTTCCATAATCTCCCGTTCCACATTGATATGTAGCTTTTTGACTCATGTTATCCCAGTCGGACACATCCGTGATGATTAGCATCGGAGTACCGGCAAAAAAGGATTCCATTATTCCAAATGCCCCATTAGAGCCAATCCACACCCCTTGTCCCATAAGAAGGCCTGGCTTACCCGTTAAGCGCCCATACATGTCTGCCATTGCTGCTGCAGAACCCTCGTGCCGGGCGGTGATAAATTTTATTTTATCGCTCCTTTTATGACACCCTTCTATCATGAATTGGGTCACTCCGCCTGGAATTCCAAAAGCATGATCAATCCCAGCATCTATTATAATATCAGCCACTAAATCTATTACTCTCGGCATTTTT
>CAYLZE010000031.1:0-46275 GCA_964388035.1 uncultured archaeon
AATAATTAGTATAATTTAGATAAAGTCTGATGTAAAATAAAAAAATTGGTTTTTTGGTATTTTATGAAACGTTATAGTAAAATCAATAAATAGTTCTCTAATAGTGTATTAAAAACTTTTTTATGGATCTACTTATTTTTAAGTGTGATTATCGGTTTAAGTAATTATAGTAGTAAAAAAAACAATTGCATAACATGGGAAAAAAAGCGAAAGAATTATTTCAATCAAGAGGTAAGCAAAATGGGAAAAGATATTTATCGGAAGCGATTGAAAATCCCCATGAATAAAGAGGTTTTAGCTTTTTTATCTTCATTAAATGATGATCTGTGGATTGCTGAGGAAGATATCGTGGGAACGGAAGTGCACGATATCATGCTCCATGAACAAGGGATTTTAACCAAGGAAGAGATAAGCCAGATCTTAAAATCCTTGGAAAAGATAAAAAAGAAATTAATAAACAGCACCCTCGTGCTAAATGAATCATTTGAAGATATCCATCCCTTCATTGAACAAAGTGTAATAGAAGAGATTGGGATGGAGATTGGGGGAAAAATCCATACAGGACGATCTCGGAATGACCAAGTTGCGGTAGATTTACGTTTAAAGATTAGAAAAGAATTAAACCAGCTTTCAGGGGGATTATTCGAATTATGTGAAGTCCTGATGGATCTCTCAGAACGCTCGCAGCATGTATTAATGCCTTTATATACCCATTTTCAAAAGGCACAATTAGGTTCGTTTTCTCATTATCTTAACACCTATTTGGAACAAATCCTTCGCTCATTAGAAAGAATAGAGGAAATATATAAAAGAGTGAATGCAAATCCCTTGGGTGCATGCGCAATTGGGGGTACAAATATTGATATTGATCGAAAGATAACAATGGAACTATTAGGATTTGAATCCATTGTCTTTAATTCCATCGATGCGGTTAGTTCTAAAGATTATCTCATGGAGACCATGCAATGTTTAGCGCTCATGGCTTTGCAATTCTCGAGGATTGATGAAGATCTTTTGGTATGGTCCACGAAGGAGTTTGATTTTATTGAGGTTGACGAGCAATATTGTTCAGTTTCCAGCGTGATGCCTCAAAAGAAAAACCCCGATACTCTCGAATTAATTCGGAGTGGTTGTTCAAATGTTATTACTAATTCATTTAATTGTGCCATGATTATCAAGTCCATACCTACCGCATACTTTCGGGATTTTCAAGATTTAAAACCCTTACTCAAGGATTCTTTCGATAGAATACACGCCATTGGAGCACTTCTTAAAGGTATATTCTCTTCTCTAATAATTAAAGAGCAGAACATGCGATTAGCGATCCAAAATAGCAATATTCTTGCATTGGATGTGGCAGAGTTTCTCGTACGGCAATATAATATTCCCTTTAGACTATCTCATGAAATAATAGCACGATTATCTAGAGGGGAACGACAAGGGCTTAATATTTATAATAAAATAGAATTAGAAAAAATGATACAAGATGTAACTAAAAAGAATCTTACTCTTCCCGACGATTTTGAAGAACTATTCAAGGACCCTGAAAAATGTTTAGAAAAGCGCATGAGTATGGGTTCTCCCTCTCGATCTGAAATTAAGAACAACTTGATTTTAATTCGGGAGAAAAAAGAGAAACTTTCAGAAGCACATGGAAAAAGAATGAATAAACTCAAGAAAGCAGAATCACTATTAAGCAATAAAATAGAAGAACTCTCTTAGAACTTTCATGTAATACCAAATAGAAGTTCAAATATTTAAAACTTTTAAAGCTTATTCTACCCATTCTAATAGGATTTTTTAAATAATTCCTGATTATCAACGTTCTTAATGCTCTGATTCTATAAATTAACCTGGGATTAATAAGAAAGGAATAAATCATGGTTTGAAATAACGAAAAATTTTATATTATTCCAAATTTTATTCTATAATATAAAGAACTCTAAATCATAAAAAATAATAACACAAAAAATTAATGAACTAAGGTGAAAAAACCTAATGGCACAATTAGGCGTCCCCGTATTAATCCTGAGGGAAGGGACGGAAAGGAAACAAGGGAAAAACGCCCAAAGAAATAACATTGCAGCTGCAATAGCAGTCTCCGAAGCAGTACGATCGACCTTAGGGCCAAAAGGAATGGATAAAATGCTGGTCGATTCTTTAGGGGACGTTACCATAACAAATGATGGAGCTACCATCTTGGATACTATTGATGTCGAACATCCCGCAGCAAAAATGATAGTAGAAGTTGCTAAAACTCAAGATAAAAAAGTAGGTGATGGCACCACCACATCCGTTATAATTGCAGGAGAATTACTTTCTTTGGCTGGCGAATTAATGGAACAATCCGTTCATCCTACTATTATCTTTAGAGGATATCGAAAGGGCCTTTTAAAAGCGACAGAAATTTTAAAAGAATTGGCAAAAAAGATTGATGTTAATGACACGGAAACATTGAAAAAGGTTGCAGAAACTTCCATGAATAGCAAGTTAATAATGGGAGTAAAATCTCATTTTGCGGATATAGCAGTTAAAGCTATTTCCCAAATCAAGGAAAAGAGAGGAGAAACCTACGCAATTGATTTGGATCACGTTCAAATCATAAAGAAAGAAGGAAAGAGCCTTTTAGATACGGATATCGTGGAAGGCGTGATTGTTGATAAGGAAATCGTTCATTCCATGATGCCAAAAGTTATTAAGAATGCAAAAATTGCTCTCATTAGCTCATCCTTGGAGATTGAAAAAACGGAGTTTGATGCTGAAATAAAAATCCAAACACCGGATCAAATCAATAAATTCCTTGACGAAGAGGAAAATATGTTAACAAGGCGCGTTCTTCAAATAAAAGAAATTGGAGCAAACGTGGTTTTCTGTCAAAAAGGAGTGGATGATAAAGCTCAGACCGTCTTAGCAAAAGAGGGAATCATGACTATTAGGCGCGTGAAGCGTTCTGATATGGAAAAACTTGCCATAGCCACCCATGCTAAAATTATAAACAATATCTTCGATTGTGAATCCGCGGATTTAGGTTCAGCAGGAAAAGTGGAAGAAAAGAAGATCGGGGAAGATAATATGATTTTTGTTTCTCAATGTGCTGAACCAAAAGCAGTAAGCATATTAATCAGGGCAGGAATTGAACATGTCGTGGATGAAGCCGAAAGAATGATTAAAGATGCTCTTTCCGTCGTGAAAGCTGTTGTAGAACGCCCTTACGTCTTACCCGGAGGAGGTGCTACAGAAATTGAACTGGCAAAACAGTTGAGAGCTTATGCCCGTACTATAGGAGGGAGAGAACAATTAGCAATTGAGGTTTATGCCAATGCAATGGAATCTATTCCCAAAACATTAATCCAGAATGCGGGTTTTAACGCTGTGGATGTATTAGTGGAGTTGAGATCAATGCATGAAATGGATAGTGGAAAGGATTTTGGCATCAATATCGATGAAGGAAAACCAGTTAACATGATTAATCTCGGTGTTCTTGAACCTCTCGCAGTTATAATGCAAGCAATCCAGTCTGCAACCGAAGTAGCCTCCATGATTTTGAAGATTGATGACGTTATCGCCTCTTCCAAAACCGCCCCACCCATGGGGGGAGCAGGAGGCCCCGGTGAGGAAGATTATTAATTTTTTTTTTATTTTTCTTTTAATTTAAAATTGATTTAGTTTCTTGAATTGAATCCCCCAAGAGAATTTAGAGAGAATTAAATCTGCTAACTCGGGAAAGTCTGTAATATATAAAGCAGCAGCTATAGCCTCTACAGAACTCAACTTTTCCCACTTGCCATAATTCGTGGGATTTGCCGCAAGTAAGGATGGTAATTTTCTTTCCTCATTATAATGAGCGATTCCAAGAGTCACTATTTCATTCCAAGAGCAATCAATTACAATGATACCATGGTCCTTTACTACTTGTCTATCTTGAATGCTTAGTTCATGTTGGGAAAAGGGATTTAGCACGATAGCTTTGACAAGGGGTCCACTAATCGTATCTATAAATTTAAGCAAATGTAACTTTTTCAGCTTTATTGCAGTACATTTTTTCGGATCGCATTGCGCATGATGAATACAATATAATTTAGGTTCAATTTTTTGGCTGATTGAAGGTTTCATTTTACCTTAAATAAATCCATCAAGCAAGTAATCAAAAACTTAATTCAAATTTATTTACGAAATTACACGCTATTCTTCATATTTATGGCTAGTGAGAACATTCGCGGTATCAATAAAATGCCGAGCGATTTCCTCATCCCCCAGTATTTCGAGGATTGAATTTATTATATTCCTTGTTTCTCCAATAACAGGAACACCGCCATAATCTAAGGAGAATAATCCTACAAAAGAAACATCTTCAAAATTGGAGGATTCTCTACTTCCTGAGAAATTCAGCTTCCCAGAAGGTGCCGTGATTAATCCATATAATTTTTCATTATCTGCTCCTGATATTGCAATATAGCAGAGAAGATCTCCGATTGACGATCCTCTTGATTCTTCCTTCATTTTTTGAAAGGCTACATTGGCATTTGCAGAAAAAGCTTCTATAGATAGAGGTAAATCTTGTCCACTAACCTCTCTGGCATCCAAAGTTAACCCCGAAGGGATCACTATAGAATATCTCATGAAAATTAGATTTTGAAGGGAATCTAACACATAACTTATCGCGGGCAATACATTTTTATTATCAAACGCCTCAGGGGTATAGGACGTAAATGGTACGCTCGATCCCATGCCAAAAAGATAAATCGCTGTTCTTACTTTGTTTGAAAATTTCTCAATGTCTTCTTCATCTAGATCTCCAGTTCCAAAAAATTCATTTATTTTCGTTTTCAAAAAATACATTGAGCTGGCAAGGCTATCTGCCGCCAAGGGCCACTCTTTATTATAATCATGCACGATTGTTAAAAGAGTTTGGTTGATCTTAATTGTTATTAAACATACCCGTTCAAAATAAGAAAAAGAGATGACTTGAGCCTTAATTTCTAAATCGCTCCAATTCTCTTCGCTTGCAGAAAATGCTAACGATGCCAGACTGGTTATTTGATTTGCATTTACTTCAATATCGCTCTTTCTGCCAATTTGTGCGATGGAAAGACCATTCATGTCACAAAGGACAACTAGAATCGTGCCTTCTGAAGCTCTTAAAATGGAAGAGAGGTGTTTTATTAAGGATTCCCTTACACTCAACTGTATGACCACGCGTTTTTTCTAAGATTTGATTGTATTTGTATTAATAACGCTAATATAGTTTCTTAAATGTTTCTAATTTTAAAAGTTTTTTAACTTAGATTTGATTGGTCAAGGATTTGAAGTTCTCATAAAAGATTTATTTTGTTTTATACTTTATATTATCTATATTATTTTTATCAATGGGAATAATGTAAACCGGAATTTCGCGGGAATTGCCAAGTTTGGTTAAAGGCGCTGGACTTAGAATCCAGTCTCGAAGGAGTTCGGGAGTTCAAATCTCCCTTCCCGCACCAATTTAAAAACTTTAAGCTCTATTGCTTGATTATAGTCCTTAACGATGAGACATTATTTTCACGCCTTTTAATTTAAAATTACTAATTTAACAAATTTTAAAAAAATTTAATATTGAGATTTAATTAGAATCTATTACTTAAACTTCAAATTAATGTGATGCCTCCGGTTTGAAAGCTATTTACTTGGCTTTGCTCCGTAAAAACGGGGTAACAAGAGCTTCCGTAGTGTAGACCGGTCAAGCATGCTAGGCCTTCACCCTGGCGACCCGGGTTCAAATCCCGGCGGAAGCATTAAATAAAAATACCTTAAAGTCCTTTTAATTAAAATATAAACTAGACCTGTTTTTTTACCTAACATTCTAGTTAGAATCTCTTCCAGAATTGAGAAATTATTAATTATATTAAAATATTAAAACATTTTTATGAATCTGGTCTAATAGATCTTCGGAATCTTACTCAAATTAATTTATTATATAATTATTATATAATTAAAATGTACTAATTATTAAATAAAGAAGATTAATCTCATTTTAATACTCCAATAAAATAAGACGAGTCTCTTCTTAATTTCAAATGAAAATGGAGGAAATAAATGGAATTTTCTTTATGGAAAATTTAACTTACTTTAAATAATAATCCAAATATCAAACATATACATAATTAATATCTATAGTAATTAACTGATTAATTCCGATTGAGTAATATATTTAATATTATTTACAACCGGAATCTCTTTCACTTTCAAACTTTTTTTAGAAATTCTACTGACTTTTACTCTTTATTTATATACTTCAAAAAATTTATATGAAATTAAAGATTTCAATAGCTTAGCATTGATGTTTTTTAGCGTCTTTACGCTTTAAAAAAGGATCAATAAGGGCCTCTGTAGCTCAGTAGGTAGAGCACCCGGCTGTTAAACTTAATTGTGCATCATGTACTCTTAGTTTTACAGAAACCGGGCGGTCCCATGTTCGAGTTTTAACCCATATCGGTTTATACGAAAACCATGGCAGGGGCGCCAATTTCTTTTCTTTTCCTCGTTTACTTCTCTCTCTAGTAAATTCTATCGAAATTTTATTGCTTGGGAATATAGATAATAAAATAATCGGTTTGTTTAGTTCTATTCGGGCAACTCTTTATCTTTTTTCCTGTATCAAAGAATAAATTATTAAAGGATCGAGAAAAACTAGATTTAGTAAGAAATATAATTCTAATGCATTAAAATGAAATTAACTAGCGTGTATTCCGTAAATTTTAACGGGATTGAGCAGGATAAGAAGAAGAACTTAAAATTAACTTTTGTAAGTGCAAGGGAGCCTTATTCTAGTAAAATTTTTACACATTTTTTGGAAAATCTAAAAAAAAAAAGTGAAATCAATCAAAAGGTACATCATGTTAAGAATATTGATTATGTGAAGCCGGTGGAAGGCGTGCAATTAAATTTGAACTTTCACAGCTTTATTGTATTACTTTTTCAAATGAAGTCAAATCAAGAGAGATTGGGATTTCTTTTTGGTCAGAATAAGGAAAATGAAATTTTTTTAATTGGTAGTTGGCCGTTCAATCACAAAGATCCGTATACTCAAGAAGAATTAAATAACCTTTTTGAAGGAATGAATAATAATCTCGATGCATACACTGAAATTGATTTAATCTATTAAATTATACTTTTTGAAAAGCTCGAGTCATACTCAAACTACTTCATCATTAATCTGCTTGAAAGAATTTTTTTAAAAGATAATTATTATTCCAAGGAGAATTGATTTAATTCTTTTTCATGAGGCATTCCCGTTCGAGCACCTAATTTTTGTATTTTAATTGCTGCGGCGGCATTAGCATATTTCACGGATTTTATTAAATCCCATCCTTTTAACCAGTAAGCAACTGAGAATGCCCCATTGAATGCATCTCCCGCACCAGTGGTATCGACTACTTTTTCAACCTTATAACCCGGTATTTGCTTTTGATACTCTTTTGTTGTGATTAAGGCCCCTCTTTCCCCTAATGTAATGATGACAATGGGAATTCCTTTTTTAATCAATACTCGTGCGGCTTCCTCGGCACTGGCACTTTTTGTGATAGTTTTTGCCCCTTCTTTATTTGGAATGAGTACATCTGCTTGTAACAATACACCCTTTAAATTTTCCCATCCTTTTAAGGCGATCTGGGACTCTAAATCTATGCTTACCTTTACTTCATGATCTTTAGCCATCTTTATTGCTTTGTTGGATACGTCGTGATGAATTAACGTGGTATGCAATAGCTTTGAATTTTTAATATAATTTTCATCCAAATCGGGAATATCAATTTTTGTCGTTTTCATGTGGGGGGATTGAATGATAGTTTTTTCTCCCTTGGTAACAAAAATGAAATTAACGGGGGTTTTTTTCTTTTCTTTTTTAATTGTAAAGGTATGGTCCACCCCCTCTTTTTCAAAATCCTCTAATAGGAAATCCCCATACTGATCCTCTCCTACCGCACCAATAAAGCCACATTTTGCGCCCAATCTTGCAACCGCCACTAAATAATTAGCCGTTACTCCTCCCGCAAAATGATTTTCACTTAATGCATCTATTTTTTCATCAGGTTTAGGAAAATGCGGGATTTCAGCCACCCAATCTACCACGACCTCTCCTAACCCAATAATTTCAACGTGATTCATTTTATTAAAAAGAAAATAATTGTTATAACATATTATAATTCTTTTTAAAAATAAAATTTTTCAAAATTCATGGATGTAAAAGGAAAAAAAATAACTCTCATGAGATTAAGTTTCTATTTCTTCCATGATTTTTTCTAATTCTTTATCAACATCAAGATTTTTAAAATCGATGATGTTTAATTCATATCTATTAATATTATTATAATCATTGAAAACACCTTTTCCCTTGACAATCAAATCTCTACCCATCAATTCTTTGGAAAGATTAGTCAAAAAATCATCAGACTCCACAAGATCCGAAATTTCTTCTGCCTCTCGTCCCAATAATTTCTCCGCTTTTTCCCCGAAAAAATTAGTATTAATCGTGTCTGTTCCATCATCTAACACGGTTTTGATGATCATTCTCTTGACATTTTCTCCCTTTTCCTCACAAATGCAGTTTTCAGGTTTTCTCATGCATTTTGAACACGCTTCATAAATGATTATATCTCTATCTCGGAATTCCTTAGCAATGTATGCTTTTACTTCAAAAATATCAGGAGAGGAAATATCTTTAATTTTAGTATAACTTCCTGAGAATTGTTCTTTTCTGGATTGCGAGGAGGATTTTACGGGTAATTTTATATCCTTTATTTTCAAATCAATTTGCTCTATTTCCGAGCCATTCATGAACGTGATTTCCTTTCGATTACTAAATTTATTAAATCGAATTAATACATTTTTTAAGGCGATACCCATTCCCATTTTTAAGGTGTTTGCGAGCTCTTCTGCTTTTTGTCTCCAAATAACCACGCGGACGCTATCCGTATCATCACTAACCGTAAAATTTAATAGAGAAACAGTTTCCCCACTTTTTAATGCTACGTTTTTCAAGTTATCTATGGATGTAATCACGCCTTTAAATGAAATGATGTTTTCTCGTTCTTGAATTTGCTGAATATTTTCTAAAAATGGCTCTTGAATTTCTATTTCTTTACTTTTTATTTTAATAGTCGTATTACTAGTGGCATGGAGATCGACTTTATTGGAATCTAACCGGTTTATTCTTGGATTTAAATGTGTAATAGAAATGACATTATTTGGTTCAAGATTCTTTAATTTTTCAGTATCTTGATTCCAAAAAGTAACCCGAATTGAACCTGTTTCATCCATTACTCGTAGTGATGCCACCTTGCCAAGACTCCCGTCTTTCTTGTTGAACTCATTGACAGGAGTTACCTGCAATATTTTCCCCTCAATTGAGATGGAAGAGAGTGAGAGATGAATCTCTCTAATCGGAACAAATTGTTCTGTAATTTTGGGATATTTTTTATAATTCACATCTTCAGGGTTGAGAATAAGTTTTCCCATTCTCCCGATGTGCACTTCTAAGATTTGATTAAGACCCTGTTTAACATGACCATTAACAACTTTTACGATAATGTTTGACTTGAACTCGGGAGATTGTAAAATCTTAACTTGTTCATTCCAAAGGACTATTCTAATATCTCCCGTTTCATCATGCAATAAAAATGACCCGACAATACCCGGAGTTCCGTCTTTTTTAACAAATTCATGAATATCATAGATATCTCTAATTCTTCCTACGAGCGTTAAATTCTTCATGTTTGCGGTGACATCTGAAATATTAATTTCTAATTCTTCTAAAATCTCCCGATTCTCCTCCTTTACATCCACGCCTAACTCTTTAGCAATGATAAATAGAGCTCCTTCATCAGATATTAATCCCTTTAATTCGGTTTTCTTTTCTTCCACCATATCTTGAATTTCTTTCTTAGATAACCCCGTATTCTCGACAATTTTATCAATATAAGCTTGGGTTTTCATATATTTTATATCCTCTGTCATTTTTTACTTGTCTCGTAATTAAGATTTATTATGTAATATTAAAAAAATCACTTATTTAATGATTAATTTTTTTTCTTACTTTTAAAACTTGAGACCTTGTCATTTTTCTAAATCTCTATATTAACATATCTATTTTAAGTACGATTATTTATCTAAAATAAGCTTTCTATAATGGAGTAAGATTCGTCCATGAGTCCAGAAAAATTTAAAATTATTCCCGTAATCGATATTCTTGATTCTACTTGTGTTCACGCAAAGAAAGGAGAAAGAGATAAATACAAACCTTTAAAAAATGTATTGACTAATACTACCAATCCTCTTGAATTTATTAAAAATTTAAAGATAAAATATGGGTTTTCCTCCTTTTATGCTGCCGATTTAGATTCCATCACGAGGAATACGCCAAATTCTGAATTAATTTCTCAATTCATTTCTATTCCCGATACTACCATCATGGTTGACCTTGGAATCAGAGACATTGAGGATTTTAAATCATATTTAGGTTTGAAAATCCCTCGTTTGATCATTGGTTTGGAAACAGTTAAAAGCTTAAAAACAATCCAAAACGCATTAGAACTGGCAGGATCTGATAAAATTATCGTGAGTGTTGACATGTACAATGAAAAGATTATATCCCCAATTAAAGAACTCCAAGGAAAAAACCCACAAAATATCATTAAGAGCATTACGGAGACAGGGATTGAAAAAATTATCTTGTTGGATCTTTTTAAAGTTGGACAAAAAACAGGCAATTTTTCCTCTACTTATGAAAAGATACGAGAAATCTTTGAGGGAGATATTTTTATTGGAGGAGGTATAAAAAATCTCGAAGAGATAATCCGCTTAAGAGATAAACAATTCTCCGGAGTTTTAATTGCTACTGCGCTTTATGATGGTACTATTAAAGTTAATCAATTAAAGAAAAATGGATTAATTTAATTTATTCCATTACAATTTCTCCATTTTCTGTAACATTCAATGCTTTTTCGCAAGAGGGGCAAGAGTGTTTCATTTTTACCCACTCGATTAAATGATCCTTGTGTGCTTTAGTTCTACAAATGGGACAAGACGAAAACTCATCAAAAATCTCAATATTTTTCCCACAGACGGCGCATTTCAGTTTTGCTTCGGTAAATATATTAATAGCACCTTTTTTAAGATCTAATACTACTTGTCCCGTATTTTCATCATTTGGATTAATCAATTTTAACTCATTTCCTGAATCTACGCAGAAGATGGATCCGATAGAATTATCCTTTTTGTTTCCAATCCAAATAATATTTCCCTTGAAAAAGGTGGATCCTTGACGTTGCAACGTAAGCTTTAATTGCTTTTCTTCGATGACAAAGGTTTCAATAACTTTAGTATAATCTAATTCCATGTTTTCTATAATTTTATTTACAATTTCCCCCGGCCCTTTAAATACTTCATTTGTTATATCAACACTTACCGATTGTTTTGTTGACATGTAATTTTCCTTATTTTTTATTGTTAATAATAATAAAATACAAGAAAACAATATTTATATTTATTCAAATTTAAATGAATTTCTTCTCTTTCTTGATTAACTTTTTATAGAAAGAGAAGTAATTATGTATTCTGAAAATTTTCATATTATGATAATATAAGACATTGAGCCCTATCCTTATTTTGAGATAATCGGAACTTTTGCATGCGATTCTTCAATAATATTAAGAATTAATTAAATTCATTCCCTGCGCTGATTTGGATTGGATCTTTTCGTTTTACTTATTTTTAAAATTAAATATAACGTTAATATCTTGGAATTATTAAATTTAAATGGAATAAAAAATCATTTAAAATAATTAGCGTATTTTTATATTGATAGATCATGCACAAAGAGATTAGACTTTTGATCAGTCCTACTTCGGTTGAAGAAGCCATAACCGTGATTAATTCGAATATAGATTACATTGATTGTAAAAATCCCAAAGAAGGTTCTCTTGGTGCTAATTTTCCTTGGATCATAAAAGAGATGAAGAATTTAATTCCTTCCACTAGTTCTCAATTACTAAGCGCAACAATTGGTGATTTTCCGTATTTACCCGGAAGTGCATCTCTCGCTGCGCTAGGCGCGGCAGTTTCGGGAGCAGATATTATTAAAGTGGGGCTCAAGGGACCAAAAAATGAAATAGAAGGAATTGAATTGATGAAGAACGTAGTCAAAACAATTAAAGAATATAGAAATGAAATTCTGGTTGTTGCTGCGGGATATGCAGATCAAGACCGAATGGATACTTCACCCAGATACATGGAAATACCTACCATTGCTTCAAAATCTGGAAGTGATGTAGCCATGCTGGATACCTTTATTAAGGATGGCAAGAGTTTATTTGATTTTTTAGATGATGATCAGTTAAGTATGTTTTTGGAAAAGGCAAAGCAATTACATCTATTAACTGCCTTAGCGGGAAATCTTAGAAAAAGTGATTTAAAACGAATTAAACACCTCTCCCCAGATATCATAGGAATAAGAAGTGCTGTCTGTGAAAATCAAGATAGAGAAAATGGAATCATAAAAAAAGAGCTTATTGAAGAATTTAAAAAGGAGTTGTATAAATAAGAATAGAGCCATGTCAATTAAAAACAAGCATTCCCTAATTAAGATAAAAGAAGCAATAAATCCGGATTTCTTTGATTTTAAAATATGTGCCGGTGAATTTGGACCTCTTCTGGATAAGTTAAACGAAAATGCAAAGAAGCACGAGCTTTTTATCCTTACTGCTTATTCAAATAATATTCTAGCGGGAATATTAATTTCTGAACAAATGAATCAAAAAGTAGATTCAGTCAATACTATTGTTCCTACCTCTCTTTTATATTTAATATACGTAAATCCTTTTTTCAGAAATAAAGGATTAGGAAAAAAATTATTAAACTATTATCTCATAAAACAAAAATTTCTAGGTATTGCAACTATTTATATGAATATTCCTCAAAAATACAAAATGGGCACTAAATTTCTATTAAAAAACAATTTCCATCAAACATTTCGATCTACAACGACCTTAATATTTAAATATAACTTATGGAATGATTATGGCATTAGAGATTCAATATTAATTGGAGAACACTTTAATTGTTTTTTAGATTGAATTTTTCACATTTCGTGCATTTTTTTATTCCCTATAAACTTTTAATTTAATTCTTAATTGATTATTTTATAGTTAGTATTTTTAAATTTCTCTCAAAAAGAAAAATAATTAATGGGTTGATTAGAGAGCGTGAAATGAGCGATTGGCAGAATATAAGAAAGAGATTGGTATTATTGGTGTAGGAAAAATTGGATCCGTGTTAGTAATGGCAATAACTAAGATTGTACCTTTAGATAAAATAATCATCTTTGATATCAATAATGAACTTCTACAAGAACGATCTGAGACCTATGGGGTAGATCGAGCTGAAAGTAATGTAGATCTAGCACAAAACTCGAAATACATCTTATTAGCGATTCTCCCCCAAGTAATAGATGATGTCCTCGAAAAAATTGGTCCAATTATCAAACCCGATCAAACCATAATATCTATCGCGGCAGGAGTCCCTCTATCTCACATTCATAAATATGTAAATGAAAACGTTGCTCTAATTAGAGCCATGCCAAACACGCCCGCCTTGGTTAAAGCAGGTGCTACAGCAATAGCAAAAAATCAGCACGTTACCAATGAAAAAATGGAATATGTGAAAAAGATCTTCTCAACAGTTGGAATCGTTGTAGAATTAGATGAAACTCACTTAGATGCAGTTACTGGATTATCTGGAAGTGGACCTGCCTATGTTTTTATAATAATTGAATCTTTAGCGGATGGAGGGGTGAAAATGGGCCTTCCCAGGGATGTTGCTCAAAAATTAGCAGCTCAAACTGTTATGGGAGCAGCAAAAATGGTGTTAGAAACCAAAAAGCACCCTGGAGAATTAAAAGATATGGTCGCTACCCCCGCAGGAACAACGATCACGGCAATACACGAATTAGAATCATCAAAGATTAGAGCCACATTGATAAGAGCTGTAGAAGCGGCTACTCTACGATCCAAGTCATTAAAAAAATAAGAGATTAATTCTTAGAACGTCCTGTCAGTCCTTTATTTTTAGACTTTTTTCATGAATGGATAAATCATACACTATTTTGGAATCTAAATAAGATCTAAAGATATCTATTACTTCCCTTTTCATTTTTTTTGAACAGATAGCATAAACGGAGCGTCCTAGTTGATTCATGCTCGCTCCTAAAATATCTAACTCATTTAATCGTTCCATTAAGGACTTCGTGTTTTTTAACTTGAGTTCTTCTAATATCCTCGTCTTTTTTACAAAATCTATCGAAGCTTCCATGAAGGTTTTAATATTTGGATCTTGGATTAATCTCGTAAGCGCTATTTTTCCAGCATTTTTAATTTTCCTGCTTAAATTGGGATTGGATAGAATGGATTTTGTTTCTATTTTCCCAAAGGTACCACAGATAACGCTCAAATCCGGAGGAATTTTTATGGATTCAGAGTTGCATGGATATCCGGGTTCCTTAAGAATGCATAATCCTCCCCCTAATTGACCACATACCGTACCCAAGCCTGTCTTATTTACCACTTCTGCAATATGGGCAATTTTCCCACATTCATGATTGCTTAGATTTAATTTAAACAGCCTATTTAATCCAAATGCTGTCCCCAAAGCTCCCGATCCGCTCGCCCCATATCCACATCCTACAGGTAAGTCGAAATAATGCGAGATCTTAACGTGACCCATTATATTAATGTTTTTTTTTAAAGTGTTATAAACGTAATAGGTAGTTTGGGCTTTTTGATTTAAAGTTTCATGATTAATATTAATCTGATAGGTCAACGTTTTATATTCATGAGTTTCATAAAATTCTATTTCAGTTCTTCCTTTTGCATTTAAATTAAATCCCGCTCCTCTTGAACCTAATATTAAGGGATCCTGTATTTTATTCCCTTGAAGATCTTCATCGACTATTTCAAAAAATCCCGAAATTCTATGAGGCACATCGACCACAACTTTTTCTCCCTCCCCCATGATTGAACCTCTTTTTTAATACATTTAAATGAAGAATGAAATATTATATATATTAAATATTATAACATACTAAATCTTATCATGAAAAATCAAAGAAATATTGTTATTAAATTGGGGGGATCCCTCTTATTTAATGATGATAAATCCATAAATGTACATGAGTTAACGGATTTTTGTAAAGTGATACAAAAAAGCAGCATTTTTAAGAAGATCATAATTATATGCGGCGGAGGAATTATAGCAAGGGAATATATTAACGCAGTTAGGGGATTCACTCATAACGAGGCGATGTGTGATCTCGCTGGAATCGAAATATCTCGAACAAATGCTCGTTTGATTGTCTCTGCATTAGGCCCTTTGGCTTATCCTGTGATCCCTAAAACCATGAATGAGTTGGCCCAAGCTGCTTTATCCGACAAAATAATCGTCATGGGAGGGCTCCAACCAGGACAGTCCACGACAAGTGTAGCAATAGAGGTGACAGAATATTTACAATTGAAAGAATTGGTTATCTTAACTGATGTAAAGGGAATTTATAATAAAGATCCCAAAAAATTCAAGAATGCTAAACTCCTTCCCATGCTCACATATGATGAGGTTTATCAAATCTTATTTCAGGATGCTGGTCGTGAACAAGCGGCTGCGGGTGAATATAGGATTTTTGATGAGGTTTCATTCCAATTAATCAAAAGGAGCAATATTAACGTAATTCTCATGTCAGGTAAAGATTTAACGGAATTTAAAAAATTTTGGGATGGTGAAAAAGACTTTATTGGAACCATGATTCAACCGTGAGAATATAGAAAAATAGTAATCGTTTAATGTTGACAATATCCCTATTGATATGGTGCAATCAATTCTAAAACATCTTCGAAGTCAATTCCCAATTCTTTTACTTTCTGGAACGTTGGGCAACCTTGCGTGCTCCATCCTCTTGACTTATAAACCGCATCTTGGAGCAATTCATATTGTTTTTCACGGTAGGTTCTCAAACGGGTTACTTTTTCTTCTAAAGACATCGTTTCGGGATTTAACCTCATGAGCTCCTTGAGTTGAGTATCATACCTCTCATGTCGGCTTTCAAATTCAAGTTTTGTCACGGGGCCCATTGCTCGATAAGGAAAGTTAGAATCATGTTCTCTCAAACCCTTACCTAATCTAATGTTGAAAATTCTCTGAAAATTATACACTCTTTCAGAATTAAAAAGTAAATCCTTTACACTTGATTCTATTCCGGATACTGCTGAATAGTATTTTGCATACCATTCAAGATGTTTTGGGATGGTAGCTCTTATCAATTCTCCAGTTTTTGGGTCTTTTATCGGATAATCCTTATTCTCTGGAGGGACTATATCATTCCAAGGAAGCTTACAAAGTCCTTGCAAAGAGAACCAAGTTCTCCAATTGGGGAAGAATTTAAGTGCACTAGCCTTGTCTTCAAAAGTAGGAATTGAATTTCTCACCATATCTTCAAAAATTAACCATGCTTCATCGTGTTGGGGTCCTTTATTCGTAAAGCCATATCCTCCTTGTTGCGCTAGGGATTCTTTTGTAACATACTCAGAAAATTCCAATCCTTTATGTTCCATTCCTATATCCTGGAGTAAACCGGGATCGGCTCCAAATTTGCGTGCAAAATATTGTTTCATGTATTTAATCCCCTGCCCCACCACCTTTCCAAATCCTTCACCATTCGCAATCTGATGGATTAGTGCCAATGCCGCTTCGGCATTTCCAAAATTTAACTGCAACCCCCCGGTGAGATCTGCATTTAGAATTCCTAAGTCAAAACATTCCATGACAAAAGCAATTCCCGTTCCAACTGAAATTGTATCTAATCCGTAGGTATCGCAATAAAAGTTTACCTCTAATACCCAATTAATATCCCATACATCCCAATTCGATCCACATCCCGCAATCGTTTCATATTCAGGTCCGTCCACGATTACTTTTTGTCCCTTGAAGGGACCCGTCAAGACCTCGTGATCTCTCGAATAATGAGAACAACTAACGGTACACCCCAACCAGCACCCATCTGCTCCCTCTTTCACAGTATACACTTCTCTCATTCGTTCTCTATTATAAGGAAAGTCCTCTCCCTTCAAGGTTTTATGGGAACCATAGCGAAAATTTTGGACGGGCAAAAGATCGGTTGCATTCATGATTTCAGGGAGATGTCCCGTGCCAACTCTCCTCATTTCATTTTGAATGGGATCATTTTTAACAATCTCTTGAGAATGAATTTTTCCTAAGGATCGCGCTTCTTCTAAATTCGCGGGATTATTGGAATTTATAGTTATTTTAGGTGCCCTACACACGATAGCCCTGATGTTTTTATTGCTAAATACCGTACCAGGCCCCCCACGTCCCGCTTGTTTATAGGAGGCCCAATTACGCAGGTTACTATACCATGAAAAATTAAGGACCCCCCATCTCGAATATTTTGCTGCAGGTCCAGAACTTACTACGGATATCTGGGAAAGGTTTCCATCCACTTCTCCGAATTTCTTGGTTAATTCTTGAGTCAATTCATGGGAATATTGAGAAAAATCATCGGACGGTGTAATTTCATGAATTTGAATAAGGTTTTGGACTCCATCGATATAGATTATTACTTCCTTTTCAGCCTTGCCTTGAATTTCTAATGCATCAAACCCGGCAAACTTTAAAAATGGACCAAAATATCCCCCTACATTGCTATCTATTATAATGTCTGTTAAAGGAGAAATGGTTGTCACGATGGATTTACCCGAGCCGGGATAATAAGTCGTCCCCCCTAAAGGTCCAGAAGCAATGCAAATCTCATTTTCTGGTTCATTCCATTTAACTTTTTTTCCCTTCGGTAATGCATTCCATAATAACCAAAGATCAAACCCTTTTCCCCCTATGAATTTTTTTTTCATCTCCTCGCTAATAGATTTAATAAGGATTTCATTATTGGATAGGTTTAGATACAGTGTCTGATTTGCATAACCACGTTGGATTTCCTGCTTTTCATACTTTAGTTCCTCTCTTAAAATCATGGTAATGAATCTCCCATTCTCTTTTTCAGGTCAATATGCATTCTTTTAATGATTAAATAAATCTATTCATTATCATATAAATTCTCTTTCCTTTCCCCTAATAACTTCTCATGCATGATAAATCATTAAAAATCTTAATCAGACTTGTAATTTCAATACAAAAATTAAAATTTAACTAGCCTTTATTATTTAAATATAAAAAATTAAAAGAATCGCTCTCTTTCTATTGATAATTAAAAAGAAGAAGATTTTTTAGATTCTCATCTTTATTCTCAATAAACAAAACAAATTATAATTCTTGAGTGAATTCTAGCATGTCACAATCGTCATGGAAAGATCAAATCAAAAAACAATGGGGTCCTCATAAGCATTGTCCTATCTGCGGAAAAGCAATGGCATCCAGCAAGACTTTCTGTAGCCAGGCCTGTAAAGATAGTTACTTGGGAAAAGAAAAGAAGAAAAAGAAAAGAGGAAGGATTCAGATGATCTTTTTATTTGGAATGATGATAGTTATGTTTATCTTTCTATTTGTCTTCCAATAAATATCTTCTCTTATCTTTATCTCTCTTATTTATTTTGCTGGAGGGTTAAAAAGATAAATTTCGTTAAGCATATTATTCTCTAACATGGATTACTATTTCTGACTTTTTTAATCCCTTTTATAACCTAAAGAAAATATTCTGGAAGTTTATATCGTGGATCTTGAAATAAGCAATAAAACCTAATCAAGCTAATCCCAATTTGACAAAGATAACAAAATTTTGAATTAATAAGGAGGATATTCCTTATTCTCAAACATTTGAATCCAAAAAATTAGAGATAGAAATATGAAAAAAAAAGCAATAATCAAAGGATTGCAAAAAGTTCTAAACCAACTCTTTTCAGACTTATAAATTTATAACTCAGAAAATGCTTTTAATATTATTAGTTTCATATAAATTGGATTTTCATTTTTTATAAAAATGTCAAAAACTTGCAATTCAAGCAGGGATAACCAAGCTCGGTCAACGGTGATGGACTCAAGATCCATTGACATAGGTCACCTGATTTCTTTTCGAATCTAGCCTGACTGCGTGGGTTCAAATCCCACTCCCTGCATTTAAAATCTAATTTTTATAACTTATTCATGCATTCTAAGTGGATCTCGTTAAACATGAAAAAATTCATTGATTTTACCTGAGAATTCATTGAAGCTTTAAGAGTTTTTTGTCTTTGAACAATTCATTTAAGAATTCCATCAAGGGTTTTAAAATTTCTTCATCTTTTTTTGGAGTCTTTATAAAGAGGAGGAGTAATACCGGTGCTTTTAAAGCAAGGGAAAATCGTTCGCTAATTACCTTACCTAAGAGTTCCCGTCCAATACCGAACAGCCCATAATTTCCCGTGGATGGCTTAATACCCTCAATGGTGGAGGGAATTCCTAGATAAACACTACCGATTCCCATCTCTTTTTGGGTAGAGATGAGGAGGAGAAAACTTTCATGCAATTTGAAAAGCTTGACATAATAAACAGCATCATAAATTTCTCGAGAGGCATCAATAAATAATTCCATTTTAGCAAGAAATTAAAGATATGTTTTAGATAAGATTCTTAATTCTTAAATGATTAATTTTGAATGTAAACTTACAATCCTACTTCCTTCATTGCTTCTTTGGGTTCATATTTCTCATGCACAATTAAGTACAACGCTTTAACAAACTTGGTGGGATCATTGGCTTGAAACACGTTCCTTCCGTAAGCGACACCCGCCCCTCCCACTTCGATGGATTGCCTGGTAATTTCTAGCACATCTTCAATTCCTCCTTTTTCACCCCCTGCAATGATAACTGGAGCCATGCATCCCCTTACAACTTCCTTGAATGAGTCCGGATCTCCCGTCCAATTGGTTTTTACTATATCCGCTCCTAATTCTGCGGCGACTCTCGCGGCGATTTTAACCACCTCCACGTCATATTCATCTTCAATATTTTCCCCTCTTGGATACATCATGGCGATCAAGGGCATGCCCAGATCCCTACAGTTTCTCGAAACAGTACCTAAAATTTCAAGCATTTCAGGATCAGATTGCGTGCCAATGTTAATGTGCAATGACACTCCATCCGCTCCAAGCTTTACCGCTTCTAACACTGTATTTACCAAAACCTTATAATTTGAAAGAGGACTTAATGATGTAGAACCTGAGAGATGGAGAATTAATCCTATATCTGGACCATAGCCGCGATGAGCATACAACGGAATTCCAATATGCCCTAACACGGCATTAGCTCCCCCCATGGCAATTTTATTAACCACGTCCCCTAAATTTCCTTCAATTCCCTTAATTGGGCCAACTGTCAGGCCATGATCCATGGGAACTATAATTGTCCTCTTAGTTTCTCTATTGACGATTCGTTCTAAGCGTATTTTTTTTCCTATATATCCCGACATGGGAGAAATCACCTATTTAAATACTAAAGGTTTATTAATTACTTTCTATCTAGTATTATTATACTAAAAAGGTATATCCTTTAAATAATTCGTTCTGAAAAACGCGATCAAGGATATTCATGGCGTTGAAAAATCAAGAATCTCAAGATAAAGATTTATACGATCTCTATTGTTATAATTGTAATGCACGAATCTTGGACTTGAATCAAAAGAACTGTCCGAATTGTCATGTTCTATTAAATCCTAATAACATGGAGTGGAAACATAGTTTTTATTACTTTCTTTTACTATTATGCTTGATTCCCATCATTATTGCCTTGGTATATTTCTTACTGAGATCATGAGGAAAAGTATGAATTTAACTCGAAGGGGTAAATTTCAGATAATTTGACTAATTAGGGAAGAATCCCGGAAATTCTAACCCCATTTTTTCTGGAAATCCACAGGAAATGTTCATGCATTGAACTCCGTTTCCAGCAGTGCCTTTAACTAAATTATCAAGGGCACATAATGCCACGATTCTATTCATGTGATCATCTAATTGGAATCCCACATCTGAATAATTGGTTCCCACTATGGTTTTAGGATCTGGCAACCTAAAAATCCCGATCTTTTGATTGATCAATCGTAAAAAGGGTTCCTCTTTGAAACAATCTCGATAAGCTTTAAATAATGTTTTTTCCTCTAAATTTAATCCTTCCTCAAAGAACACATGGGAAGTAGATAAAATTCCTCTTACTAAGTTGATTCCATGAGCTGAAAAACCGACTTTAACAGAACTCCCACTACTGGTGACCTCATTTTGAATAAGGGTTAATTCTTGTTCAATTTCAGCAGTATGACGATGCCCCGTCATGGAATAAGGGCGAATACTATTTGCCCGAATGGGGTGGTGAGTTGCTTCATTAAAACTCGCTCCCGACCCGGAGGATCCCGTTTTGGAATCTACAACAATAGGATTTGTTTTAATAATCTTATTTTTTATTAAAGGATACAAGGCGTAAATTGCACTCGATGCATGACATCCTGCCACGGCAATTAAATCTGCCGCTTTAATCTCGTGGCGATGTAATTCTGGTAACCCATAGACGGCCTTATTTAATAGTTCCGGGCAAGAATGTTCCTTTTTATAATAAGTTACATATAAAGAGGGATCTTTAAGCCGAAAATCTGCACTTAAATCAATTACCTTTAATCCCACTTCTAATATCTCAGGAATAAAGGTCTGAGAAATACCATGGGGGGTTGCAATAAAGATAATATCGCATTTTTCTTTGATTGCTTTTATCGAAAATTCTTCAAATTTCAAAGTTGAGATATTTCTGAAATTAGGATAAATTTGATGGAAATATTTTCCGATTAATTTTCGAGAGGTAATATAGTTTAAATCTACCTTAGGATGAGCACTTAAAATCCGAACGGCTTCTCCTCCCGCATAACCCGATGCAGCAATCACTCCCACATTTTTTTCCATTCTATCTTATCTCTTTTCACTAAATTTAATTCAAAATTATACTTTTCGTGATTTTAATAAATTATACGAGAATAAAAATTAATTGAAAAAATTTAATGCGTGATATGTCCCTATTCCCACCAAATCAGATTATGAACAAGAAATTTAGGATAAAGATAATTATACTCCAAATATATTCCGTAATTCATTATATAATCCCGCTAATTGGGAGATCATATTTGCATCATTATTTTGAAGGTAATAATTGATATATCCTGCTAAGCCATCTTTATCTTTTATCCATTCTAAAAATGATTCAATTTCTGCTTTTAACATGGGATCGATACCCGCAGGAACAGCAGGTGCCACATCCGTGCTCGCCACTTGAGCACTAGAAGAACCTAATTGAGCACTTGTATCTAAGTATGGTCCTTTAGAACTTAATGCGGCTAAACATCTCGCAGTTTCAGGATAAGCGGTTCTCATGTCTCCATCGGGCTCAACATATGCGATAACTTTCCGTTCTTCATCTTTTGCTGCAACTATATGGCCTTGTCCCCGTATTGACGTTGCGGTTAACCGTTCCCCCGTAATTTGTAAAATAGAATATTTTACATTACTGATCATTATAAATTGTGCATTAGCTGCCATCCAACTCGACATTACTCTATCTACATCTGCGGAAATATCCCAATTATCCGTGGAATATACAATATCTGCCTTTCCCTCAATAATAGCTACTGCAATAATGCTGGGTTCCGAGGCCATTAAATTGTTAACTGCAGTTTGATAATCAGCCATAAAACAACACTCCTTTCTTTCATTAATTTTTAAAGAATACTTGAGAACGTTCTGTATTTGTGTTATTTATATCAATATAATAAGTATAAAATTATAATCTTAATTATAACTAATAAAGTTTTTGACCTCCAATGGCATTTATTTCTTTTTTCTAATATTGATTCTTCCAAACTTGGGTTTTACAAAAAGTTCATTTTCACTTTCCTCCTCCTCTTGCTGAATAGACATTTTATTTTCGATAAAAGCTTTATGCCAGATATCTTGATGCTGTAATTGTTGCACATGCATTTCCAAGCTGCTCTTAGTAGTGAAAGATTTTCCGCAAATGGGGCAATTAATTATGTGAGATTCGAAAAGTTTCTGAGGCGGTTTAACAATCACTTTATATTTATTCTTGCGGGAGAAATTTGTCGTGGGCATGCAATGATGTCTTATCAATTTGCCATAAGGAGGATAATCAAAAAAAACCTTGCATCCGTGGGTGCATTCCCAATACAACACATCTGCTCCACACTTTCGGCAAGTAGTTTTAAAAGATCGAAGATGACAATGCTTTCCATGAATCTTAGAATAATGTCGCATTAAATTAAAGTAAAAAAGAAACTTATTAAAATTTTATGATTATGTTCTAAAATGAAATAAGAAAAATGCAAATATTATTAACTGGTAAATTTTAAAAACGCAAATATTTAAAAGTCTGCAAATAATAATTCAAATTAAGGACTTGAGATTATGATGGGTTGATGGTCAAATCTTAAAGGAAGATCCAAATTTATGCCCCGAGTGTGGAAATAACAATCTCATCTTTGAAGAAGATCGCGGTGAAATGGTGTGTGCTCAATGTGGATTGGTCATTAAAGATAAAATAATCGATTTCGGTCCCGAATGGCGTGCCTTTTCAAATGAAGAGACGAACAATAAAGCAAGAGTGGGTGCACCAACAACTTTAACCTTGCATGATAAAGGGCTCAGCACGGTGATAGGATGGAAAAGCACTGATTTAAAGAATCTAACCCCTCAAATGAAAGCAAACGTCTATCGCCTGAGAAAATGGAACGTACGGACAAAAATAAATAAATCATTAGATAGAAATCTTTCCCAAGCTTTAAACGATTTGGATCGAATATCTTCCCAATTAAATTTATCAAAAGAAATGAAAGAATCGGTGGCGCATATTTATCGGAAAATGGCTACTAAAAATCTCATTCGGGGACGTTCCATTGAAGCAATGCTGATTGCATCTATTTATTTAGCCTGTAGAATAAATAAAATTCCTAAAACTCTTGATGATCTCGCGGCATTTGCATCCGTGGATAAGAAAAAAATTGCTCGTTGTTACCGATTGATCTTAATGGAACTTAAAGTTAACCTTCACGTGGCATCTCCAGTAAATTTCATTCCTCGGTTTTGTGCAGAATTGAATTTATCCGGGAAAACTCAGAATAGGGCCGCTAACATTTTAGATTTAGCTAAAAAGCATCAAATCACCACGGGGAAAGCACCCATGGGTTTAGCAGGAGCTGCATTATATGTTGCGGCAATCCAAGAAGGAGAACGACGTACTCAAAAGGAAATCTCCTTGACCGCAGGGGTGACGGAAGCAACGATTAGAAATAGGTATAAAGATTTAGTTTCCAACCTCGGGTTTGAATTAAATGTTTAAATACGATATAATCATCGCACCTTTATGCGTTTGATGATATCTGGGCGTTTTTTATACAAGATCCTGAACCCACAGTGGCTACATTTAATTCCTGGAAGAGCACTAAGCTCTTTTTTGCTGACTTCTTTCCCACAACTTTTTCGAGCACAAACGTACTTCATACAAAATATAAACATGTTATCTCTAAAAAATTTTATTCTTAATAGAGGAAATCAGATTTTATATATATTAGCGATGGTTCTATTAAAACTACTAAAAATAAGAAATTAAATATAGAGGGATTTTCTTTTTTCATTATCTGTATCTAGGATCTGGAACGATTCTAAGTCCTTTTCCAACTTATTTTTTTTCTTTTCAAGTTTTGAAGTAATATCATCGATATTTTCAAGAGAATATTGTTTCTTTACTGGAAGCATGAATGTTTTTTGTACCATTTCAAGTAATGTGATGGAGGCCTTGAGATCGGTGATATCTTCATTGATCATGGCGACATTATCCGTTTCTGCTAAAAGGACCAAACCATCAATTCCAAAACGTGCTCTCGCCAAGGTGGGAATGAGTCCATTGGCCCCAATAATCACTCCTTTTTGTAATTTTTCAAAAGTATCTTTAACGAGAAATTCACTTAATAACTCTTGACTGGTGGAGGTTACATATATTTTGGGAGTTCTTGAATTAATGGCTTGCTTATTAACTGGATATGCACCGAGTGCAATGACCAATTTTACACCAAATTGAAAAAGACATTCTGTTAAAAAATTCGATATTTTATAAATTCCTTTGGGAGTTAAGGATTGAGCATCAGCTGTTATCAAAATTATATCTCGTTCTTTATTGGGATCTTTCCAAAAAAGAATCTCGGCTTTCGGAGCAGAGAGGATACTTTCATCCACGATCGCTCCTGCGGGATATTCGTCAAAAATTATATCCATGTAATTCTTTGCTTCTAATTGTCCAATCAAGGAATCAACGGCAAATTTTCCTACATCTGCAATTCCTGGGCAACCCAAAAACGCAATGGGGTTAATCAAATCTAATTTTGCTTGATCTGAATATTTTATAATTTGTATACCTGATTCATCCATTATATCTGACCAACTTTTTTTCTTATTACTAAGAAAATGATTGGTTTATTCCTTATTATAATCGTGTATCATCTGAATAGAGTGAAAGTTTTATGATTCATGCATATTTGTATCAATATTGAGATAATATCTGAAGGGAGGATTTCACCGATTTTTAAGGGTTTTTAAATATTAGCAATAGAGTTAATTGTTATTTCTAAATATTATAAAATATAAAATGAATGGTTACAATCTCAATTTTCTCTCGTTACTTTCAGATGGTTTTGACAGTCCAATCTCCTCCTATTTGATGATTAAAAAGGGATTTCATCCGAGTTTTATTACCTTTGTTGTTTCTGATACGGACGAAAAGCAATTTAAAGATAAAATTATTTCAATCGTGAAAAAGCTTAAAGCTCCTCTAAAAAATCCAATAACGCTCCACTTTGTCAATCATTTTTCCAATTTAAATGTTATCCAAAAAGAATGTGATAGAAAATTAACCTGCATTTTATGTAAACGTTTAATGCTAAGAATTGCCATGCGTATAGCAAATATGAATAACATTAACCTCCTAGTTACCGGAGATATATTAGGAGAACAAGCTTCGCAAACTCTCGATAATCTTCATGCATATAATGATTTAATTAAGAACTTCATTTTATTGCGTCCCTTAATCGCATGGGACAAATTAGAGGTGATGGCATTAAGTCGGAAAATTGGCATTTATGAATTATGTTCTCAAAAAACCAGTACATGTAGTTATAACCCAACCTATCCTGAAACCCATGCGAAAAAGAATGAAATACAAAGCGCAGAACAAAATTTTGATGTCGACTCCCATCTTTTAGCATCTCTGGAAAAGATGGAAACTCTCAGAATTTAGTCAAACTTTACCTTGATATCTTCCAAGATTTTATTAAATTCCACATCATTTAACTCGCATTCTGCATAACTCTCAAGGATGGCACTAATTTTGAATGCAACTAAATGCTTGCAGTAAGCAATCTCTTTTTGTTGCATTACTCTATTGAAGTAATCTAAACATCCACAATACATATCGGGATATATGAGATAAGGTTGATGCTCTCCCATCACAATCCAGATAATCCTATTCGAGGGCCGCAAGATATATTTTGTAATTCCTCTTCTTAGCGCTTCAATGATGCGTTCAGCAGGAATTGAAAGTATTTTTTCTAAATCTTGTAAGAATTCTTTATCTATTTTTTTTTTTAGCTTTAGTTGATTAAACTTTTCTTCCAGAAAATTTTCAGAGGCTTCAATTGGGTTTTTATGGGTCATTAGAATTCGAAATTATAACTTTTAAAGCATGAATATAAAATCCTTTAAACGTATTCAGTTGAAAGAATTTGATATAATATTTATTTTCTTTGAATTGTTTTATTTAATGAAATATATGTTCTTTTCATATTAGCTATACCATTAATGAAGAATTATAATTAGGTATCGAGAATCCCTTTCAATATTAGATCTAAAAATAAAATCTCCAGAATTATCGTGCCCAAAATCTTATATTTTCCTACTAGGTACTTCCCTTCCATTTCTGGAGCTGAATTTTATCTTCAAAGAATGGCAGAAATTTTCAATCGGGAATTCAAGTATGAGGTGGAAATAATTACTTCAAATGCAATAGATTTTAAGGCATTAAGAGATCCATCGGGTAAAATCATCCATGAATCTGATAATTATTTCAATCAAGTGAATCAAATACAAGTGAAGCGATTTAAAACGGAATATAACATTTCAATTGATAAAAAAATTAAAATTATAAAGGATTTAGGCTTTTATTGGGCACTCGAAATTGATGATTACTCTTTGAAGAAATTTATTTTGAATGGTCCTTTTTTCACAACATTTTTTGAGAATCTCTCTCATTGGAAGAAACAAAACTATGATCTCATCCACGCGACCTTTTATCCTTATTTTAACTTGGTACTTTGTCTCCTTCTGGGTAAATTACTAGAAATCCCTACCGTGTGTACGCCCTTTTTCCACTTTTCAAATCCCCGATACTTGGATAAAAAAATGGTCTCAATTCTTGAAAAATTCGACTTCATAATTGCATGCACTAACCTCGAAAAGGATAAATTAATGACATTTTCATCTTTATCTAATCAGAAAATCAAGGTCATTCCCATGGGGGTGGATTTCGAATTTTTCCATGAACATCTAAGTTCTCACCCCTTTAGCTTTAAAGCAAAATTTTTTGAGAAAGCTGCGCGAAAAAATGCCCTGATCTTATTTTGTGGTTATAAAAATTATGAAAAAGGAGCTTTATCCCTCTTGAAAGCGATCCCTCTTATCTTAGAAAAGAAAAATGCCATCAATTTTGTGTTTATTGGACCTCCAACCCTGGCTTTTAATCGACAATTGTCCAAACTCAGAAAGGAATATAAAGTAAATATAATCAATTTAACTCCAGATAACTTGACGGGGTATTATGATGAAAAAAAAATAGCCGCCTTCTTGGAATCTGATATCTATGCTATGCCAAGTCGAAGCGATGCATATGGAATCGCATTTTTAGAAGCCTGGGCATGTAAAAAACCCGTTATAGGAGCAAACACGGGTGCCACGCCCGAAGTAATTGAAGATAATGTTGACGGACTCTTGGTGCAATTCGACGATCCCGGAGATATTGCACAGAAAATTGTTTTTCTTTTAAAAAAGAAAAGATTGAGAAAAAAAATGGGTCAACAAGGTTATAATAAAGTTGCTCGGGGACATTCATGGCGTCAAATAGCTATTCAAACAAAATATATATATGATATGCTATTAAAGTAAACGTGGAGACAATCATAATGAACTATATCGCAGGTAATCCTTATTTAATAAATGAGAATGGGGTACTCTTAATCGATTCTGTACCCGTAGATGTATTCTTTAAAGAAAATACCACTCCTTTTTTCATTTTTATCGAAAAAAGAATACGAGATAATGTTAATACCTTTAGGGAGATATTCAGTTCAATTTTTCAAGAATTTGAGTGTTTTTATTCCTTTAAAGCAAATTATCTTCCTGAAATTTGCAAAATTATTCAGTCCGAAAATATCGGTGCGGAGATCATCGGTGAATTGGAATTCAATCTCGCCTTAAAATTAGGATTTCCTCCAAATAAAATCATATTGGGGGGCCCTTATTTACCTGTTGGTCTGATTTCGAAAAGCATTCAGCATGAGGTTAAAGAAATTATAGTTTATAATTTAAATGATTTAGAAAGAATCAATGCCCTTTCCAAACAACAAGATCACGTTCAAAATGTGTGCATTAGGATTAATTCCCAAAAATACAATAGTAAACTAGGAATCGTGCTCAATCAAAAAAATCACGATTTTCTCCTTCGTGCAGCGAAAACCTTTCATAATATTCGAATCACCTCCATGTTATCTCATTTAACTACTCAAATGAATGATGTAAATCAATATAAGCAAAATTTAGAAGCTATCGCCACCCACTTGCAGCAATTAAGGAAAGATGGAATTGAAATTAAAAATCTGAATCTTGGTGGGGGGTTTCCAGAGGCAACCGTGATGAAAAAAAATCAATTGCAAAAAATCGCAATTACTTTAAAGAACACCATGAAAGAATTAGAGATTGATGTTGAAAAAATATATTTTGAGCCCGGAAGATATTTCGTAGGAGATGCAGGCATTATTATCTCTGAAATTGTAAATGTGAATGATGATCGGATGGTATTTATCAATGCAGGAAACCACATTTGTCCCAAATTCGCTAAAGCAGCTTTTAGATTTTATAATATTTCACATTTAGGTGCCGCGCATAAATATGAGACCCAAATCAATGGGATTATTCCTACAGATCAAGATGTATTAGCAAAAAATTACTTTTTTTCTAAAGAAATACAAGAAGGGGATAAAATACTCATTACCAATGCCGGAGCGTATACTTTAACTTTTTCCAATCGGTTTCCTTATCCTTTACCTTGCATATTAATAATAAATGGAACGAAAATCAATAAAATCTTTGATCCGAATAAACAATGGGATTTTTCTTTAAGCCCCCAGTAGCGAGGTTACATGAAAGTTTAACATAACATCACGATATTATAAACCTTCTAATTTTTTTCAAACATACTTCTTACAAGCTTGAAAGAATAAAAAAGGGTTGTTTTAATGGAGCGATTAATTAATACGGCAAGGAATAGAGAAAATAATTATTACGTGAAAAAAAATATTTTACAGGCAAATATTAAAATCGTGGGCTGTGGTGGGGCAGGAAATAATACGATTGATCGCTTGATGAAAATTGGGATTAATGGGGCAACGTGTATTGCCATTAATACAGACCATCAACATTTAGAACACGTTGATGCCGACTCTAAATTATTAATTGGAAAAGGATTAACCAGGGGACTGGGAGCTGGAGGGAATCCTGACATTGGAAAGGCAGCCGCAGAAGAATCTCGTGAAGATTTAACAAGAATATTAAGAGATTCCGATTTAGTATTCATTACATGCGGAGAAGGAGGAGGAACTGGTACGGGCAGTGCTCCGATTGTTGCAGAAATCGCAAAATATGAAGGAGCGATAGTGGTAGGTGTTGTTACTCTCCCTTTTGAAACCGAAATTGGTCGTCAAGGAATAGCCCGTTATGGCTTGAACGAATTAAAGAAAATTGTTGATACGCTTGTTGTCATAGATAACAATCGTCTGCTGGAAATTGCTCCCGATCTACCAATTTTGGAAGCTTTTAGTGTGGCGGATGAGGTATTAGCAACCATGGTGAAAGGGATCACGGAAACCATTTCCTTACCTTCGTTAATCAATTTAGATTTTGCTGATGTAAGAACGATTTTGAGCACGGGAGGCGTTGCTATTGTGGGCCTCGGGGAATCTAACGCCACTAGCAATAGGGTAGAGGACGCGATAAACGATGCACTCAGTTCTCCTCTATTAGAAGTCGAAATAGATGGTGCAAGAGGAGCCTTAATTCACATTTGGGGCGGGCAAGACCTGACCCTGGCAGAAGCAAATTCCGTTGCAAAAAAAATTTGTGAAAAAATGGAAGTTGAAAATTCAATGGTAATATGGGGCGCTCGCGTTTCGGAAGATTATAACAATTATCTTAGAATAATGCTTTTAATCACGGGCATCAAATCACCACAAATCTTTGGTAAGGATAAGCCTTCCACCCCATCAAAACAAATTCTAAGCGAGAAGAGTGAAAAGCCCCATCTTTCGGATGATATATTTAACATTAATGAAATATCTTATGAATAAAAAATAACGAACCTCAGTTATTTATCTAAAAAGCAAGAGAAATTATAATCTCGAAGATACGATTGGAGTTATAATTTTCAGAATTCTGGTTTATATAATTTCCTAAACTCGTCCTTCTTTTTTTCGCTATATTTGTTCTCCAAGAATTTTAATACGGAATGATGGGGCATGCCATTAATGAGCGAACTAACCGCTTTTCGAGCAACTTGTAAATTATCATAATTACCTATAATTGCAATCGTCTTGCCAAAGACAGATAGAAAAGATTCCGTATATTGTTCTATTGCTTTTCTCATTTCTCCATTTTTTCCAATGATTCTTCCTTTTACTCTTTTTATGCGCTTTTCCGATCGCCCTAAAATTTTAGCCAAATTAAAAATATCCAAGTCATAATTTTCATCCATTAACTTCATGGCTTTTTTAGGATTGAATCCTCGGGAAATAGCGGTTATAATTTTTTGCGCTACCAAGGTATTCAATGGATTATAGTTTTTATTTTCCATGTCAACAAGTATAGATACGTCCCCATTTTCACTGGAAATATCTATTTTTAATCCTAAAGAGTCTTCAATTTGATTTTTGATCTCACCCTCCTTGCCTATAACGACAGCAATTCGGGATTTAGGCACTTTCATGAGTTACATCTCTCCTTTCATATTATTATTATTTTTCTCATTCATATTAATGACTTCATAGTAAAATTTCTTAGGATCTGGAGTCACAATCCCTATTTTTTGAAAATAGTTAAACACATTTTTAATATCCCGAACCAAGAATACTTCTGCTTTTGGGTGCTGAATGGAGACGGCTTGGGAAATATCAATCACGTAGGGTTGTTGATTATGATATAAAATGTTAAATTCGGATAAGTCTCCGTGAACCAATTCCGCTTTTTGATATAACACCTTAATAAAGTATAATAATTCCTCAAAAACGTCTTCTTTATTGACGGGCTCCATGATATCTTTCAGCTTTGGAGCAGGGGTTTCCCCAAATCCGATATATTCCATGATGAGTATATTATCTTTCACAAAATAAGGTCTTGGTACCCTTAAATGAGCTTGTTGCGCTCTTTTCAGGTTTTTGAATTCTTTTTTCGCCCATAAATAGATAACTTTTGAAATATTACTCGGAACATTTTTATAGCGAGGATCTCCTATGATGTAATTTTTCATCCATTTCGATGTATTTTTATCAATTTTATAGATTTTAATTGCCACATACTCTTCATTTTCATTCACTCCCAGATACACATTAGCTTCTTTTCCTGAGGAGATGATCCCCTCTATCTCTTTTAAGATCCCTCCCGCTATTAATTTATTTAATTGAGACCAGGTTCTTTCATCGAACACGGAAGCGACGGCTGCTCTTTTTTGCGTTTGATCGATCTTTTTCATGCGATATTTATCAATTCCTTCCTTTTCTAAGGTATCAATCCTCTTATTGAGTTTTTTAGTAAATTTATCGTTTAAATCCTTATAATTTTCTTTATTCATGCTTGTTCTCCTCACTTTTCAAATGATAATTCAATTTAAAAAATTCTTCATAATCCAAGAATAACTTTGCACCGGATGTATTTTTTAATAAGATTCTTTTTTTAGTAATGTCCGTTACCAAGTACTCTTCTCCATTTTCCGATATTACCCGATCCCCTTTCGAAACAGGAAGAAATTTTACCAAACTGGTCAACCGATAGATATTTTTTCCCTGTTTAGAATCCCTTCCTACCAATTTTTTAGTTCTTTTTAAGAGGAAATTGTGTTGCCCTTTCAAATAGGAGATTAGATGATTCATCAGTTCATTAGTGCTCAATAACAGGTCCACTCCATACTTTTTGTCCTCCATTTTAGAAATATATTGCTTGGGATCCTTATTGAATTCCTTTTCCGTAAAAAATTGAATCTCTTGAATAATATCATTCAAGAGATTGAATTGAGATTCATCCATTACCCTCAATTGCATGATAGATGTAAAATGCGTTCCACTCCTTAAATTTGAACAATTTTCGCATAATTCATGATTAAGTATTATTTTAATGGGTTGTTTATAAAACATGCTTTTATTCTTCTTTTGACACCCTTCTATTTCAAATTCTATCGTCTCTATCATATTTTTTGAGTTGTAAAAAACACTATTTTCATCTAAAGTTAAATTAAATTCAAGTGCATTTTTTTTCATTAATGGTATTAAAAGATAATTATAAATCGCTTCTTCTGTGATCAAAATAATGTCCGATTCATTTGTTTCGTTCCAATCTTTCTGTTTGGCATAATTGCCGCAATCCGGACAGATGATAAGATGGAATTCTCCGGGGAGTGTAAATAATGGATGCTCCTTTAGATAGCATTTCAAGCACATGTTAAATGTAGGGGCATTCTCATCTAAGGTTTCTCCACAAATAGCACAAAATCTATTGGGCATTGATAACCGTCCTTTTAAACCAAATTAGTATTAGTTACACTTAAAACACCATTTTCATTGCCATGGGAACGCCACTAATAGTGCGAACCCCATCTTCAGAAATAATATTATTCTCGATTGCCTGTTTAATAACATTTTCACCCACGATATTAAAAAAGCACGCGCTCTTGAGGATTTCAATCGCTTCTTGGATGGTTAATAAATAACCTCCAAAGAATTGAGAGGTGATTTCTATTTTTAGATTTCCCTCTTTAAAAATTTTATTTAAAAGCTCCTCGTCGCAACAAGCTATAGTTTCCATTTCATTTCTGCAGTGTATTTTAAGATAAACCCTCATGTATGCTTTCTTAATACTCCTTTCTAATATTATTGTAAATATTCACTCTATTATTTCAATCCTAGCACCACAAGCTTCACATTGTAAAAATTGCTTTTTTCCTTCTTTTATTATCTGAGTGTCTGGCCTGTTGCAAATATTACAGAGCACATAGGTCTTGGTGTAATCCTCGATCAAGCGATTTAATACTTGTTCCTTATATTTTCCCTTTAAAAATAGTATTTGCCCCCGAGCCTCTCCCATTGTTCCCGCTTTTTTAAGAAAAATGCTGAGAAAATGTTTTTCGGTTCTATTTAAAACATTAATTATCTTGCTAAAATTTGTAATAAAAGTGTTTTTTCCTTCGAACCTGAGCTCCACTTTAGGGATCTCAAATCGTTCCATTTTTTTGACATTTTCAGGTACCTCATCGTATGCTTTTTCTAATAATTCTTCATAATTGTTGATATCCATGGGATCATTCTCCTATTCTTATATTTTGGGTAAAAAATGTATTTTAAGCAAAAAATTTATTTATTTCCTTCTATAAAAATTTAAACGGATTAAATTAAATCAGAAATTAGTTTTTTTAATCAAATTTTTAATAAGTTTGAAATAAATCCTCTTCAGAGGGATAAATCTTAGATTCCATTTCTAAATCCCTGATATACTTTCGCAGTTCTTTTTCAGGAATACCAATGCTCTTAAGCAGCTCTTGGAACCGAACGCCATTACCTTCTAAAGTCCCCTCTTCTATCTCTGAAAAGATACGATCCTTAATCTCGTTCGTTTTATCATCTTTTTGCTCCTCGAATAAAGAATCTACATCAATTTTTTCCGAAAGATCCTCAAGATCAAAATCCTCTTGGGTTGAATCAGGAATCTCGAATAATTTATCGGTCTTTATTCTTTTAATGATCTCGGCATCTCTTAATAATATCATGTTCGGATTTTCAATCTTTCGCAAGATTTCCGGTGATATTGATAAAAACCCCTTATATTCCCTGATAATTCCTATTATATCCACGATGTCTCCTTTTTGGTATTCCTCATAATTCTCGGGATTAACTCGCCAAAGATTAGCTCTAATTTGCCCCGTCCCATCTTCAAGGTCAAATTCAAGCCGATGAGTTGCCTTCCCCTCCTCTTGATATAATAAATCGTCATCGGCTTGATTGAGAAGGATTTCTCTTTTATCGTGAATTGTGGCAATTAATCGGACTCTTTTCAGCTTACCAAAAATTGTAAATATGGCCTTTTCCTCATTGAGATATTGGCCCTCCGTTAAATGCTGTATCCAACATTTTACTGCCGGATATCTCTTATAACTTTGCGTGCTATTCATCATGATTCACAATTGTACACGAATTAATAATAATAATCTTCCCTCTTTTTTAGTAATATCTATTAAGTCTTGAATAGACCGTTTTACTATGCTCGCAATTACCTGATTTCTAAATCCCTTTTACTCATGCAGCAAGGTTTGTAGCACATCCCTGTTTTTAGATTAATTATCCCCTTAAAAAAAATACTTAGAATCTGGATTTAATAAAGCAAAAGGGTTTAAGGAGTTTAAACGCCTTAAACTCCTTTTTGGGAAAAGTTTTGGGAGAAAACGTGAGAATGGATTTTTTTAGGGTGTTAGGCATTAATTTCCTCTAGCAAATCTAAGATCTTTTGGAATGTAAACGGAAATCCTTTCTTTTAAATGTAAATGGGCAGCAAATTTTCTGAATTGGAAATATAAAAATTAAGATAAGGAAAAAAAGATACCAATAAGTAAAAAAGTAAATAAGTCTATTATTTAAGCCATTTCCTTTATAATGGTAAGGATTTCTCGCATCCCTTCTTTAGTCAGCCCTTTCCCGTGCTTATAGTATAGTTCATGCTCATCAATCTCCAATGAACTGCTAGTTGATCTCCAAGTGAACCGCGTCCCCCAGATCCACGCCATACAATGCTTCTACCCTGTCAATGATGATTTGATACATGAACTCGATCAAGTGGTTTACCGTGTATCCCTCATCATATCCTATTTCCTCCCTAATCCGTTCAATTGCCATGTCTATTATGGTTTTATCCCACGCAAATAAATATGCTGGCTGTCCTTCAATGATGATTTTTTATACTCATTGTTTATCTGGTGTCCATGCTGTTATATATCAGCGTAAAAAGGGGGATATCAATGATCCCCCTATATTCGATACTGATGGGTTTTTGCATTATAATGGAAATTATTATATATCTACAGATTTTATGACAGATAATTCTAAGGTGTTAAAAACAAAAATTTATTATGATGAATATCGCAATAATTGGGTAATAAGTGAAGGCCAAATGCTTGGAGATATGAAAGCGGGCTTCTTTAAGGATATGCTAGAAATTGAAAAACAGCCAAGTGAAAAGCCATATCTCCTAAATTTTTGTTATGATGATATTATTGTAGATGATAACGAAGCAGTTTTAAAAATTTATTTAAACACCTTTGGAAAGACCAATTTTATGTATATTTTAAAAATATGGTATATTTAGATGGGCCTCACGAAGGTCAGAAGGTCAAAACATATTTCCTAAGGAATATTATTCTTTAATTATTGCCCTAACGGACGAGGGCAATTTAATAAATGGTTAGTTTTTTAGAACTCCATTTTACTTTTTTTTAAATCCTAATTTTGATGGATGTTTTCACATTTTAAATTAAGAAATTTATCAATAAATTGATTTATCTTTTATTATCCCTAAAGTTAAAATTATATAATGTGTTTAATAAATTAAAAAAAAAAAGATTTCGTTGATTCGATATAAAAAAGAAATTAATTGTTTATTTATAAAAAAAATTTAATAATGTGATACTGGAGTACATTTAAAGCGAGGTAGGGCAGCCTGGTTTATCCCGCAGGGCTCATAGGAAAAGTAATCTTTTCTGAGATACCCTGAGATCACTGGTTCAAATCCAGTCCTCGCTATATTTTTTTTACCTTCATTTTGTATTTTGCATTTGATTTTTTTCAATTTAAATTTTTTGAATTGATTGAATGAGAAACAAAAAAAAATCTAACGGAGCGTTATTGAAAAAATTTATAGTAAACCTTTCCTTTTTCCTAATGTTAAATAAATAATATCGCAATAACATAATTATAACTTAGATGGCTATCGATCAATTAGTAGTAGATTTTATTACCAATCCTTGGTTTATTTTATCCCTATTGTTTTGGATTTTAATGGGAATACTAGTCTACTCTTTACGGCATAAAAAAGATGTTATTTATGTCTTTTTTCCCCTACTAGCCATGGTAAAAACCAAAAAATTAAATAATTTCATTAAGAAAATATCAAGAAGATTTACGCGATTTTGGAAAATATTTTGGTCAATCGGAATTTTTGTGAGTTTTGGTTTCATGATTTTCGCCTATTACTTCTTTTTTGTGAATTTAATTAATTTAATCATCAATCCTCAGATTGAAAATGTCATTACGCCCCTAATTCCCGGAGTAACAATAGGATTGCCTATTTTTGCTTATCTAATAATTCCTCTGCTATTTATCTTGACCACTCATGAATTAGCTCACGGGATCGCGGCAAGTTCTGATGGGGTTGATATAAAATCAACGGGAGTATTAGCCGCAGGGCTTTTCTATTTAATTGGATTTGGTGCCTTTGTAGAAGTGGATGAAAGAGAATTGCGTTCCACCAAATTTCATCGCAATACACGATTAAGAATTGCAGGAGCGGGCGCCTATATTAATGCTATCACGTCCCTTATTGCTTTAATCCTATTAATTACCTTTCCTCTCTTGATTTCCCCCTTTTATGGTAAGCAAGTTGCTCAAGTAGAGTCCGTCTTGACTCCCGAAGAGGGAGGATATAATTATGGGAATCTCTCGTCCGGAGATGTAATTGTTGGTTTAAAAGAAGCAGGAAGTACGGGAGATTTCATTTATCTTGACGGAGAACACGGCATTACTCTCAACTATATTTTAATGAATCAAGATCCTCAAATTCACTTAGCCCCCGGAGATCATTTAACCATGCTTATCTATCTTCCTCATGAAGATAGGTTTACTGAAAAAGGAGTCGTCCTAGGTCCCCTTTATAACGATAAGAATGAAGTAGTTGGCGTGTATATCGGCATTTTAACGAGTACCTATTACATGCCTTTAGGTTTTTTGGGAAAGTTATTTACGGGCGATTGGCCTGTTTTTCTATTTACAGAATTTGTCTGGCTTTGGGTCATTGCTTTTAGCGTAACTATCTTTAATTTATTAGGACTCCCCATCTTTGATGGCGATAGGATGTTAAAAGAAGTTATATATGGGATTGTGGGAGAAAACTATGATCAGCTAAAACTGAAAAAAGACAGGTTTGAATTTAATAAAGAAGAAAAGTTTTATGGATTATCCGAATTTCGCGTTTCTGAAATCGAGGAAGTAAGGATCTATCTACAAGAAAAGGTCTCAAAAAATCAAGATATATCCAATACGGACGAACTTACCTTGAATACCAATTATTACCAGTTAGTTGATAAGATCGGAGATGGATTTAAAAGCACTCTTGAGTTAAAATTACCAGAAAGCTCTACGATTTCAAAAAAATCCACTCTTGAAGTAAGATATAAATATTGGTTCGATGAGAAAAAACCAAAAAAACAACTAATTTTAAATACCATTCGAATCATTACCTTAATTCTCTTAGGAGGTAATTTTCTCCTGTCCTTTCTAAAATTTGGATTTGTTACCCCCTTTACTTGAAGTTACATAAACACCACGTGATAAAAATCGCATTTAATACATTTTTTTTTAAAAGAGGAACATGCTCTCGTTGTGCCAAAGAGGGCGATATTGTTGAAAGAAATTATGCCGGAGATACTCTATGCCCTCAATGTTTTGAAGAATTCATAGAAAGGAAGATTTCAAAGACCATTTCAAAATATTCCATGCTATCATCGAAAGATCGCGTCGTAATTGCGCTCTCTGGGGGTAAGGATTCTGTATCCTTGCTATATAATCTAGTAAAATATCAAGAAAAGATGTATCACCCCGAACCCATGATTGCACTCACCATAAACGAAGGAATTGCTAACTATCGAGATCCTGGAGTGATCATCGCTGAAAATTTATGCAAAAAACTTGGAATTGAGCTTAAAAGCATGAGTTTTTCCCAAAAAGTGGGAAAAACGCTCGACGAGATTGTCCAAATCAAACAACAATCGGGACAATATAGATACGCATGTAATTATTGTGCATTAATCAAACGGAGATTACTCAATGAAGAAGCAAAACAACTTAACGCGGATATCTTAGCAATGGGACATAATCTCACGGATATAGCGGAAACATTCTTAATGAATATCATGTATAAAAGGATTCCACTCATTGGAAGTCAATATCCCCTTAAAAGCACTAAAGCAAGAGTGGAAAAATATTACGTTAAAAAAATTTTGCCTCTCATGGAAATCCCGGAAGAAGAAATTCATTATTACGTGAATATTAAAGGATTTCCCCACATGAACTCGCTCTGTCCTAATCGGATGAACGAGCCAATTGCTAGAAAGAGGATATTCGAATTTCTTCAACAGTTCAAGGAATTGTCTCCTGAAATCGAATTTAATTTATTTCATGGGTTTATTGAACTCTCGAAAATTCTTCACGATGCAAATTCCGAGGGTCCTCCTAATAACTGTGAAAAATGTGGGTATCCTTGTGGTGGGAATAAACTGAAATGTAGTTATTGTGAATTCATGGAAGATCTCGAAAAGGAAAATTAAGAAATGAGATGCGTGCTAAATTCTTTCAAACGGTCATATTCTCTTACTTCTTCCTTGAATAATGGCACCTCAATTAGAATCTTGCCCAACTTATCTTGAAATACTTCTTTAATCTTAATTAAATTTCTTTGTTGCATGTTTCTCCTTGAGCGGCAAAAAGCGCATAATTCTTCCGTTTGTTCATATAACTGATTGACTACAATGCAAGTAGAGGGAATTTCAAACTTGATTAATTCATTGATCAATCTACCTGTTTCTGCGATGGCCATTTCTTCAGGAATCATGACGATTACGAAATTATTTATTGACGGGTTTATCAAGTCCTCTCTGGCATTCAATATGATATCATTTATTTTTTCTAAAAATTCTAAGGAATTGTCCTTCTTTTTCTCGTCGCGGGAAAAAAGACTCTTGAAAGCCCCCATTACATTTCCCATGCGCAATCTCAACCGTAAGAGTTTACCTATCCAGCCAGATAAGGTTTCCGGTAAACTTAAAAATCTTAATGTATGTCCGGTAGGTGCCGTATCAAAAACGATCAAATCATATTCATGCTCCGTTTCAATAAATTCTAACACTTTCGCAAAAGCTAATGCTTCATCAATACCCGGCGGATTCATGGAAGCCAGATCTTGCAGTTCATGTACATCTCCTAACAAAGGATTATCTTTCATGAATCCCGAAAGGCCCATCTCTTCCATGGGATTGAATTTTGTAAAATCTTGAAAGTTGGCAATCCTCTCCTTAGGATTAATTTCCATGGCTGTTAAATTTTCGACGCCATTTACTGGTGTGGGGGTACCAGAAGAAAGCTCCATTCCTAAACTGTCTCCTAAAGAATGTGCCGGGTCTGTACTGATAATTAAAGTCTTCCTTCCATGCTCCGCAGCCCAAATTGCGGAACTAGCCGCACAAGTAGTTTTTCCTACCCCGCCTTTACCCCCGAACATGATCATTTTTAAATTTAATAGAAGTTCCTTTAATTCCATGTTAATTTTTCTTACCTTTTTAGTTTAATTTTGAAATATATTTAAAAAGTAGTAATTTTTCCCTCTCTTCCTTTTACACCTCAAAATTCTTGCAATCAACTTGGTAGAACTTAAAACTAATATTCCAATTTGAATCGTAGAATGGCAACAATTCCTCCGAATGTCCGAGCTAGCATCTCTCCTTCTTCAGTTTCTGAAGATATAATTTCAACTGTCGTACCCATCGTTTCAGCAATCTCCCCAAAATGCTCAATTAATGTTTTTGTTTCTACGATTCCATAAGAATTCGAGCTGCATTGGGGACAAATTTGGTCTTGAGCCACGGATGTAAATTCTTCTAAATTTCGTTCCTTCACGATTTTATCAATCTTATATCCACAATTTGAACACGCCAGTTTTATATAATTATCATCCAAGTTTTCGGAAAGAATGAGCGTGTCTACGGCACCCATTTCCAATGCCTTTTGTACTTCTTTTATACCGTAGGTTACCATTCCCGAATCATTTGAAATTTCTTTTAAAAATCTCTGCATGACCTGTTTTTCTTGGATATATTTCACATCTTCCATTTTATCTTGAACTTTATCCACCAAGGCTCTTATCCCTTCCGAACCTCCATAACCCAGATCCACGACATCCAAGACCTTATCTTTAAGCCTGTAATCCAAGTTATCGTCAGCAACGAATTTATCTTTAGAAAATCCGGGACCCCCAATAAAAATACCCCGTAAATTTTCCATGTTTAGAAAAATTTCATTTATGGAGACTGAAATCCTCCTATAAAACTGTTTTTCTCCCTCTTCCATTAATCGTTCAAATCTTCTCTGTGATTGCCCTCCGGCTCTATGCTTGCTGTGTATTCCCGATGTAAATTCTCGTACAACTTCAATAGTATTTCCCGAAATGTAACCTACAGCCGCTTCTTGCCTGCCAACTACTACTAGCCCGTAAGTATCCTTGGAAGTAAGCATTTCTTCTAATGGCCATAATAAGAACTCGCTGGCGCAATGATATTTAAAGGTCGTTATTTTATCCGGGGGATCGATAATATATAATTCATTTTTTTCCGTGCCCGGAGTATTACTTTGGGGGATTGCTCCCGAAAACATGACGAGGCCATTCTCAGGAGTCTGTGTGATATTCTTTAATTGTCCTAAAAGACTGCTAATTCCATCCAACACGTTCTTTCTGGTCAATTTTGATTTAATATTCGAAGATTCTGAAATCTCGTTTTTTAAATAATTAGTGACATCTGAAAGCTTTCTATCCGGTGGTATGTATAGGGATATTAATTCGGTATGAAATCCCTTCTTATCTTTGAGAGACTCTAATAACTTTTTCGTTCGATAAATCTTTAGCTTGTTATGCTTCGCTTTTTCTGCTTTTTCAGTTGAACTCATGATATTCTATTAATCATAAAAAAGGCAAAAGATTAATAGTTTTCCCTTATTTTTTCCTAATATTAAGCAGTAATTAAGTTATCTTACCAAAAATGCCCGAAGAACAAGCACATGACGATGTTGTTCCCGCCTCGCACCCACGTGCCGAAAGTCTGGAATATCGCCACAAAATTATTGAAGGAATGAAAAATTTAGTGGTCACAGAAGCAGGGTTAATCGCTCATGGAAGGGGGGAATGCTTTGATTATATTTTGGGAGAAAAAACCACTCCTCCTGCTTTACGTGCCATCAAGGCAGCCTCTGCGCTATTATTATTAGCCGAAAGTCCGGTAATAAGTATCAATGGAAATGTTGCGGCACTCGTTGCCGATCCCATGGCACGCTTATCTAAATTAGTAGGAGCACCTTTAGAGATTAATTTATTTTATAAAAAAAAAGGAAGAGTCGAAGCCATCAAGAACGTGCTGGAAAAGGCAGGCGCTCCAGATATCAGGGGAGTAAATCAAGAAAAATTAGTAGAAATCGAAGGATTGGATAGTAATCGAAGGTTGGTCGAATCTATTAAAGATGCAGATGTCATCATGGTACCCTTGGAAGATGGAGACCGCACCGAAGCATTAAAAAAAATTGGTAAGAAAGTTATCGCCATAGATTTAAATCCCTTGAGCAGGACGAGCTTGTGGGCAGATATCACCATCGTCGATAACATCATCAGAACCATTCCGAAAATCATTAGCATGATAGAGGAACTGAAAAAACAACCAAAAAAGGATCTACAAATCATAATCGAAGAATTTAATAATAAAAAAAACCTCCAAGACGCCTTGGAATTAATTAAAGAATATCTCGAAAATCAAAAAGAAAAAGCATTTGAAATTGTAACATCATGAATATTTTCGAATGGAAAAAACTTAAAAAACTTAAAAATTACGTTATTTATATTCTTAATATTCATTAATAATATACATTAATTCTTAACGAGAAAAAAAAAATGGGAGCCGACAAGGACGTTAAGGATAACATCGAAACTCCGGTGGACTTAAGCCAGCTTTATACCATAAGAAGGTGTACCCTCGATGATTTAGATGGTGTTATTTCGGTAAACGAAAAAGAACTTCCGGAAGATTATCCTTACTTTTTTTATAAAAACATATTGGATAACTTCGGAAATGCCTTTCTGGTGGCATCAACTCTGGCGAACCAAATTATCGGATACATCATGTGGAGAGTAGAACGCGCTCCTTCTCTCAATAGCTTGCGCTTGATTAATAAAGGACATCTGGTCTCTATTGCGGTAGATTCCCAACATAGGAGAAGGGGTATCGCTAAATCTTTATTGGTACAGTCCATGCCGGAAATAAAGAAATATAAAATTCACGAATACGTGCTAGAAGTCAGAGTGTCCAATCAAACCGCTATTAACCTCTATAAGAGTTTCAACTTCCGGATTCATTCCATCAAGAAAAATTATTACCGTGACGGAGAAAACGCGTATTACATGGTCCGAAAGATCATGTCCCGCTAAGCAGGGATTGTTCTAACCCCTTGATCAATGCGGTTATTAACGCATTAACTGGAACTTTTACATTCAATTCCGAGGCTAATTCCACGATTCTGCCGTTAATATAATCAATTTCCGTTCTCTTTTCATTTAACACGTCTTGCAACATTGAATTAGCATTCTCAGAAGTCCTTCTGGCCACATCAAACATGATCTCAACGAAATCCTTGCTTTCATGAATGGCATCCATTTTCTGGGCAATGAATACTGCTTCTTCAACGCATTCCCTCATCATCTCCTTTATTGCCTTGTTATTCAGCAACTCTCCGTTTTTTAAACGTGTTAGCGCCCCAATCGCGTTTATCCCAATATTCACGAACACCTTCTCCCAACAATCTTCATTAATATCCTTGACGACGAGAGTTTCAAGAGAAGCGAGATGAAACAGTTCTTGTAAAGTATTTAGGCATTCATCCCCTTTTCCAAACGCTTCCTTGAATGGAAATCCCATTTTCGTTATTCCTTCGCCCGTATATATCACTTCACCCGGCTTTATCTTGAAAGCTCCGGCAGAGGTTAACACCCTAATAATCTTTTCCTTCGGACAGTACCTCTTTGCCCGTTCCTCATTCCCAATTCCATTCTGCAAAATGACAAACGAACGACAAGAAGATATTAATTCTTGATATTGATTCATGGCTGATTCAATGGAATGGGCTTTTGTGGTGAGGAAAAGATAATCAAAAGTAATGACGGAGTTGTTCGCTCCCGATAATCTAAAATCTTCAGGAGACTGAAATGCTTCGACGTGAGAACAGGCCCATTTCTCTTGATCCTTTACAATAATAAGCCCGTTTTCCTTAATCGCATTCACGTGATCCTCTCGCCCAAATAATGTCACTTTCACGTGATATTTCTCAGATGGAATCCTGGACATTAATCCACCAAATAAACTTCCCAAGCTGCCCGCACCAATAATGCCCACTTTAAGCTCTTTCATTTGATATTCTTCCAGTTCTTGCTTTTAATAATTAAATACAATCATTATCTAATATTTTCTCTTTTCATTCCCCCTAATTTTACATGAATTTTTCCAAACTCGTTTGACCCTCCGAATATTCTCCCGCATCTTTTTTCACGTCCAAGATCGAGACCTTTTCCGGGTCGGTTCGAGGCTCAATATTTAACTGTCTCATCAACATCAGCGCATCTTTTGCCGCATACCCCGAAAAATGATTATTGAAATAAATTCCCGCTCTATCCACCTTTTTCAACACGTCCTTTAGTTGTAACCCCCAATTCTTTATCTCTTCCTCCTTGAAAAAATAATCAAACCAAATTTTCTGCCCATAGCCATGAAATCGAAGGTAGAAAAAATGGGGATTGGTAATGTCCATTCTTGGAGGCAACGTCGGCTCGATCACGCTACAATAGGTCAATGATTGCTGTCTAAGATAATCAAACACCTCCTCTTGCATCCACGATTCATGTCGAAATTCCACCACCAATTCATATCCCTTCTCTTTCCGATCCTCGGGCCATGAGTCAATAAACTCTTTTAAATAAGAAAAATGCTCTTCTTTCTTAAAGGAAGGCGGCAACTGAACTAAATACGCCCATAATTTGCCTGCTCTTACTAACGGTTCCATGGATGTTAAAAATAGATCTAAATCCCCTTGACAAGCATCCAGATCCAGCAAATTTTCATGCGTCACGCTCTTTGGCAACTTTGCGGAAAAAACAAATTCCTTCGGTGTCTTTTTTGCCCAACTCTCCACCATATATTTCGAGGGAATCTGATAAAAAGAAGTGTTAATCTCATTGGTATAGAAAATCTTTGAATAATATAACAGGTATTGATCCGGCTTGATTGATTTGGGATAAAAAGGACCGGACCATTCCTCATAACTCCATCCCGAACACCCGATTAATGCTTTTTGCTCCATTTCAGCTCACTCCACTTTTGCAATTTTCGAAAATCGGCTAACCCCGTTCTCGTTCTCGAATAATAAGAATGTAGCTTTCCCTTTCATTCTCCCTATCACTTTCACTCCCAAACACCATGTAACCAGAAATTGAAAATGAATTTATTAAACGTAAAGCAAGGGTAACTATTAATTTTATGGAATATTTTTACCTATCATCTCTGAAAATCCGTTCACGAATTAATGAAACTCTTCATCGAATACATTGAATTACATGAAAAAAATGACATGCTACGGATGCTATTCCTTTTTAAAAATCCTCCCTATAAACTTTCCGTTCTATCACCGTTAAATATTTATTATCGTGTTCATTTGATTATTTTAGTCGATGATGTAATGATCTAATATAACATTTAAATCATCGAACATTATTGGTAAAAAAATACCTCATCTCATATGATGATGTTGTGCCAATAATTGGCAAAGGCCTCGTGGAAGTACATTGGACGGCACATGACGCCTCCGATGCTACAGGAAACGAGTGCTTGAGGTGACCCTTCTGACTACTTGTCGGTCGCATCAAGAATCCCTTGCCAAGCACGAAAATCGTGCTCATAGGAACACATTTCCCCACATTAACGTGATTTTCAATTGTATTGTCTCTTTGAAGAATACTTGCTATTTTATTTACACACGTAAGATACGCCTCAGATAAGCAATCTGAACCTTTCCCTGAGTAGACGCCATACGCCTACACTATAGTAATTCAAGCTTCTTGAATTTGCGGTGTATTGGTGAATGCCTTGGCTTGGAGAACTGAAGAAGAGCGTGACAAGCTGCGATAAGCTCGGGTTAGTCGCATGTAGACGCAGACCCCGAGATTCTCGAATAGGACATCCGCTTGCGGTCCAATAAACCGCAAGATTCCCTTATGGGAAGAGGAACGCATGGAAGTAAAACATTTTAGTACATGCAGGAAAAGAAAACAACAGTGATTCCGTTAGTAACAGCGAGCGAAAGCGGAACAGATCAAACCGAATCCCCGGAGAAATCCGGCGGAGATGTGGTGTGTGGGCCTCATACGGCTTCCCCAAAGAAGGTGAATACCTCTGGAACGCCGAGCCATAGAGCGTGATAGCCGCGTAACCGTAATTTGGAAAGCTGCTGTGAGTGTCCCCGAGTAATGCGGGATGGTTTTCTCGTATGAACGTGCCAGATACACGCTGG